>CAZCAI010000161.1:0-9928 GCA_964496595.1 uncultured Anaerolineales bacterium
TTTAGGAGATCACTTGATCCCCCTGTTACAAAACGACCGCTTCGCCGGGGATGGAACGATGGCTGGCGTGACATTCACTTCGAGCCGTAGCGCGCCCGCTTTCACCGCCTGCGCGATGACGGGCTGCGAGAGCAGCGCCGCCCGCGCTTCCGGCACCACCTCGCGGCCCCGATGTGCGGCTATCGTCACCGTCAGTCTGGCGGGATCGGATGCGAACGCCGCCGCGAAATCCACCACGTCGGCGAGGGAGAAGAGCACCTCGTCGAGGGCCGATAGTGGGAGCAGGCGACCGCCCACATCGATCACGTTATCACGCCGGTGGGTGACATGCGTCAGCGTCTTGAGCGCCGTCCCACACGAACACGGGCCGGGGATGAAGCGGCCCACATCGCCGGTGCGATAGCGGATCAGGGGCATCCCGCGCCGCGTGAGCGTCGTGAAGACGATCTCGCCGCGCTCGCTGTCCGGCAGCGGCGCGCCGGTGCGCGGATCGATCACCTCAACATAGAGATCGGCCTCGCGGAGGTGATAGCCGCATCGCGCCGTGCAATCGACGCCGCCGCCCAGCCCCATTTCGGTCATCCCGTAGTGATTGTAGACCGTGCAGCCCCACGCCGCCTCGACAGCCTTCACGATAGCGCGCGGGACGTGATCCGTGGTGAGCAGGGCGAAGCGCAACGTCAGGGCCTCGGGCTGCGCGGGAGCGCGCGCCAACGCCAACACCTGCGAAGGGATGCCTACCAGTCCCGTCGCCTGGGAGCGGGCCATCACATCCAATATCGCGGCGACATCGCGCACCGGGCCGTGACGGATGCCCTCCGCGCTCATCCGCGCCAACGCCTGCGCCAGCAGATCGCCCACGCTGCCGGGCCGCGCACACGGCAGGAGGATCAGCACGCGGTCGCCGGGCCTGGTGAAGGTAGACATCCCCACCTGGAAGAAGTCCACGGTGAGTTCCTGATCCTCGGCGGTGAAGTAGAGGCGCTTGGGCGCGCCCGTCGTGCCGGAGGTGTCCAACGTCACCACCCGCGCGATCTCGCCCTGCGAGACGCAGACGAAGCGCAGTGGGTCAGCGCGGATGTCATCGGCGGTGGTGAAGGGCAGCGCGGCAAGCTCATCGAGTGAGGCCAGCGCAGTGCCGAGAAGCCGGTCGCGGTAGAAGCGACTGCGCGCCCCGGCCCAGGCCAGCATCTCGTTCAGCGCGGCGAGTTGGTAGGCAGTGAGGGCCTCGCGGGTGAGATGGCTTACGCCGATTTTGCGCGCAATCCAGGGTTCCAGCGGGGTCAGCATCATCGATCCCGGTACAGGCTCCGCCCATCACGCGCGGTGAGGTTGTAGGCGCAGAAGGGCACGATCCGGCCATCGGGCGCGACGGTGTGGATGCAGCAATCGCGCAGCCGCTCCAGATCCAACGTCCACGCATCCTGGAAGGCCATCCCGGAGATGCAGAAGATGTGGGTCTGCGCGCGCTCCAGCAGCTCATCCCAGCCGCCGAGGCTGGAGCTATGCGAGCCAGAGGCCAAAGCGGGCGGCTCCGGCGCGGCCCACTGGTGCGCGACGAAAGCGCGGGACTCGGCGGCGCCCTCTTCCGCCGGTTTGGGCTGGCTACAGCAGCAGGTTCGCGCCTGATGGCGCGTCCAGGCGTGGAGGCGACCATCCTCCAGTTGGATGAAGTTGCCGTGGAACGAGCACCGCGCGTTCTCGCAGCCGGGCGGCACAAAGTGCTTGATTTTCACGAGGCCCTCGGTTTGCACCTCTAATGCGCAGATGACCTCCGGCAAGGTGATGCGATCCTCGTCGGCGGGGGCGACGGGGTAGCGCCCCGCCGACGGGGTTCGGCCAAAATAGCTCACCGGCTGGAAATGGACGCCGCGCACGGTCGGCGCGTGCGCCAGCCCGAAGCGCACGATCTCGCCGATGTTGTGGAGGTTGACGCCCGGCACGAGCGTCGGCACGAGGATGACGCCCAGGCCGTGCTCGGCGCAGGCCGCAATGGCAGCCTCTTTCTCCGCCATCAGTGGGCGCCCGCGCAGGCGTTCGTGGATGGCATCCTCCGTCCCATCGAACTGGAGGAAGACCGAGACCAGCCCCGCCTCCTTGAGCGCCGCGACGTAGCCGGGATCGCGGGCGAAGCGTCGCCCGTTGGTGTTCACCTGGATGAAGCCGAAGCCCAGCTCGCGGCCCAACGCCACGATCTCAGGCAGATCATCGCGCATCGTCGGTTCGCCGCCGGAAAGCTGCACGTTGTAGGGGCCGCCCGCGCGGAGCAGGCTGCGATACCAGCCCTCAATGACATCGAGGCGGGGATCGGGCGAGCCGTCGCCTTTGCCCGAGCTGGCGAAGCAGAAAGCACAGCGCAAATCGCAGCGCGGGGTCACCTCCAGGAGCGCGGTGCAGGTTTGCTGCCGGTGATCGGGGCAGAGGCCGCAATCGAAGGGGCAGCCACGATCCACCGGCGTGAAGGGGACGTCGGGCGTGGTAGGCGTCTTGGGACGTACCCACGTCGCGTAATCCGGTTCGCCGCGCCAGAGGATGGCCTCGAATGTGCCGTGTTCTGCGCAGCGCTTGACGAGGTAGACGTCATCGCCGCGCTGGACGCGCTGCGCCGGGATGCGGCGCAGGCATTCGGGGCAGACGCTCTCCGTCTCCGCCAGGATGCGCTCGTCGCTCACGTGTCCATCCCGTAGAGATCGAAGCCGTTTTCGACGAGCAGGGCTGTGACCTTCTCGTAGACGCCCTTCACCATCTGCCCGCAGCGGGATTGATTCTGGGGATCGTCGCCTAAGATTTCGGCGCAGCGGATGCCGCCAAAAGGCTCGCCATAGCTCTCGTGGAACCAGGCGACGAGTGCTTTGAGCATCGCGTTGAGGCGCGGATCTTCCATCTCGTCGCCGCGCCCGCGACCCGCGTACAGCCCCAGCAGAGCCGCGCCGCCGGTCAGTGCACCGCAGAGCTCGCCCGCGCCCATCCCGCCGGCCAGGCCGTGCATCGCGCGCACCAGGTCGGGATCGTCTCGACCCAGATTTTCCAGGCCCAGGAGCAGGAGAATCTGACTGCAATAGAAGCCTGACTGTTTGTAGCGGGCGATTTGCATCATGAGTTCGTCCATTGTGATATCCTCCTTAGGGGGCGAGGCAATCCTCCCATCGCCGAAGTGGACCGAAGCAACTTGCAAAATCAACCATCCCTAGCTATCGATGGCTCAGGTGCAGATTGCCTCGCCCGTACAATGAGCCATCAATAAAAAATAGCCGGGCTGGGCGGGAAAGGCGGCGATTTCGCGCTCGGTGGCGCCGGTGCAGGCCCAGAAATCGGCCAGGGAGCCGTGCTCCCAGATCAGCCGGGCCGCAAATTGTTTGAGTTCGGTAGTGTGATCCTCCCAGTGCAGCAACTCGAAGCTGTGCGCAGCCAGGTGCGCTTTGATCTCACGGTGGGAGCGCGCGCCGCTGAGGCAGCAGCGCAGGCGGGAGGGGGCCGCCGCGCCACGATCCTTCGGCGAGGCGTAGATGTCACTGATGATGAGCCACCCGCCCGGTCGCAGCATGCGGCGGATCTCGGCCAGGGCGCGGTTCCAATCCGTCACCAGCGAGAGGCTGCACTCGGCCAGGACGGCGGCGAAGGCTCCGGCGGCGAAAGGCGCGTGCAGCGCCGTCGCTTGTAGGAGCCGGCGATCGCAGCCCTCGGCCAGAAGTCTGGCGGAGAGATCGAGGCCCACGGCGTCCAGGCCGAATTCGTCCCGGCAGAGGGCCACTGTCGCGCCGACGCCACAGCCTACATCTAACACTCTCGCGCCCGAGGGGAGCGCCGCCAGGGCCAGCGCGTGGCGCGTAAGCGCCCGTCCGCCGGGCCGGATGGCATCGCCGGTGACGCGGCGCACGGATGCTTGCTCGTAGACGCGGCAGGTGGCTTCGACGTTGGTCATCGGCAATGGGCATCCACGAGGGCCACCACAAAGGTTGCCCCTATTTGTCCTCCAACATCTTCTCGACCTCCAACATCCGACCCATCGCCAGTTCCTCGGGGATCAGCACCAGGCCGCATTTTTTGCAGTGCCAAAGCTCCACCGGGAAGGCGCTGCCCAGGTAGGCGATTTCGATTTCGCCCAAAGTCAGCGGCTCGCCGCAGCGGGCGCAGACCCAATCGACGTCATCGGGCAGGGTTGGCTTAGGGATGTTCGCATTTGCGCGTGCTTTCATTGGGCCTCCTTGGATTTTGGCTCCGTCACGATTTTCATACGGTGGCTGTAGGCGTTGTGGACGCGGTAGCCGTTGTCGGTGGTGGAGTACTCGACCCAGTAGGTGACGTTGGCGGGCCGGTGGTAGGCCAGGCGATGGCCGGTCTCGGGGTTGCGGAAGCGATTGCCCGTGCGCTCGGCGTAGGCGATCACCTCGCGGATGTCCTCCTCCAAGATCAGGCGCTGGTCGACGCGCTCGGCGACCTCCTCGGACAATGCCAATTGGATCGGGATAGATGGCGGTTCACTCACGGTTTCCTCCCAAAGTTCGGTGAGCAGGCGGTGCTTGAGCTGCGCGCGATGATCGTGCCGCGGCGAGAAGCGCGGGCCGGGACGCGCCGCGCGCGCGGCCACGTCCTCCTCATAGAGCAGATCGAGCAGGTGCAGCGTTCGTTTGCCCCGGTCGGCGAAGAAGTCGCGGCACATCGCGCAGTAAGTCACGTAATCCGCCGGATGCGCCGCGATGCGCCGCTGGACGACGGTCTCGGCCAGCTCGCGGTTCGCCAGCCACATCAGGCCGCCGTAGCTGCAACACTCGGTGTACTCGCGGCTGAGCGGCAGTTCCTCGATGCGGACGCCCATCTCGCGCAGGAGCGCGCGGACGCTCTCGTGGATGGCGCTCTCGTAGCGCGTGGTACAAGGATCGTGGACGGCAAGCGTTTCATCCACATCAATATGGGGCGCCAACGCGGGCAGGCCGTGCTCGGCGAAGATCTCCCAGAGCGAGATGATGGGCACATCCGGCAGATGGGTCTTGAACATCTGATAGCAGGTGGAGCAGGCGAGGATCACGCGCCCGCCGTCCAGCGTCTCGTAATCGGCGCGGAAGGTCGCCTGCGCCTCCGCAAAGAGATCGCTGCGCCCGGCCCAATCCGCCGGCGCGCCACAACAGCGGAGCATCAGGCCGACGTTGGGCAGCATCTCGCGCAAGTCGGCGTAAACGCGCTCCACGTGCTCCGGCGCCGACGCGCCAAGTTGGCAACCGGGGAAAAAGATGTAGTCGCACGTCTCGGCGCCGGGGGCGGGACGCGCCAACCGCGCCGTTTCGCCGTTGCTGAAGGCCATATCGCGCAGGGCAAACTCGTGCGCCGAGGGCGGCATCCGTTCCTGGGCCACCATCGTCTGGCGGGCCTCGCGACAGACCGTGGCCATGTTCAAATCGTTGGGGCAGACCTCGCCGCACAGCCCGCAAAGGCTGCACGAGTTGATGAGGGTGTTGAACTGGCGCGTGCCCATCACAATGGAGAGGTTGTTGTAGATCTGGCGCAGGTACTGCTTGGGATAGCCGCCGTAGTGCTCCAGATAGGCGCAGGATTTGACGCATTCCATGCACTCGCATTGGAGGCAGCGCCGCGCTTCCTGTACGGCCTCGGCGCGGGTGTAGCCTTCGGCGGGATCGGCGGGCCGGATCGCCGGGGCGGGCGCGATACCCTCTAGACTGGTGTAGAGGCGCGTGGTGTAGGCGCCCTCATGATCGCGCGAGGCGGTGAGCGAGACCTTTTGCAGGTAGCGGTCGATGGAGGTGGCGGCGCGCCGCCCGGTGGCGATGCTCTCGATGAAGACGGGCGTCTCTGCAACGGCGCGCCCGGCGGCGAAGATGCCCTCGCGCCCCGTGGCGAAGGTGTCGGGATTGACCTCGGTCAGCAGGTCGCGGGCGAAATCTGCCTGGGGATCGCGGCCCACGCCCAGGTAGACGGCATCGAAGTCGGCGTGGAGGGCGTCCAGACGTTCGGCGTCGATGGGCGAGCCGAATTTCACCTCGACGCCGCTGCTGATGGCCTCCGATAGTTCGTCCGACAGCAGATCACGGGGGAGAACGGCCTCGGATACCTCCCACAGGGTGCCACCCAGGCGCTCCGTCGCCTCGAAGAGCGTGATTTTGTGGCCCTTGCGCGCCAGATCGTGCGCGACGGTGACGCCGCTCAGGCCGCCGCCCACCACGGCAACGCGCTTGCCCCGGCGGGGGATGCGGCGCTTGCGGCACGCCGGCGCGCCGGCGTCGGCGCAGGCGCGCTCCAACGCGGCGATCTCCAGCGCCGCCCCCACATCCTTGCGATTGCACACCGCGCGACAGGGTTGTTCGCACACCCGCCCAATGATGGCGGGGAAGGGCAAGCGCTTGGTGAGGATCTCCAGCGCCGCGTCGAGGTCGTCATCAGCCAAAGCGCCCAACATGCCCCGCACATCGACGTGGATGGGGCAGGCGGCGGTGCAAGGCGGCGCGTGCTCCTGGATGCATTGGGCTTCTAACACGCGGAGTTCTTTTTGGTCCATTGGGCCTCCGGATCGGGCATGGCAATGTGGATTCGTAGTGTTCCTTACTGGATGTTGCGTATTGCGTATTGCGTACTGCGTGAAAATACGTAATACGCAATACGAAATACGAGCAACGGATTGAATGGAGATAGCGGATACTGTACTCAGTCGCCTCATCCATTCAATCCGTTGGGTGCTAACAAACTAAGTTTACAGCGCCTTGAGGCCGGCCTTGATCTTCTCCGGCAGGGCGGGGAGATCGCGGATGCGGACGCCGGTGGCGTTGTGGATGGCGTTGACGACGGCGACGTGCGGCGAGGTCAGCGGCAATTCGCCGACGCCGGCGGCGCCGAAGGGGCCATGCTCGCGCGGGGTCTCGATGTAGATGATCTCGAAGTCGTCGGGGATGTCCCTGACCTCCGGGATGCCGCAGGCGATCATGCTCGTGTGCTTCTCCAGATCCTCAAAGTCCTCGGAGAGCGCCAGTCCGATGCCCTGGGCGACGCCGCCGTAGATCTGACCATCGACGACCAGTTTGTTGTTGATGTTGCCGATGTCGGCGGCCACGACCATCTTTTCGACCGTAGTCTCGCCGGTCGCGACCTCGACGGCCACCTCGGTGAGGAAGGCGCCGTACATGTAGATAGCGAAGGGATGACCCTGGGCCGTATCAGCGTCGCAGTTGGTGTTCATCGAGGCTGCCCACTGGCCCTCGTAGCGGAGCGGTAGATCCTCGGCGACCATTTCATCGTAGGTGCGATAACCGCCGTCCTCTTTCTTCAGACCTTCGAGCAGCTTCTCGCAGGCCACGCGGATGGCGTTGCCCGTCATCACCTGGGAGCGGCTGCCGCCCGCCGGCCCACTGTTCGGTGTGATGGCGGTGTCATTCATCACCAGTTTGATCTCGTCGGGGCCGATGCCCAGCGGTTCCAGTGCTTTGTGCGCCGTGCCCAGCGCGCCCATATCGGCGCCCTGGCCGTGATCCTCCCAACTGTTGTAGAGGGTGACGCCGTCGGACGTCAGTTCCACCGCCGCGGCGGAACTATCGACGCCGTCGAGGCCACAGCCGTAGATGCCAATGGAGATGCCGACGCCGCGCTTCACCTCGTCGGTGGTGTTTTCTGCCGCGTGCTGCTTGGCGGCTTCGTAGTGCGGGCGGATGGCATCGAGCAGCTCGACCATGCTGTAGACCTCCGGCTCCTGGCCGGTGGGCGTAGTCGCGCCGGGGCGATAGACGTTCTTGTAGCGCAGCTCGAACGGGTCTACCCCCATCTTCTCGGCCAGCTCGTCCATCAGGCTCTCGGAGGCCAGGAAGGCCTGCGGCGAACCGTAGGCGCGGAAGGCCGATCCCCAGGCGTGGTTGGTGCAGACGGTGCGGCCCAGGCCGCGAATGTTGGGGATGTCGTAGCCCGCGCCGATGAACTGCGCGCCGCGCAGGGTCAGCAGGTCGCCGAACTCGGAGTAGGGGCCGTGATCCACCGACCAATCGCTTTCCATCGCCAACAACTTGCCCTCTTCATCCGCCGCCAGCTTGAGATTAATAAAGAAGGGCGAGCGCTTGCCCGTATAGGTGATGTGCTGCTTGTAATCGTACTTGAGGAAGACCGGGCGACCGGTGGCCATCGCAGCGACGCCCAACAACGCTTCCATTGTGGGGCTGAACTTGTAGCCGAAGGTACCGCCGGCGTTGTTCTGCACGATGCGCAGCTTGTCCATCTCGACGCCCAGGCCGGGCGCGATCATCAGCGCGTGCAGGTGGATGCCGATGGACTTGGAGTGGATGGTGAGGCGATCCTCTTCATCGAAGTAGGCGAAGCCCACATCCGGCTCGATGGTGAGGTGCGGTTGGCGCTGGAGGTAGTAGTCGCCTTCGACCACGTAGGCGGCTTCCTCCATAATGGGCGCGGTTTCCTCGCCCTTGACGATGGGCTGCTCAAAGTAGACGTTGGGCGTGCCGGGATGAATTTCGATGGCGTCGTCGGCCATCGCGGCGGGGGCGCTCATGTAGGCGGGCAATTCCTCCAGATCGACCTTGACCTTCTTCGCGGCGGCGCGGGCGTTCGCTTCCGTGTCCGCGCAGACGATGGCGATAGCGTCGCCGTACTGGAAGACCTTCTCATCGCAGAGGATGGGGCGATCCCAGCCATCGCCTTTGTTGGTGGGGAAGGTGATCAGGCCGGTGATGCGATTCTTGCCCTTGACATCCTTGTGGGTGACGACCTTGTAGACGCCGGGCATGGCCTCGGCCTCGGCGGTGTCGATGCTCAAGATGTTGGCGTGGGAGACTTCGGCCTGGACGAGCGCCAGATGCAGCGTGCCGGGCGGCATCTTGAGGCCCAGATCCGCGCCGTAATCCCAGGCGCCGGTGACCTTGGGCAGCGCCGAGGGGCGCGGGTGCTTGGTGCCCCAGACCGCGCCATCTTCGGGCATCTCGTAGTCCAGCGCATCGGGGTCCAGATCGCCGCGCAACACGCGGGCCGCGTCCATCACGGCATCGACGTAGGGCTTGTAGCCATTGCAGCGGCAGATATTGCGATGCTTCTGGAACCAAGCGCGGACCTCTTCGCGCGTCGGATCAGGGTTCTGATCTAACAGCGCCTTGGACGAGATGACGAAGCCCGGCGTGCAGAATCCGCACTGCGCCGCGCCGTGGGCCACGAACGCCTGCTGCACCGGGTGCGGATGATCCGGCGCGCCTATGCCCTCCACGGTGGTGATCTCCGCGCCATCGGCCACGCGCTTCATCTTGGTGACGCACGAGCGGACAACCCTGCCGTCTAAGATGACGGAGCAGGCGCCGCATTGGCCGGTGCCGCAGCCGATCTTGGTGCCGGTCAGGCCCAGTTGCTCGCGCAACAGCGTCGCCAGCGAGGCTTCGGGATCGACGACCAGCGTGTGAGGAACACCATTTACAACTAACTTCTTCTTCTCCATAACATCCTCCCTAAAATAAATTATGTGGATACTGACCAACGCTCTTGATCTCCAAACGCCCCAAACGTGGATGTTTAGAGACTGGATACTGAATAAAATCCCTCACGTCCCAACAAAAAAACGGCGTTCCCGTTTGGATTGGAAAGGAACGCCGTCGCGTTGCGTCGTGACGCAAGTCGTCGGTCAGGCTCCTTTCCAAATAACGGGAGGCATAGCTGTTTCCGGCTATACCCTATCGGTTGCGCGCCATCTGTCCCTACTTTGGACTGTGGGGGCATTTAGGTCGCGAAACTCGGAGCATGCGGGTTGATGTATATCTTTGTAAATGTAAATGGTCTGACTTAGATAGCAGATCCTGGGGATAATCGTTGGGATGCTATCTCTTTCCGTACAATACTATTATAGCACAGGAAAAACTTAAGGAAAATGTAATCTCAAAACGATTGCGTGCCGGGCGGATGGAACGGTTGACCGCAGCGGCGTTTCAGATATAGTTGTGTACTG
>CAZCAI010000162.1:0-9862 GCA_964496595.1 uncultured Anaerolineales bacterium
TGGGCCTTGGGGCCAAGGCATCCACGGGCGACGACCTCAGTCGCCGGCCTTACTCGATTCGACAACCGCCACCGCCTCGATCTCCACCCGGCCGCCGAGAGGCAGCGCCGCGACCTGCACCGTCGAGCGGGCGGGCGGCGCCCCACCCTCGCCGCCGAAAAAGCTGCCGTAGATCTCGTTCACCGTCTTGAAGTCGGCCAGATCCACAACAAAGATGGTGGTCTTGACAATCTGCTCCAGGCCGCTGCCGGCCTCCTCCAACACCACGCGTAGATTTTCCATCGCTTGGCGCGTCTGCGCGGCGACGTCCGCGCCCGCGAACTCGCCGGTCGCCGGATCCAGGCCCAACTGCCCGGCGGTGAAAACCAAGCCCGGCGTTTTAATCGCCTGGGAATATGGCCCCACAGCCGCCGGGGCCTCCGAAGTTGCAACGACTATTCTGTTCTGCATCCAATACCTCCTGTGTGATAATTTACCCGGACACTGCTCTGCTCTCGTTTTAACACAGAGCATCGGCGCGTCAAGTCGCTCAGCAGATTTAGCAGCTAGAACAGACGCGACGAGCTAACGTCGATCTAACGGAGATGTGATAAGATAAAGGTATAATCATATCTGGGGATGGTTCATTTTCCGGGACAATTAGCTTGACACTTGGTGTGTGAAGTCCTACGCCCGCAGATAAATCGCGGGCTAAAAGCTCAAGTCGGATAGAAGTCGCCTAAAACACAAGACACTTCTCGATGTTGAGTCGGCCTTCAGCCGACTTGAGCTTTCAGACGGGTAGTTCACTGCTCGGCGAATCCGAGAAAGTGTCAACCCATTTCTAAACCATCCCCATATCTGCTATCATCTGCTTCATCCGCTGATCACTTTCCCCATCCCCAACCTATGGTACAATGTGACCAACTTAATAAAAAAGAGGTGAATATCGTTTAAATGAATAGCCAAACACAAGTTGTTGTTGATGATTTAGATTTGCTGTTGAACGTCCTGCCCTTGGACATCCGGCAAGCGCTGAATGATATTGGACGGCGATCCGAGTTGTTAGAAGTGATCTTGGATCTCGGTCGAGTGCCGACAGCGCGTTTTACGGACAAAGAGATCGTGTTGCTGGAACGGGAAGTCACGCAGGACGACATCGATGGCGTGGTGGAGCGCGTGGGCGATTTTGACGCGGACAATCGCGCCGGTATCGAGCGCACGCTGCACCGCATCGCCGCGATCCGCAACCGCAAGGGGCGCGTGGTCGGCCTGACGTGCCGCGTCGGGCGCGCCGTCTTCGGGACCATTGACATCATCCAGGATCTGATCGAATCTGGCAAGAGCGTACTCATCGTCGGGCGGCCGGCCGTGGGCAAGACGACCAAGCTGCGCGAGGCCGCGCGCGTGTTGGCCGAAAAGAAGCGCGTGGTGATCGTCGATACGTCCAACGAGATCGCCGGCGACGGGGACATCCCCCACCCGGCCATCGGGCGCGCGCGCCGGATGCAGGTCTCGACGCCCAGCCTCCAGCACGAGGTGATGATCGAGGCGGTGGAGAATCACAACCCGGAGGTCATCGTCATCGACGAGATTGGGCGGGAGATGGAGGCCATCGCCGCGCGGACGATCGCCGAGCGCGGTGTGCAATTGATCGCCACGGCGCACGGCAACACATTAGATAACCTGGTGATGAACCCCACCCTTTCGGATCTGGTCGGCGGCATCGAAAGCGTCACGCTCTCCGATGAAGAAGCGCGACGGCGGGGGACGCAGAAGACGGTGCTGGAGCGGCGCGCTCCCCCAACCTTCAACATCTTAGTAGAAATCCAGGATCGCGAGCGGTTAATGGTCCACAAGGACGTCTCAATGGCCGTCGATAACTGGGTGCGTGGCCGGCCGCTGCAAGGCGAGCTGCGCTATCGCGACGACGACGGCAATCTCCAGACGGACGGCGCCACCAGCGCCCCGTCGCCAGCGGCGCAGGAACCTCAGCGCGCGACCACCGGCGGCGGGCCGCGACGAGCGGAACAGACGCCGAGGGAGTATCCAGAGAAGGCGCTCTTCCCCTATGGCGTAGCCCGTAATCGCTTGCGCCAGGCGGCGGATAACCTCGGCGTGCCCATCACCCTGGTCGACGAAGTCAATCATGCCAATGTGGTCGTGACAACCAAGCGCTTCTATCGCCAGCGCCCCCGCCCCGTGAAGGACGCGGAACGGCGCGGCGTGCCGATCTACGTACTGCGGGCCAACACCGTCGCGCAGATGCAATCTTTCCTGGCCGATCTCTACCGTTTCGCCAGTAATGAGAAACGCCCCTTCGCCCAGGCGATGCGCGAGGTCGAGGAGGCCATCAGCCGGGTCCAGGAGGGCGAGGCTCAGTGGGTCGATCTCGCCCCCCAGCAGGATTTCATTCGCCGCCGCCAGCACCAAATGATCCGCAATGCCAACTTGCACTCGCGTTCCTTAGGACAAGATCCAGAGCGCAACGTGCGCATCTACCGGGATGAGATAGCGTAGGTCAGCCCAGGCTATGCCAACGCGCGGATCATTCATCACGCTAGAAGGGCCGGACGGCAGCGGCAAAACCACCCAACTGCACCTCCTCGTCCAATGGCTGAGGGAGCTGGGCCACGCGCCCGTCGTGACGCGCGAGCCAGGCGGCACGGCCATCGGCGAGGAGGTGCGCGCGCTGCTCCACGATTGCGCGCACACGGAGATGACCCCCGCGGCCGAGATTCTCCTCTATTCGGCCTCGCGCGCCCAATTGGTGGCGCAGATCATCCGGCCGGCGCTGCGCCGGGGCAAGTTCGTGCTCTGCGATCGCTACTTCGATAGCACCTACGCCTATCAGGGCTACGGGCGCGGCCTTTCGCTGGCCGATTTGCGGGCGATCACGACCTTCGCCACCGGCGGCCTGACGCCCGATCTCACGCTCTACTTGGATGTGACGCCGGAGATCGGCTTGCAGCGCCGCTCCCAAAGCGGCGAGGCGCTCAATCGGCTGGATCGCGAGGCGTTGGACTTCCATCGGCGCGTGCGCGAGGGATATCTGGAGTTGGCGTCCATGGCGGATCGTTGGCGCATCATCGACGCGACTGGCTCCGTGGACGAGGTGCAAGCGGAGCTGCGCGCTGTACTCGAGGAACATCTGGCCGAAATGACCTACGAATAGAGAATGAAGAACGGAGAGAAATCTATGCAGGACGAACCTACCCTATTGGATTGCGCCCACAGCATCATCGAATCGATCCCCCAGTTGGCGCGCCTGATGCGCCAGGATTTGCGCCTGCATAGTTCCGGCACCTTCACCGAACCGCAGTTTCGCGTGATGGCGCATCTCTTCCGCGAGGGGAAGAAGTGTCTCTCCGGGCTGGCGGATCACTTGGGCGTCTCGCTGCCGACGATCTCCAAATTGACGCAGGGATTAGAGGCGCGCGGCCTCGTCGCCCGCGAGCGCGATCCCGCCGATGGCCGCCGCGTGCTGCTGACGCTCACGGAAGAGGGCTGCACCGCCTACGCCGCGCTGCTCCGCCGCACCGAGAATCACATGGTGGATTGGATCCACACCTTCGATTCGGACGAACGCGTGCAGGTCATCGGCGCTTTTGATCTGCTCATCGAGGCGTTTGAGCAGGTAGAATTACCGGAAACTTACGATGAGGAGGTGCTGCCAGATGAATCCACCACCTAAGCCGCACGTGAAGGTCGCCGTCGTCCAGATGGATCCCGTACTGGGGCGCGTGGAACGCAATCGCACAAAGCTTCTGACCTTGTTTGCGGAAGCGACGTCTGCCGAGGGCGCGCAACTCGTGGTCTTCTCCGAGTGCGCCACGACCGGCTACGGCTTCGCGGCATTCGCGCCGGCCTACGCCGTGGCGGAGCCGATCCCCGGCCCCACCACCGAGGCCTTCACCGCCGCCTGCGCCGCAGCGGACGCCTACGCCGTGGTCGGCCTGCTGGAGCGCGCCGGCACGGAGGCGATCTACAATTCGGCGGCGCTGATCGGGCCGGCGGGCGTGATCGGCGTCTATCGCAAGGCCCACCTGCCGCTGCTGGGCGTGGATCGCCTGACGACGCCGGGCGACACGGGCTTCCGCGTGTGGGAGACGCCGCTGGGCCGCGTGGGCATCATCATCTGCTACGATCTGCGCTTCCCAGAGGCGATGCGCGCGCTGGCGCTCGCCGAGGCCGACATCGTGGCGCTGCCCACCAACTGGCCCGATGGCTCGCAGAACGCGCCGCAGTTCGTGACGCGGACGCGCGCGCTGGAGAATCGCGTCTTCGTGCTGGCGTGCAATCGCTGCGGTGAGGAGAGCGGCTTCTGGTTCTTCGGCCACAGCCAGATCACCAACCCGCTGGGCGAGGTGCTGGCGGAGGCCGGAGCCGACGAGGAAATCTGCTACGCGGAGATCGACCCCACGGCGGCCCGCCAGAAGCGCATTGTCATCCGCCCCGACGAGTTCGAGATGGACACCGTCGGGGATCGGCGCCCTGATCTCTACGGCAAGCTGGTAGAGAAGTAAGAAGCCCCGCAGCATCTAGGAGGTGAGAATATGGCAACTCTAAATCTGGAATTGCCGGTGGACATCCGGCAACGATTAGAGGAAGAATCAGAAAAAAGCGGTCAAATGCCGGCTGAAATTGTGTTGAGGCTATTGCATCGAGAATTTGCTCAAAAGACAGAACACCCAACGCAACAGGAACGCATCGTTGAGGCGGCAGAGAAAACTGGATTGATTCATCCTTTGAGTGAGGAACTGCGGAGCCTCATTGATCCTGACAAAGATTACGAAGCGATCCGCCGGGATTTAGCGGAACAGAGTTTCGATCCCCCATTATCTAAGGTCGTGATGGATAATCGAGGGCCAGCGCACATCTTGGATTCGGTCGTAGACATCGAGATTTAATGCGCGTCGATCTGCACGTTCACACCAGCGAGCGCTCGCTCTGTGCCAAATCCCCAGAGACAGATATGATCCACGGCGCCTTAGCCGCCGGGTTGGACGCTATCGCCATCACGGATCATGACTGGCTGGCGCTGCCGGAGCATCTGGCGATGCTGAACGCGAAATATGCCCCGTTCCGCATCTTCCCCGGCATCGAGGTCACGCTTGACCCACCGACGAATCACATCGTGGTGTTGGGCGTGCAAGACAAAGCCTTGGAAAGTGGCGAATGGAGCTATTCGGCGCTTCACGCCTTTGTGCGCGAGCGCGAAGGGTTTCTCATCGTGGCGCATCCCTTCCGCTGGTCGCAGGAGTTGGGGTTGGATGTGGAGACTTATCCGCCAGACGCCATCGAAGTCGCCTCGAACAACACACCGCACGACGCCGCGCCTCGCATCCGAAAATTAGCCTCACGCTTGGAAGTCCCCGTGCTCACCAACTCCGATGCGCATCACACAATGCAGTTGGGCTTCCACTACAACCGCCTCCATCGCGTGGCCCGCGATGCGCCCACGCTGTTCGAGATTTTCCGCGCGGGCGACTTCAAGCCCCAAGGGCCAAAATGAGGCGAGCGCCTAAATCAAGCGGGGGATGGGACGAGGGAAATACCTTCGGCCTGGATAGCCTTGTAGAGCGGGAAACGATAGCGGGATAGTTTTTCCCAGTGGGAGCGGCCCGTAGCCCGCACCGAGATCAAAAGGTCGTATTCCAGCGAGACGCGAGCCGCCAATCGACGCACGCTCGTGCGCAGATCGGGGTCATCGTTCGTCAAAACCACGAGCACGTCGATATCTGAATCGGGGCCGGCATCGCCACGGGCCTTGGAGCCAAACAGCATCACCGATTGGATGTAACCACCATGGCGCGCATACAGCCGCTGGACGAGCGTATCTAAGGCCTGACGCTCATTGTCGGTCAAAGCGGTAAGTTGGTCCAATTGATCCATTAGATCTATCCCCCTTCCGAAAGTAGCGCGGCGTTTTTAGACCTCGCAACGGCATATCATTTCATCACGCAGCGGATGCCTAGCTCCGAATAACCACAGGCTCCGACGCAGTAGCAGGCGGCAGGATGATGCGCCGTCCGGCGATCTCCACCACCTCGACGGGGACGTCGTAGGTCGCGGAGAGATGCGCGGAGGTCAGCACCTCGCGCATCGGGCCGTGGGACAGGACGCGCCCCCGACGCAGCAATACCACAAATTCCGCCACGTCGGCGGCCAGCGCCGGCTCGTGCGTCGTGAAGACGACGGTCACGCCCCGGTCGGCCAGGCGCCGCATGATGCGCAGCACCCGCCCCTTGTTGCTCAGATCCAGATGCGAGGTCGGTTCATCTAGCAGCAGGATGCGCGGCCGTTGCGCCAGCGCCCGCGCGATCATCACGAGTTGGCGCTCCCCGCCGCTCAGCGATTGGATGGGCCGTTCGTGCATCTCCAGCATCCCCACCTCAGCCAGGGCCTCCTCCGCCACCTCGCGATCCTCCGCTGAGGGCGTCTGGAGCAGATGGAGATGCGGCGCTCGCCCCAGCAAGACGTACTCCATCACCGAGAAATTGAAAGGGATGTACTCATCCTGGAGCACCAGCCCCATCAATTTGCCGATGTCACGGCGGGTATAGTGCTGACGCGGGCGCCTGGCTAACAGCACCACGCCCGACGCCGGCGCTAACACGCCCAAGATGAGATGTAGGAGCGTGGTTTTGCCGGAACCGTTCGGCCCCAACAGCGCCGTCAGCGCGCCGCCGGGAAGGTCTAACGAGAGGTCCTCGAAGACGGTGTGCTCGCGGCTATCGTAGCTGAAGCGCACGTTGGCAAGCGAAATCATCGGTGAATAGTCCGCCATTACTTCCCCCTTATTCCCGTGTGACCATCAACGCGATGAAGATCAGCGCGCCGATCAGCGAGGTCAAAATCCCCAGCGGAATCTCGCCGGACATCGCGGCGCGGGCGACGTTATCGCAGAGCATGGCGAAGAAGCCGCCGATAAGAATCGCGCCGGGGAGGGCGTGCTCGGCGTTCGCGCCCAAGAGCCGGCGGGCCAGATGCGGCACGATCAAGCCGATCCAGCCGACGATGCCGGCCACCGAGACGAGCGACGCGGTCGCGATGACGGCGGCGACCAGCAGCCCCGCCCGCTCGCGCGCCGGCGCAGTCCCCAGCGAGAGCGCGGTCTTGGTATCCAACGAGAGGACGTTCAGCCGCCAGCGCATCAGCAGCATCACCGCGAGGCAGATCACCACAATGGGCGCGATAACGATCACATCCGCCCAGGTGACGGCCCACAAGCCGCCCAACATCCAGAAGACGATCTCCGGCAGCTCGGTGAGCGGATCGGCCACATACTTGAGCAACCCGACGCCGGAGGAGAAGAGCGCGGAGACGGCGATGCCGGCCAGGACTAAGCGCAGCGTCCAGCCGCCGTAGCGAATGTGGCGGGCCAGCGCGTAGGAGAAGAGCAGGCCCAGACACGCGAAAAGCGCCGCGAAGCTCTGCACCCAGAACGCCGCCGCATCCAAAAAGATGATGCTAAAAGCCGCGCCGAAGGCTGCGCCCTGCGAGACGCCCAAGAAGCCCGGCTCGACCAGCGGATTGCGGAAGATCATTTGCATAACCATTCCCGCCGCCGAGAGCGCCATCCCCAGCAGGCACGCGGTGAGGATGCGCGGCAAGCGCAGGTTCAAGACCAATCGCTGCGCCAACGGATCGGTGCGCAAGCGCGCGAGCGGCATCCAATACGGAGCCGGATAGCGCCCCACAAAGATGGAGAGCGCCATCAGACCCACACAGCCCAATCCCAGGAGCAGCAGCGTCCGGCGGGAATTCACGCGCCTCAGTCCAGATCGCCCTGCAAGCGCGGCACGATCTCATCGCTGACCGTGGCCGGGTCCATCCCGTAGAGATGCTCGTAGAAAGCGTAAAGCTCCTCCTGAATATCGACCTCTACAAGCCCCGGCTGCACGTGATCGACCAGCCACATCAGACCCAGGATCCAGCGCGTGTCCGGCTGATCCCAACTGTAGAAATCCTTGGGGAAAGCGTGAAGTTGCCCCGCTTGGACGGCCTGGAGTTCCTGCCATCGCGAATCGGCGCGGAGTTGCTCCGCTGTCTCGTCCACGTCGCCGAAGTAGTTGATCACGTAGATCTGATCCGGGTTCCAGGCCGCGATCTGCTCCAGGTTGACGACCACCCAGCCGCCGCCCTGCGCCGCCTCTTTCCACACCGGCGCGCCGCCGGCCATCTCGACCAGTTGCGTCTGGATCCACGCGGCCGGCGGGACTTTGAACGCCACCTCGCCGCCGCGGTCGCTGTACTGGAGCATCAGGACGCGCGGCTTCGCGGCCTCGTCGAGTTCGGCCACCGCCGCCGCGACCTGCGCCATGCGCGTCTCGTAGAACGACCAGACTTCGCCGGCGCGGGCGGGATCGTCGAAGAGTTGGCCCAAGATCGCCAGATCGCGGTCGTACTGCTCCGGCGTCTCGAACTCCAGGTAGAGCACGGGGACGTCCAGCGTCTCCAGCGCGCCGCCCATACTATCCGCCATAAAGCTCTTGAGCAGGACGACATCCGGCTGCGCGGCGACGATCTCATCGGCGCCAGCATCGACCTGGAAGCGCAGCTTTTCCTCGGCTTGGGGATCTAGCAACTCGACGAAGGCATTGCGCTGGCTGGCCTTGGTCAGCGCGACCACGCGCTCGCGCGCCTCCTCCGGGAAGAGGTAGACGGTGTCGTTGAGCATAAAGTTGGCCTTCCCGGCGATGACGATGCGCTGCGGCGGCTCGGCAAAGGTCACCTCGCGCCCGCGCGCATCCGTGATCGTCAGCGTCGCAGCGGACGACGAGGCTTCTGAACCAACACCACGGCACGCGGTCAAGATCAAGCTCAACACGCCGATAAGCGAAAGTAAGCGTTTCATTATTTTCATCATGATGGTTTCCTCCAGTCTATAGGTTTGCGTAGGTCGGAATGCCATTCCAACCTACAAATGGCTAATGATCGAGAAGCGTCTGCTCACAGAGATCGATCCACGCCAGGACCGCCTCCATCTGCCCGATGCGGAATTGGTAAACGAGGTGCGCGTACTCGTTGGCATCCCCATCCGTGTGCTCAGCGGCCTCCGTTTCCAACTCGGCCAGCCAGCCGCGACACGCGGCCCGCTGCTCCGATAGCAGTTCCGCCACGATTTGCTCGCCCTCCTGGCGCGCGAAGTAGAGCTTGGCCAGGAACTCCATGCGAAACTCCCGCCCCCGCTCCACCGGCGTCCGCACCCACGCCAGCAGCGCCGCCCGTCCGGCCTCCGTCAACTCGTAGACCTTGCGATCCGGGCGCCCCTCTTGCTGCTCGATGGTGTAAGTCACGTACTCCCGCCGCTCCAGCTTGCCCAAGAGCGCGTAGAGCTGGCTCTGTTTGAGATGCCAGACCAAGCCCATCCCCTGCGATTTGGAGAGCCGCTGATAGATCTGATACCCGTGCATCGGTTCCTGGCGCAGAAAGCCCAGCAGACTCCATTCAATGGTCAACGGCGTCGCGGTCATCGGGCACATAGAGCCTCCTACAAATGAGTTGGGTAGTCCTCAGTCAGATAGTCACGTCATCTCATTACTCATTTATTGAGTATTTAAAGATTGAGTAATATGATAATCGAAACATCCGCGTTGTCAACTTCATGCTTTGATATCCCCTGATATTCCTCCCATAAAGATGGGATGGTTCAAGCCTGGCGAATAAATTCGCGGCCACATTTACGAAACCGGCCTTCGCCGGTTAGAATTCAGTCGTCGAAGGGCGACTTCGCTAAGGCGTAGTATGCCCGGTGGCCGTGAGAACCGCCGGGCCTGAGATGACGAGAAAAAGTGTCAACCTATTTCTGAACCATCCCCTAGGGCTTTCCCATTCTCGCTCCAAGGGGATCGCCAGATCCCCGTTTTGCTTGCACAAG
>CAZCAI010000163.1:0-1350 GCA_964496595.1 uncultured Anaerolineales bacterium
GTGCAGACCGGCGCGGCGTTGATGGCGACGATGTGCGTGTCGGTGACCAATGCATCGGCGCAGTTGGCAGCCGTGATCGCTAAGGTATGCGTGCCGACGTCTAATGAGCGCACGGTCGTTGAGGTCGTGTCGCCGTTATCCCACAGCAGCGCGACGTTGGGGGCGGTAGTGGGCGTGTAGGTGGCATGGAAGGTGACCGCCGTCCCGCTGATGGCCGAACTCGGCCCCGCGATGGCGACGGCCTGCACCTCCGTGCAGACGCCCGGCACAGTGGTCGTATTGGTCACGGCGGCGAAGAGGCCGGGGTCGGTGCGCGAGGTCGCGGTGATGCGGAGGGTGTCCGTCAGCCCGGCGCTGTTCGCCGGCACCGTCAGGCTGATCGCCACCGTCGCCGTCTGCCCTCCCCCCACGGTGATGGGCGTATCGTAGAGAGGCATCGCGGGCCAGCCCAGCGCACTGTGATAAGCTACGTCGTAGACATCGAGGCTCGCGCCGGTGTTGGTCAGGGTGTGGGTGTAGATGATCACGCTGCCGGGCGCGGTGGTAGTTTGATGATCCGGCGCGAGCGCCACGCCGAGCGCGTCGGGCGCGAGTTGGACAAAGACGGCGGTGGTGCGGGCCGGGACGCTGAAGGTTCCGTCAGCACTATCGTAGCTGGCGGTGCGCACCACGGGATCATAAGATGCAGCCTGGATGGGATGCAGGACAATGTCCAGGCCGCTGAGCGCGCCTAACGCGACGTCGTGGGGGAATTTGTCGGCGTTGAAGAGGACGATCACGCGCTCGTAGGCCGGGTCGAGGTCGGCGCCGGTGGTGTCGTCGAGCGTCATCACCAGCAGGCCGGGCGTCTGGCCGGAACCGGTGTTGTGGAAGGCTACGCGCGCGGTGATCTCGGATGTGGTTTGCAGACGGAAGAGGGGCGAGCTGTAGCGGATGCGCAGCAGTTCGCGCAGGTGACGCGTGTTGCTGAGGATGTGCGTCCGCGTGGCGACGAGCGCCGGATCGCGCAGCAGCGGCGCCATGATGTCCCAGCGGCTCTCGTTATCCCAGGCGGGCGGCAACCCCCGCCCGAAGTTGTTGGTCTGATAGCTGAAATCGAGCGCGTTGAAGTGATCGCCGGAATCGTAGCTGTTGCGATCCAGCGACTTGGAGCGCAGCATATCGCTGCCGGCGTGGAAGAAGGGCAGGCCCTGCGCCAGCCCCACCAGCGAAAGGCCCATGTTCTGCATCCGCACGCGCTCCGCCATCGAGACGCTCTCCGGCGCTTTGAAGATGTTCTGATCGTAGAGCGTCTCGTTATCGTGCTTGGAGACGTAGTTGACGCTTTCCTGCGGATCGAAGGCGTAGCCG
>CAZCAI010000163.1:1450-9811 GCA_964496595.1 uncultured Anaerolineales bacterium
TAAACGTGAACTCGCGCAGGCTGCCGGCCAACGTCACGCGCAGGCGATCCTGCTCGTAGAAGAGGGCCGCCTGATCGCGACTTGCATACTCGTAGCCATTCCAATCGAAGCTCAGCCCGTTGATGAAGCCCTGGTGGCGGATGGCGAGGTCGTCCTCGCTGTAACCGCCGTGGGCCGCATCGCGGATCTTGTCGTTGAAGGTTCCCACGCCCGTGCCCGCCGCGTTCCACTGTTTGGCATAATGCAGCCCCTTATCCGCCGCCGAGCCGAAGTCCCAGCCCTCGCCGTAGAGCAGGATGCTGCCGCCGTCCACGCCGTCGGTCGTGGTCGTGAGCGCGCGCACGGCGTCCTGCACGGCCTCGACGTTGCTCACGGTGTGCAAATTCATCAGGTCGAAGCGGAAGCCGTCCACCTTGTAGGCCGTGGCCCAGCGCGTGATGGTGTCCACCATCAGCTTCTCCATCATCTCGAACTCGGCGGCGGTGTCCGCACAGCAGCTCGTGTTGTAGAGATGGCCGTCGTTATCATAACGATGATAGTAGCCGGGCACCACGCGATCCAGCACGGAGCCGCTCTCCTGCCCGGCGCGATAGGTGTGGTTGTAGACGACGTCCAGCACCACGCGCAGGCCATTCTGGTTGAGCGCCTGCACCATCTGGCGGAACTCTAAGATGCGCTGCGGGCCGTCGGGATCGGTGCTGTAAGCGCCCTCCGGCACGCCGTAGTGTTGGGGATCGTAGCCCCAGTTGAAGCCATCGCTGCCGCGCACCTCGGCGACCTCCTGCTGCTGGCGCATCGAGGCGGCGGGATAGGCGCTCAGATCGGGCACATCCTCGCGCTGGGCGGCGGATTCCACGATGGAGCCGATGTCGTTGACCGGCAGGAGGTGCAGATGGGTGAGGCCCGCCTCCGCCAGCGCCCGGAGATGCTGCATCCCGGCGGTGTCGGGGGCGGTGAAGGCGGCGAAGGCGCCGCGCTGCGCGGCGGGGACGGTGCTATCGGCGATGCTGAAATCGCGGACGTGCAACTCGTAGATGCTGGCGTCCTCCGGCGCGTCTAACGGCGGCTTGGCTAACGTGTCCCATCCGGCGGGTTGGAGCGTCGCGTCGCCCGCCAGATCGACGAATTGCGCGCGCTGCGTGTTGGCGATGCGCCCGTCCTCGAAGGGATTGAGCGAGAGACTGACCGCGTAGGGATCGGTGACGAAGTTGCGCTCGACCCGGCCCGTCTCCGGCACGTAGACCTCGACCTCGTAGAGGTAAAAATCGCGATCCCAGCTTGCCTCGCCCGTGATCGACCAGACGCCGGTGTTGGCATCGAACGCCAGCACATCGGTCGTGCTGGTCGTGGCAGTGGGCGTCGTGTATCGGTGCAGCGTCACGGATTTGGCCGTGGGCGCCCACAAGGTCAACGCGGGCGCGCCCGCCGTGTAGGTGAGGCCCAATGTGGCCATCGTGGCGTAGCGGTCGTCCAACACGCCCTGAATCTGCACGCCGGTCGCCTCCAAGAAAGCGCCGCCGCTATCGTAGGCCGCCACGAACATCTGCCCCTTGAGGATGGCGGGGATCTTGTCCAGGTCGCCGCTGCCGATCTCCAAGCGCGTGTAGCCATCCAAGTTGGGGAATTTGGCGTAGGTACCGTCGGTCAGCGTGCCGTTGGCGCTCAGATCCACCGCCGAGGGCATGGTGGGCGAGACGGTGCGACTGCCGCCGGCGTCGTAGCCCAACTCGAGGGCGCCGTCGGCGTCGTAGATCAGCTTATAGCTGCTGATGGCGCCATCGCTGGCGTTCCAGGCCAGCACATCCTCCTCGACCCAGAAGGCGCGCCGGGCGGATTGCTCCATCCACACGCTGTGATCATCGGCGTCGTAGAAGAAGCGCACGGGATCGCCCTGCCAATTCACCTGGAAAGTGAGATCGTCGCCGGGGGGATACCACGCGTTGCCCTCGTCGCGCGCGATCTTGTACTCGTAGCTGCCGGGCGCGAGGTCGTTCGTCCAGAAGGTGTAGACGTTGTCGCCGTCGGGGCCGCTCATCAACGTGCGGAAGCAATCCGTGGCCCAATCGTCGGCGCACCCCAAATCCTGCTGGAAATTACCGACGACCACGGGCGTGACGCGCTGATCGTTGACGCTGTCCCAGACCCAATCGTTGTCATCATTGAAATAGAAGTAGACCGTGGTCTCGCTGCCCAGATTGAGGCCCACGTTATCACCCGACGGATACCACTGATCGCCGGCCTCGTTGTTCGAGACGATTTTGTACTCCCAGCTTCCGGCGGGAATAGCAAACGACCCGCGCCAAATGCCGTTGCCCACGTGCGTGAGATGCGTCGCGGCGCAGTTGGCCGTCCAATTGCTACACCCGCTGATCTCGCTCTGGAAAGTGCCCGCCAGCGTGACGGTGGCCGGGTCGCTGGCGGCGGCGGGCGCGGCGATGATCTCATCTTCGTCATTACGGGGATCGCGATCCACGACCGTCGGCGGCGCGGTGATGGCCGCGGGTGCGGTGATGGCCGCGCGCTGGATCAGCGTCCAAGCGTCGGCGGCGACGGCGCCGGTGAGGGTGTAGGTGATGCGCCCGCCGTCATCGAGATCGAAGGTGGCGCTGATGGGGCCGCTGCCGGTGGCCTCGCCACAGGCGCCATTAGCCGCCGCGCAGACCCACGTCGCGCCGTCGAGGCCGTCAGGCAGCGTGTGGCCCAGGCGCGCGCCGGTGACGTTCGCGCCGCTGTTGGTGATGACGAGCGTGGAGGTGAGCGTCTCGCCCCAGACGGGCGGCGAGGGCGCGTGCGTCAAGCTCACGCCCAAATCCGTGAGCGCGGGCGAGCCGCTCACCTTGGCCGCCGCGTGGATGGCGACCGCGTCCATTGGCGCGACGCTGAGCGCCGCGTCGCCGCCGGCATCGACGACGACGTAGCCGTCGGTGCAGGCGTCGCCGCCCGCGGTGAGCGCGCCATCGATCACGTTGCAGTAGACGCCCTGCGCCATCCCCGTGGCGAAAGCGCCGGCCAACGTCGCGTCGCTGCTGGCGTTGAGCGCCAAAAAGCCGCGACTGGAGGTGCCGTCGTGGCGCGCGAAGGCGATCTGGTCGCCGCCGTTGTCCCACCAGTGAGCGATCTCGTTGGCGCCGGCGGCAGCGTTGCGGAAGCCGACCATATTCGCGATGGGCGTCTGGCGGTGCTCGCAGATCCACTGCTCGGCTTTGGGGTCGTCGTAATCGGCGCATTGGGGCGCGCCGCTTTCGTAGACCGGGGTCGTAGTCCCCGCGCGGTCGGCGGGCGGGCCGATGCCATCGTAGCCGGGGATCGAATCGTCTTGAATCGCGTAGCTGGACATCAGCACGGGATAGCCGTAGGGCCACGCCAGCATAAAGGCGTTGCCCAGCAGGTAAAGATCGCCCTCCTGATGGGTGAGCACATCCCCGCCGCCGCCGTGCCCGCGCTGATTGTCGTGGTTATCGCTGAAGATGAGGGCCTTCTCGCTGGGCAGGAAGTCGGTCCAATCGAAGGCGAAGAGCGTGTCCCCGCCATTGGCGTAGAACGAGGCCAGATCGCCGGCCCGGAACTTCTCCGCCAGATTCCGGCCGTACTGGAACTCGGTCACGTCGCCCTGGCCCTGGTACTCGCCATCGGAGGTGCCGCTATCGGAGATGACCTCGCCGAAGATGTAGACCTCTTCGTCTAACAGCGCCAGAATGTCGCTGATGTTCGTCGGCGTCATGTGCTTGGCCGCGTCGATGCGGAAGCCGCGCACGCCCAGATCGATGAGATCGTTGAGATAGGCGGCGATCTTGGCCTGTACGGTGGGATCTCCAGTCTTGAGATCGGGCAGACCGGAGAGCTGGCACGTGCGCACCTCGATTGGATCGTCATAGTTGTCGATGACGCACTCATCGTGGAAATCGTCGCTATCGTAGAGCGAGCCGTAGTTCATCCGCGTGTACGCCGTGCCGCCGCTGCCGACGCCGGGAATATCGGCCATGTGATTGATGACCGCGTCGGCGTAAATATCGACGCCGACGGCCTGGCAGCGCGTGACCATGTTGGTGAAGGCGGCGCGGTCGCCGCTGCGGCTGGCAAGCGTGTAGCTCACGGGCTGATAGCGCTGCCACCAGGGATAATCGAGGTCGTAGCCGTTGGCGACCTCGACGACGGCGTGCTCCATCGGCGGGGAGACGAGCACCGCGCCGAAGCCGTGCGGGCCGAGCCACGTCTCGCACTCCTGCGCGATATCGGCCCAGCGCCACTCGAAGAGGCGGACGGCGGTCGTGCTGGTCAGCACCAGCAGGCGACCGTGGCCCGCGCCCTGCGCCATCTCGGTGGCAAAGCCGTCATCGGAGCAGACGGCGGTGAACTCGTAGCGGCCGGGGCCGCCGGGCGCGATTGAGGCCATGTACTCGTCGTTGTTGTCGACGTCGGCATTGTAGGACATCGTCGTGGCGGTGTACGTGCTCCACGTGTCGCCGAAGGCAGTCACCTCGGTCCAGCGCAGTTCGCAGTCGATGTCCGCGCCCGGGCCGCCGCCCTCGGTCACGCTGCTCTTGTAGACCTGCGCGTAGACCGTGAACGGCATCCCTCGGTTGATGGCGTGGGTCGCGCCGCCGATGGGGAACATCTCGCCCACCCAGCCGAGATCGGCCAGGGCGGGTGAAACAGCGAGGAAAAAGGCTAAGGTCAAACCTAAAACGAGAAGTGCAACAGTGGTAATACGGCGTTTCAGCATGGGAGTATCTCCTTGAAAAGTGATAAATTTTGAATTTACGAATGATGAATGCGGCTCTTTGGGAATTCGCCGGGTGCAATTGTACTATTTATTACACCTCGGCGGAAGTTCCTCCCCAGTTAGCTACGCTCGGAGCGGATCGTCAGATCCGCGACGCTACGTCGGAACGGGGATCTGACGATCCCCTTGGAGCAAACTTAACTGGGGAGCCATTTATGCCGCGCTGTACTATGCTGCTTGCAGGGCTATCCGTGGGAGTTGTCCGGCGAACTCCAAAAGACCCTGAATGGTTACAGCCAAACCCAGCTTACGATTCGTGCAATGCCTGAGCAAGAATGTCGGCCAGTTGGGTCAGGTCGATGGGTTTGGTCAGCCAGGCGTGAAGGTTGGGGATCTGCCGGGGATCTTGCTGCTGAGGATGCCCGCTGATGAGGATAACGGGCAGGCCGGGTGCCTCCCATTGCAGCGCCTGAACGAGCGTCAGGCCATCCATCTGGGGCATAGCGATATCGCTGAGGATAACGGCGATATCGCGCGCCGCTTGCTCGATAATACGCAGGGCGGCTTCGCCATCCGACGCTTCCAACGTCCGATAGTTGAGGGAGTCTAAGGCATCCACCAACGCCTGGCGAGCGGCCGGGTTATCTTCGACGACCAATACCAACTCGCCCCGGCCCCGTGGCAGAGTCCCAAAGTCCTCCATCTCGACCTGCTGGGCCACCGTCATCAGGAGAGCCGGCAGATAGATAGTAAACGTGGCCCCTTCACCTGGCGGCGAGACGACATCAATGTAGCCTTCGTGTTGGCGCACGATGCCAAAGACCTGCGCCAGGCCCAGCCCGCTGCCCTCGCCGCTTTCCTTCGTGGTGAAGAACGGCTCGAAGATGTGCGGCAGCGCCTCGGCGGGGATGCCGGCGCCTGTATCTTGCACGCGCATGCGAACCCACGCGCCCGGGGTCATCTCCGGCAGCGGGAGAGATGGTTGATCCGTGGAGGTTATCCGGCTCAACTCAAAGGTCAATGCGCCGCCGTAGGGCATCGCGTCGCGCGCGTTGACCGCCAGGTTCATCAGGGCCTGTTGGATGCGCGTGGCGTCGGCGCTGATGGTGTGAGAGTTCGCGTCGTGGATCAGGCGCACGGTGATGTTATCGGGGAAGGTGCGGTCGAAGAGTTTGATCTGCTCCTTGAGCAGCGGCAGGAGATCCAAGGGGCGGCGCTCCAGGGCCGCGCGCCGGCTGAAATCCAAAATCTGCTCGATCAAGTTGGTGGCCTCGTGCGCCTGCTCGGTGATGGTGTACAACTTGTCCTGCACGCTATCGGGCAGATGGGGCGTTCGACCGGCCATCTGCGCATAGAGGACGATGACGGCCATGATGTTGTTGAAATCGTGCGCGATGCCGGCGGCCAATTGTCCCACCGCCGCCAATCGTCCCTGCTGCTCCGCGCGCTGCTGAATCTCGCGCTCCTCGGTGACGTCGCGCAGGACGAGCACCCAGCCTCCCGGCTGCGGGCCAAGCGCCAACGGCTTGGCGATGGCCTCGAAGATGCGATGATCCGACTGAATTTCGTGCCAGCGTCCTTGGGGCGGCGAGGTGAGCAACTCGGAGAGCGAGCGATCCCCCAGATGATCGATGCTCTCGTCGACGCGCGCGCCGGCCAGGAGGTCGAGAACCTCGCGGCCCACGGGATTGGCGAGCACGACGCGGCCCTCAGCATCCAAGAGCAGCACGCCCTCCGGCACGGACGCCATCACCTGTTGGAGGCGCTGCGCCTGCTCCCGCACCTGGGCGAGCAGCTTCTCCCGCTCCTCCTCCGCCGCCCTGCGCGCCGTGATGTCGCGCGCGACGAGCAGCAAAGCAGTCACCTCGCCCTCCTGGACGATGGGCGAGGAGCTGACCTCGATGGGCACGCGCTCGCCCTCCGCGCTGACAAACTCGGTCTCGTAAAGATGGCGCTCGCCGTTGCCCGCCTGGCGCCGCGCGCGCCGCGCGCGCAGCGCCGGGATCTGCTCTTCCGCCAGGAAATTGGCGACAGGCTTACCCAGCATCTCCTCCGCGCGGTAGCCGATGAAGTGCAGCCCGGCCGGATTGAGGTAGCGGATGCGGCCCTCCATATCGTGGATGCAGATGATGTCGCGCGCAGTTTCGGCCAGGAGGCGATAACGCTCCTCGCTGGCCCGCAGCGCGGCCTCTACCTCTTTGCGCTCCAGTGCGCCGACAATAGTCTCGGCCATCACCTTGAGCATCTTGATATCCTCTTGAGGCCACACCCGCGCCTCGCGCACGAGATCAAAGCCCAAAAAACCGATCAAACGCTCGCCGGAGACCATGGACACCGCCGCCAAGGATTGGATGTCCTGACTTTGGAATAGCGCCTTTTCCGCCTTGGCCTCCGGGGGCAAATCGGCCACGCGCGGAATTTGAAAGCTTTCGGAGCGCCGGAGGCTGGACATCCAGTAGGGGAGAGAATCGACGGGGAAGTCCTGAAGCTCTTCCCGATACGGGGTGATGCCGGGGGCGCACCATTCGTGCGTGTTGCTCGCTGTGGTGAGATCATCAGAGAAGAGGAAAATGTAGCTACGATCCACGTTGGCGAAGACGCCGATGACCTGAAGCGCATGCTGGATGCCCGCGTCTACCTCATCGGGGGGGAGACTGACGAAGTCGGTGGAAATCTCGGCGATCAGTTCCTCCATGGCGATGCGATGTTGGAGCGCTTCCTCGGCCTGCTTGCGCTCGGTGATGTCCTCTATGCTACCTTCGTAGATCACCTGGCCCCTGGCGTCTCGCGTGGCGCGAATGGCATCCCGCACCCAGATGACGGCGCCGTCCGCGCAGCGCAGTTGCAGTTCGAGACCGTGCACAGTACCCTGGCTGGTGAGCAAGGCGTGCTCCCGATCTCGATCCTCCGGCGTGATGAAGAGATCGCGGGCGTTGACGGCCAACAGGGCTTCGCGGCTGGGATAGCGCAGCATCCGCACCAGCGCGGGGTTCGCGTCGAGGATGCGACCTGCGGGCGTGCTGCGATAGAGACCGATGGGCAAGTTTTCGAAGAGCGAGCGGTAGCGATGCTCGCTTTGACGCAGAGCAAACTCGGCTTTCTGTCGTTCATCCTGGAGTTGTTGGGCCTCCAGAGCCTGTCGGACAGCCGGGGCCAACCGCGCCAGACGATCCTTGAGCAGATAATCGTCAGCGCCCTGCTTAATCACCGCCACAGCCACTTCTTCGCTGATGCTGCCACTGATGATAATGAAGGGGATGTTCAAGTTCCGCTCTTGTAAGAGCGCCAGAGCGCGTCGCGCGTCAAATTGAGGCATGGCATAATCGGCCAGGATGATGTCGATGTCGGCGTCGAGATGCGCCAGATAATCGGCCTCGGTCTCGACGCACGTCCAATCCACCACAAATCCGGCGCGCCGCAACTCATAGAGCATCAACTCGACATCATCCACTCGATCCTCCAGTATGAGAACCCGGAGATTCTGTTCATTCATCGATTGACTCTCCTGAAAGAAAAATAACGCCAAGGAAGATGCCGGGCCTTTTGTCGGACAAACAACGCCCCCATTATACTATACTCATCCTGGGATGGTTCACAAATAGGTTGACACTTTTTTCGCGTTGTCCCAGGCCCGGCGG
>CAZCAI010000164.1:0-9784 GCA_964496595.1 uncultured Anaerolineales bacterium
CCGTATCTCATCGCCGGGCCAATCCACCGTAATATTTTCGACGGTTTGATACGGGCCGCTCTTGGGAACCATCACTGCTAGATGGACGTCCACATCGGGTTGACTTGTCGTGAGCGCGTAACTTTCTGTAATCTGGTAGCCAACCGACGCGGGGATCAGCAGGAAGGCGCTCAAGGGGCCGATGGATAGCAAGACGATATAGACGAGCATCCGTAGTATCTTCTTCATCTTGTCCGATATCTTTAGTTGATGTCAGAAGCCTGATCTTACCCAAACAGTAATTTGATGGCCATGGCGGCCAACGTGATATTCAATACGATCCGAATGATCCGCTCGCCCTTGGTGATCACGACGTTGGAGCCGATGTAGCCGCCTATCCCGTTGCCGATGGCCAGCAGGCCGCCCAGCCACCAGATGACCTGGCCCTGCGCGGCGAAGATGGCTAAGGCGACTAAGGTATAGCCGCCTTCGATGAAGGCTTTGTGCACATTCACGCGCACGAGATCCAATCCCAGCACCTTGTGCAGGATGACCATGATGATGAAGCCCACGCCCGCCTGGATGAAGCCGCCGTAGAATCCGGCGATCAACATCAAGGCGTGCGCGGCGATATAGCGCGTGCGCGGCGGCCCGGTTAGCTCCTCCGGCTGTGCGGTCTGGGAGGGCGACGGCGCGGGCGGCGATTTCCGGCGCGACATAATGATCATCACGCCGATCATCACGCCGGCCAGCACGCGATCAAACCAGGCCCCTGCTAATCTAGTGCCCAAGTACGCGCCCAACGCGGTGCCGGGCAGCGCGCATGCGGTCAACGTCAGGCTCAACGTTAGTTCCGAGTAGCCCTTGCGCAGAAAGCCCCACGTCGCAGCGACGGTCTGCACCAGGATGGCGACGCGATTGGAGCCGTTGACCGATGGCCCACTTATCCCCAGGAAACGCATCGTGGGCATGGTGAGCAATGAGCCGCCGCCGGCGAGCACATTCGTAAAGCCGGCGATGACGCCGGCGACCAACAACAACGCGCCTTGCCAAATTTCCATTATCGCGCTCCGGTTGTTTCGGATAAAGCCGACACGATAAAGTGGGCCACATCGCGCTTGAGTTGCTCCAACGAGGGTCGGTGGATGTACATCATGTGCCCCGATTCGTAGTAGGTCATCGAGATGTTCTGGCGCAGATCGCGCGGCAGCGGTATGTGATTGAAGGTGTACTCTGTGGCGAAGTAGGGCGTCGCCAGATCGAAGTAACCGTTGGCGACGAAGACTTTGAGGTGCGGGTTCTGCGCGATGGCCTGGCGCAGCGTCTCGGCCACGTCGATGTACTGATTTTGATGCTCGCCGTAGTTCCAGGGCTGGACGCGCCCGGTCAGCACCTCGTAGGGCAGATCGCTCTCGAAGCCCAACTCGCGGCGCACGTAGTCGTTCAGCATCGAAGAGAACGGCCCCTGGATCGTGGCGTAGCTGGGATCGAACTCCGGCTTGTCGCCCACGGCGTCCCGGTCGAAGCCGGTGAGGCGCGCGTCTAAGCGCCCGACGACCTGGCGCTGATCGCGCATTAACTCCTTGGTGAAGCGGTGAATCTCCAGGCGCAGGTCGGCGCGATCCACATACTCCTCCGAGATCCCGGTGTAGCGCGCGACCTGCGCCGCGATCTCCTGGCGCTCGTCCTCGGGCAGCGCGGCGCCGCGCATCAGGGCCGGCGTGTAGCGCTCGATGGCGAAGGCCTCGACCTCGTCCAACGTGCGGCGTAGGTCGGCTTGCAGCTCCTCGTCAAGCCGCCGATGATACCACGCGGTCGCGGCGTAGGTCGGCAGGAAGAGGGCGTAGGGCAGATCGTTGCCCGTGTGGAAGCGCAGGCTCTGGAAGTTGAGCACGGTCGAGATCAACATCACGCCGTTGAGATACATCCCGTGGCGCTGCTGGAGATGGCCGGCCAGGCCGGCGGCGCGCGTCGTGCCGTAGCTCTCGCCGATCAAGAACTTGGGCGAGGCCCAGCGCTCGAAGCGCGAGGTGTAGAGGCGGATGAACTCGCCCACCGATTCGATGTCCTTCTGGAAGGCGTGGAACTCCTTGGCCTCTTCCTCCCGCGTGGCGCGGCTGTAGCCCGTGCTCACCGGATCGATGAAGACCAGGTCGCTGACGTCCAACAAGGACGCGGCGTTGTCCACCAATCGATACGGGGGCGGAGGCAGACGGCCTTCTTCGCCCGCCATCTCCACGCGGCGCGGGCCGAGCAGCCCCAGATGGAGCCAGACGGAGGAGGAGCCAGGCCCGCCGTTGAACGCGAAGGTGATCGGGCGCGAGGCGACTGGTAAATCTTCCTCGTCGTCGCTGGCGCTCTCGCGCGTGTACGCCGTGAAGAAGAACGACGCCTTGGGCGTGCCATCCTCCTCTTTCTGCACGAGCGTGCCCGCTGTGGCGGTGTACGCGATTTCCTCCCCGCCGATGACGACGCGGTGATGCGTCACCGACAGTTCATCGTGGACTTTCAGGTCGTCCTTTGAGGTTCCGTTTCCATTCGATTCCGGGCGCGATATTTCTTCTGCGTATGATTTCTTTTTGTTCATTGTGGGTGGTTGTCTCCTGTGTGGGTAGTTTAAAGTTGCAAGTTATTTACTGTTATCCCCTAATCGCTCGGCGTGGATCGCTAGATCCACGCCTATTAGTGTAAAGGCGTGGATTTGGCAATCCCCTTTGAGCTTCTGGTTTGGTAGATCTCTATTTCGCTGCCAACAAAGCTTGCGCTTCCTCCGGCGTCATCGCCTGGCGCTCGGAGATCATCGGCTCCAGTTGCCTGGCCAGATCCCTGGCGTTGATGGCGATAGCGCCGACGATGTGGCCCGCGTGCAGGACGATCTTCTTGTAGATGCTGGCCTCGCGATCCAGGCGCCGAATTTCGGTGTAGGCGTCGTCGTCCTCCGGCGGATGCACCTCGCCGATGGAGGCGACGTCGATCCCGACGACTTTGAGCGTGGTCGCGGGCGCGATGACGTCGTAGTGTGCTTCCTCGCCGGCCATGTTCGCCGCCGCGATGCGCGCTTGCGCCTGTGCAAGCGGCGCGATGGCCCAGTAGTGGCCCTCGTACACGGCGTCGTCGCCGGCCGCGTAGATATCGGGCGCGCTGGTCGCCATCCGATCATTGACCACGATGCCACGATCTACCTCCAGCCCGGCGTCCTGCGCCAGCCCCGTGTTGCATCGCACGCCGGCGGTCACGACGATCAGCCCGGCGGGGAATTCGCGCCCGTCGGCCAGCCTGGCACCGGTGGCGCGTTCTGCGCCTGGAAATTCGACCGTCTTAGCATCGACCACGACCTTGACGCCCAGCGACTCGACGAAATCCTGCAACACCTCCGCGCCCTCGACATCTAATTGGCGCGGCAGCAGGCGCGGGAAGTACTCCAGCACGGTCAGATCGTTGCAGTATTGCTGAAGCCCGCGCGCGGCCTCCAGGCCCAGCAACCCGCCGCCGATGACTAATGTCTTCTGGCAGGCGCGGGCGACCTCAATCAGCTCCAGCGTGTCATCCAACGTGCGCCAGGTGTAGATGCCGGGCTTATGCACGCCTGCGATGGGCGGGCGCGCGGGATGGCTGCCGATGGCGATCAGCAGCTTGTCGTAGCTGACTTGCTCCGCGCCCGCCACGGTGATCGTCTTCTCCTCAGGATGGATCGCGGTCACGGGGGCGTCCAAATGGACGTGAATGCCGCGCTGCTCGTACCAATCCACGCCGCGCCGGATCAAGCGATCTTGGGAAATCCGCCCGGCCAAAAACTCGGTCAACATCGGCCGATAGTAATAGGGGTGCGACTCATCCGAGTACACATCGATCTCGCCGATATTTCTGCCGGCCAGATCCAAGGCCGCCGTCATACCGGCGACGCCGCCGCCAACGATGACAAAACGCATGGCTTTCTCCTTTAAGTTGCTAAGCTGCTAAGTAATCTTCGGGGAATGTTACGAGGTATTTTACACGAAAGCGATAAAAGAAAAAGAGAGCGCCCGCGAGGATGATCGCGGGCGCTCTAGGCTGAAAGTGATCAACCAGATGCAATGGGCTTTTTAGTGGATGCCGCCTCGTTTTTCCAAGTTGCGGATGACCATCACGACCTTACCCTTGATCTGAACATCGTCGGCGGGCACGTGGATGGGCTTCATCGTGGGATTCGCGGGCATCAGGCGGACGTTGGGTGAGCCTTCGTCGCGGTAGACTTTTTTGAGCGTGGCTTCGCCGCCGTTGCTATCGATCCAGACCGCCGCCATCTCGCCGTTGTTGACGGTCTCCTGCGGGCGCAAGAGGATCAGATCGCCATCGCTGACTAACGCATCGATCATCGAATTGCCCTCAACCTTGAGCGCAAAGAGGTCATCGGGTTCGCGGCTCAGGAGCGCGCGGTTGACCTCCACAGTCTCGGTGCCGGGCAGCGGTTCCACGGGGATCGGTTCGCTGGCGACGATGTAGCCCAAGAAGGGAATGGAGAGCATCTCATCGTCCTCAGGGAGTGTCATCACGTCGAAGGAGGGCGCGAGACGGATACCGCGCGAGACGCCCGGCTCGCGGGCGAGGATGCCGCGTTCCTCCAGGCGCTTGAGGTAATAGGTGACCAATGAGGTGGAGGTGATCGCCGCTCCCTCTCCGATTTCCCGCACGGTGGGGGGGCGCCCGTGCCGTTGCATATAATTTTGGATAAAGGTCAGAACTCTTTTCTGGCGCTTGGGTAATTTCGCGGTTTTTGCTGTCATGATGGGCCTCCTTGGTCGAGAATGGGTAAGAATGGTAAAAATATTGAATGTATATCCCAAACTATCCCAATTTATCCCAATTATAATCGCACATTTGTTCTATGTCAAGAGGGAATTTGAGAAAAGCCCCGTGGGATTTTCGAAAATCCCACGGGGCTGTGGTGCGGCGGATGCGCTGCGGTTCAGGTCAGAAGAGAAGGTTGACAAACTCAGCGGTGGTCAATCCGCCAAAGTAAGGGGAGATATCTATGTCCTCAAGCGTGGCGGCGACGGCGGCTTGATCGTAGCGCACGCCCTCCAACTTTGCTTCGATGTCGCGCACCTCGCCCTCGCCCAGGAAATCGCCGTAGATTTTGAGGTGCTCGATCTCGCCGCGTTCTACATCGATGCACACATCGACCTCGCCGATGGGGAAGCGGTGGGTCTTTCGAACATTGAACTTGGGCGAGCGACCGTAGTTCCAATCCCAGTTGGCGTAGCGTTGCTCCGAGATCTTGTGGATCTGCGCCCAATCATCTTCTGTGAGCTTGTAGGAGGGGAAATCGCGCTCGCGATCAAAGACGCCCTGCAAGATCCGCTGCTTGAAGGTGAGAATATCGAGCGGCTCATCCAAAAACTCGGTGATGTTGGCGACGCGACTGCGCACCGACTTCAGCCCCTTGGATGTGATCTTGCTCTGGCTGACGTTGAGCGCGGCGACGACATCCTCCAGCGTCGTATCGAAGAGGAGCGTGCCGTGGCTGAACATCCGCTCGCCGCGCCGATATTGGGCGTTGCCAGAGACCTTGCGCCCGTTGACTAAGATGTCGTTCCGGCCGCTGAGTTCGGCGGGCACGCCCAGATCGTGCAGTACATCGATCACGGGCCGGGTGAATTTGGCGAAGTTCTGGAAGCTCCCCGGTTCATCCCGCGTGATGAAGCTGAAGTTGAGATTCCCCAGATCGTGATAGACGGCCCCGCCGCCAGAGAGCCGCCGCACCACGTGGATGCCGTGCTCCTGCACGTAGGGATAGTTGATCTCTTCCATCGTGTTCTGGTTGCGTCCGATGATGATCGATGGCGCGTTGATGTAGAAGAGGAGGATCGTCTGTTCTTTGGTGCGGAGCAGATATTCCTCAATCGCCAGGTTGATGCGCGGATCGGTGATGTTTTCATTGTCGACATAGATCATTGCATTTTCTCCTTAAGAATAAGTTGAATGTTTTGAGTTGCAAGTTGAAAGTTAAAAACTTGGAGCGAAGAGCTTTTCTTTGCCCTCTGCCTCCTGCCAGTGTACCCTAATTGATGGGCGTTTCAACCGTTTGTCTATTTGTCTAAATGAAGGGCGCCGATATACTGAAGTTCATTCATAGCTAACTCAAGCAACCCAAAAACGAGGAGGTTCGTGTGAAAATTCGCTCCATCACGCTCTTTGATCATCTGAGCATGGCGCCGGATCAAGACCTGGCGCGGCTTGGCGAGGTCGTCTCGGCAGCGCGCGGGGCCTACGAGGCGGCCGGCTACGAGGTGCAGACGACGCGCCTGGCCACGTGCGATTTCGAGGCGCTGACGGCGCAGGCCGCTTCCCCGGCCGATTGGGCGGTGCGATTGGAAGCAGCGGCCCAGACGCACGGCTTCGAATATGTGTCGTTGGGGATCGTGCCGCGCGCGAAGCTTTCCTTGCTGCCGGAGATCTTCGTCGCGACAAAGGCCGTCTTCGCCAGCGCCGATTTACTCTCATCATCTAGGGGCGCCAAGGCCATTGATGGCGCTGCCGTCCACGAGGCCGCGCGGGTCATCTATCGCGCCGCCGAGATCGAGGCCGGATTTGGCAATCTGCGCTTCACGGCCAGCGCGAACGTGCCGCCCGGCACGCCCTTCTTCCCCGCCGCGTATCACGACGGCGGCCCCCCGAGCTTCGCGCTGGCGATGGAGTCGGCGGATCTGGCCGTGACCGCGTGCCAGGAGGCAGAGACCGCATCTGATGCGTGCAATCGTTTGCGCGCGGCCATCGAGCGCGAAGCGGCGCCTTTAGTCGCCATCGCCGAGGAGGTCGCCGCTCGGCACGGCATCCGCTTTGGCGGCGTCGATTTCTCGCTCGCGCCGTTCCCCACGGCGGCGTGCAGCATCGGCGCCGCGCTGGAGCGGATCGCTGGCGGCCCGCTGGGCTGTCCCGGCACGTTGGCGGCGGCGGCCCTGCTCACCGACGCCATCGATCAGGCCGAATTTCCGCACGCGGGCTTCTGCGGCCTGATGCTCCCCGTGCTGGAGGATCTCATCCTGGGGCAGCGGTCGGCGGAAGGGCGGCTAAAGCTGGCGTCGCTGCTGCAATGGTCGGCCGTCTGCGGCACGGGATTGGACACCGTCCCGTTGCCGGGCGACCTCGCGCCCGAAACGCTGGCGCACATTCTCTGGGATGTGGGCGCGCTCGCCCTGCGGCTCGACAAACCGCTCACCGCGCGCTTGATGCCGCTGCCGGGCAAGCAAGCGGGCGATCCCGTCCACTTCGATTTCGCCTACTTTGCCGATGGCGGGGTTCTGGAGATCGCGCCGCCGCTGACGATCGGCCATCTCACGCGCGAAACCGCGCTTCCCTTGACATGGCGTACACATCGCTCAGCGTGAGGCGCAGCATCGTTCTGGATTGCTCTCTCCCTTCATGATCAATGGGAGGTAGACGTGCGGCCCGAACGTGACTAAAGCGTACTCCCCGGTTCGATCCACGGTGATGTTGTAGCGGTTCGTCTCGGTGAGATGATCCTGGAGCGTGAAGTGATCGGCGGGCCAGTCCCAGCGATCCCCTAACCAGACCCGGCGGCGCACCTCCAGATCGGCCTGTTCGATGAGAGTGGGCAGCGGATCGAGATAGGCCATCGTCACGCTGATGGGCAAGTTGAAGTCGTAGGGCGTGGGATTGCTGCCATCCGCCCTGGCGACGGCGAGCCGGAAACCCTGGCGCGCCCAGAGATAATCGGGCCGCGCGTCGACGCTGACCAGGGGACTGCACAGCACGCGCGTCTGCGTGGTGGGGATCGCGCCCGCCGGAATGGTGATGGTGATAGGCAAGTTCTGGCCCTCTTGCGTGTTCAGGCAGGGCAAGGCCGTCTCTTCGCTGCCTGGGTCGAGCGGCTCGGTATTGTAGACAACGGTTCGGCCAAAGACAGCAACGTTCCCCTTGTAGATGGGAACGTAGGCCAGATCGGTCTTAGTATTGACGGCGACATCGAAGGCCGTCTGGCCCATCGGGAAGGTCTCCAGCGGCGTCGTCCCGCGCAAAATCGTGACCGCGCCCGCGTCGCCCCGGCCAACTGGAATGTACACATACTCGGTGTTGGGATCGACATCGATAGCCAACGGCTCATTTGGCAAGGGGATCGTCTGCAAATGCTGGGTGCCGCTCAGCACCTCCACCCACCCTCTGGGATTTTCGGGGTCGCTGACGCCGGAGAGGACGTAAACAAGGCCGGTGCGCTGATTGATAGCCACGCCCCGCGCTTGCTCGATATTGGGCGCCGTTGAGATGACCTCCGTGCCCTGGAGTATGCTCACGCTCCCGCTGATCCGATCAGTGCCGGTGACGCTGCCGGTGTTGGCGACGTAGACGTAACCGGTGGTGGGATTGACGGCAAGGGCCACGGGATTAGCGCCCACCGGCACATCCTCGCCTAACTTCGTTTGAGTCTTCCCGTCGAGGATAGAAACGCTGTTGCTATCCCGGTTGGCGACATAGACGTAGTCAGTGACAGGATTGACGGCAATGGCGCTGGGATTCTCGCCGACAACCAGGTTTCCCACTTCACCACCGAGTTTCTCCGTGCCGCTAAGAATAGCAACCTCTCCTAGACCGGGCAAAGCGACGTAAGCGTGCCCGGTCGTCGTCAGGACGGAGATGGCGTTAGCGTTGGATTCGCTGCCCACATCAATATCAGATAGAATCTGCGTACCACTCAGGACGGTTACCCACCCGGAACTACGAGTTACATAAGCGTAGCCTCGTTCGGGGTCGGTCGCCACGTTGACGGTCGAGCGAATATTCAGTGTTTGCGTCACCTCCAACTCATCAAAAATCGCGATACCGTCCTTCGCCACAACGTAGGCCAGGCCCAGCTCGGAATTAACGGCGACGGCGTTGGCGGCCTCGCTCCATGGCTGCAACACGATCACATACGGCGGGCTAAGCTCCTGCGCTTTGATGCTCCACGCCAGCGCGCCGGTGATCATCAAAGCGATCACAAGCGCCCACACAAGCGAAAATCCTTTCTTTTTCATCTGCACCTTGCCTCCCTTGAGTTGTTTTGGATGAATATGCGCCTCGGCGCGCCTGACTTCCTTTCCATTATACCTCAAGTATCTTTCGCTATCCCTCTACATCCGCCAACACAAAAACGGGGCAAACGTATGCAGCTGCATACGTTTGCCCCGTTTCTCGGGCGAGTCGTGATGATGACTTTACCAGCGGTTTCGCCACTGTGACTTGCGCAGTCGCTGACGAGCTTTGCGCTCCGCCTTGCGCTGTGCGATGCGATCCTTCTCACCCTTGGTGATGAAGTAACGTCGCTTGCGCAACTCGCTCTTAATGCGGTCGCGATTCACGCGCTTACGAAATCGTTTGAGCATACTGTCAAACGATTCTCCTGAACGTCGCGTCACATAAGTCATTCTCGTTTCACCTCCCTCACGTCTTGAATAATTAACGAATAAGGTCTACTATTGCCAAGCAATAAAAAGACCTGGGCGCTGGGAATCGACCAGCAAGCACCAGGTCTCAAGATTCGAGTCTAAGGTTAGGAGTCTTAGGGCCTAATCAGATAAATGCCTCTCTTAGTTTCTAGCGGCGTTATACTCTGATCGTTCCCAAATTGTGCATTTGTACCCGCGAAGGCAGTTGCATCCTCCCGATTCTCGTTTTGTGACTTTCGGAAATATCCATAAGGTTGGTTACTTCCTGGGATTCACCAGCTTACTTAATATTCTAACCTCTTTTTTAGTCCCTGTCAAACCTTTACGGGTCTTTTGGATTTCTCCGGATAGTCTTAAAAATGACGCGGATTTATGTGTTGGTG
>CAZCAI010000165.1:0-6108 GCA_964496595.1 uncultured Anaerolineales bacterium
GTATTATCAGGGCAATCTCTCTTGGGATAGCGCCGCGCCAACGTACATGGAGTTCGGCAACGTCGTGCCCGAAGCACGCCAGCTCTTCACGCCGTCGGTCGTCCTCAGCATCAACGTGGCCGGCGGCAGCACCACCGTCTCCGGCGCAGCGCATCCCGACGCGCCGTGCCCCTACTGCCAGGTGGAGCTGTTCTTAGATGACCTCGATCCGCTGACCGAGACGTTAGAATCGGTCGCGGTGGTGCAATCGGATGTGGACGGCGAGTGGAGCACGGTGTTGCCTTTCGAGCTAAGGCTGGACGAGGGCCTGCGCACGGCGAGCACGGCTTTCAATTACGGCATCATCGAACACTTCGATAGGCCTTCGACCTCGCGCGTCTCCACCGAGGTCTACAGCCGCACCGGCGCGACCCTACCCGATCCGCCGCCCGATCCCGTCTTCCCTACGCCGCCGGTTATCCCGGAGGTGGTCTACGCCGAACCGCCCGCGCCGCCCGCTAACTACGTCACCATCATCACCGTGACCAACACCAGCGACGCGACGACCTCGCCGACAACGTGCGCCGCCGCGCCCGCCGATCAATGCACGCTGCGGCGCGCCATCGTCCAGGCGAACGCGCTCTCTGCCGCGCAGCGCCCGGCGCGGATCGCGTTCGACATCCCCACGAGCGACGCGGGCTACAACGCATCCGGCTTTTGGAAGATCACTCTCAGCACGACCGACTTGCCTATTGTGAAGGGCGGGCAGGTGACGATTGACGGCGGCACGCAGCCCGGCGGGCGCGCCGACGGCCCGAAGATCATTCTCTTCCGCGATGGGGCCAGCACAGCGCATCACGCGCTGCGCCTGGGCGAGTTGGTCTCTGAGGGGGCGTACATCGCGCGCGGACTGGCGTTCCAGAACGTGGAGTTGCGGATGACGGGCGCGGGCAACATTATCGAGGAGAACTGGTTCGGCCTGAGCGATGATGGGACGGCCATCTACTTCTATAATGACGATCCCGCGCAGGACAACCACGGCTTCATCAACGGCGCGAGCGCGGGCGGGCACAACCTGGTGCGCGATAACAAGTTAGCCGGATCGCGCCAGAACGCCATCAACTTCGCCAGCGACGACAACCTCATCGAGGGGAACACCATCGGCCTGCTCGCCAACGGAACGATCCCTGCCTGGCCGGCCGGGGCGAGCTTCTGCAAGCCCGACGTGACGACCGACAACTGGTTCGGCGGCGGCGGGATTAAGGTGAGTGGGCGGCGCAACCGCATCCTCGATAATCGCATCGCCGGGCTGCTGATTCAGGGCAGCGCCACGACCACCCCGCCGGACGCGATCTGGATTCCGAGCGGGCAGGACAACCTTATCGAGGGCAATAGCCTCGGGCAGGCGGCGGATGGGACGCCGCTGTGGACATGCGGCAGTGCGGTGGACATCGGCACGCGCTACACGCGCATCCTCTCCAACACCATCATCAACAGTGCGCGCGACGGCCTCTTCGTCAACGGGGGCACGATCTTCATCAACGCGACGACGATGCAGGGCAACGTCATCTCCGACACCGTGCCCGCCATCGAATTCGGCGACGCCGTGCCGGAGTCGCTCAAGCTCTTCGCGCCCGCGCTGGTCACGCTTATCGACGGTGTGAACGTGACCGGCATAGCCGACGATCCGTGCCCCTATTGTCGCGTGGACATCTACCGCGACGATGCCGACCCGGATACCGAAGCGCTGGTCTACCTGGGCGCAGCCTACGCCGACGAGGACGGCGCGTGGGCCTTCAAGCTGCCCGCCGAACTGGATGCGGACGAGGGCCTGCGCACGCAGAGCACCACCCGCGACTACGGCGTCATCAAGCACTTCGAGGCCGGGACGAGTAGCAAGCTCTCGATGCTGTTCGAGCCACAACCGCTCACCGCGCCGGAGAGCGTCGTCATCACGCCGCCAGGGGTGAGCGCGTATGAGACTGGGCAGCCGTACACCTTCAGCGCTGGCGTCAACCCCATCACGGCGACGCGGCCCATCACCTACACCTGGCAGGCCACCGATCATGACGAGCGTATTGTCGCCAGTGGGCCGAGCAACGATCAGGTGTTCACATGGGCGGACGCGGGGCCGAAGGCCATCACCGTCACGGTGGATAACGGCCTGGGCGCGCCGGTCACCGCGACGTATGACCTGGACGTCTCAAGCGACGCGGGATATTCGATCTACCTCCCGCTGGTCACGCGGAACTTCGACGGGTGACGAGGCCACAGCCAAGCAGAAGGGGGAGTCGAGAGTGCGCGACTCCCCCTTCTATTCGCAACATCATTATCACAGCAAAAAGCCACGGAGATGAGAAAATCTCCGTGGCTTTGGATGTCAGAGAATGGCTATAATCAAGGCGTCGAGAGCACGATCACGTCGTTGGGCAGGGTGGGAATCAGTTCCAGGTTGTTCCGGTAGACCTCCACCACACCGGCGACGCGCACGCGACTGCCCGCCACGCCCAAGGCCTCGTTGTTCGCGATGCGGTCGAGGACGTTGCGCCAGATGAAGACGACGATCTCGCCCTGGGCCTCGCCCTCGGCGCCGACGAAGACCTTGACCGCGCTCGAAAGCCCCTCGGTGCGCAGTACCTGGCCCTCGATCATCACGCGCTGGCCGGCGTCGTCGCCGCTGAGGGCGCTGATCTCGCGCCGGGGGGCTGAGGCGGTCGCGGCCTCGATGGCCTTCACATCCCCGCCGAAGTTCGGCACGATTTGCAGCGCGCCCTCGTACTGATCGATCTCGCCCGTGGCCCGCACCTCCGCGCCGATATTGATCTCCGAGGCGTCCCAGCAATCATCGTAGACGTTATGCCACATCAGCAGCGCGATCTGTCCTGAGCCATCGTCCAGCGTGAACTCGAAGCCGCTGGAGAAGCTCCTGACCGCGACGACTGTGGCTTCCACGGTTACTTCTTCGCCGATGCGCGCCGCCGTAATAGCGCCGATGTCGGTGAAGTCAATCTCCGGCGTCGGCGTGGCCGAGGGTGTGGGGGTGTCGGAGGGGGTGGCCGTCGGCGCCGGCGATGGCGTCGCGGAGGGCGGCAGGGTCTCGGTTGGCGCGAGGGTCGCCGTCGGCGGGGGCGTCCGGGTGGGGGGCGGCGTCGCCGTCGGCGCGGAGGTGGCGGTCGCAGCGGGCGGCGGTTCGGTGGTGGACGTCGCCGTCGGCGCGGGAGTTTGGCCGCCGCATCCGGTGAGTGCTGCAATTAAGGTCAGTATGGCTATCAAATAGATGGCTTTGTGCATTGTGTCTCCTTGACAAAGGAATAAACCAAGATGATTTAGATAAGCGATATATTGATTGTATGAGCAGGGATTATTATTCTCCCACCCGTTTCAAAACTTGAGTCATCAGCGATTGACTCATATAAAATGGGAGGCGTTGGAGTTTGGTCAGCATAGGTTTCAGCGGACCGATAAAATCACGTTGCCGCGCCTCAACTAAAATCCCTAATGTGCCGACAATGGCAAGCCCACCTTGCACTGCGCGCCGTCGCCCACGACGTTCATCCATAAGCAACAGGCTTACTTGTAATTCATGAGCCAGCACGATGGCCTCGCTTTCACCCACATCCAATTGATCCAGTAACAAATCCACAGCCAGTTGGTTCGTCACAGGTGTGACAAGCAACCACGACGCTGAACGAAACTCATCCACGCCGATAGCATCAGGCGTATATAGCAGTTCATCCTGGACCGCTTGGGGAATGTGAATCGCGCCAAACAATCGAGGGAGTAACGCAAGCTGCTCCAACCAGGCAAGAGCAATCAGCGGTGTTGCATTGGAGACTACGGTTGATTTGACCACTCGCGCACCGCCGCGACCTCTGCTTCTAACTCTTCAGGTGTGTAATCAAGATAGGGGATTTTTTCCTCAGCCAGCAGACGGATAAAGTCTAAACGGTGTATCCCCAAGAGCTGTGCAGCTTTACCAGATGAGATGCGATCCCGGCGATAGAGTGACAGAACAAACGCGCGCAAAATTTCAGCGCTGGCCATCTCTGCCGAAAGTCCACACTCGGCCAATAATGTCTGCGGCACAGCCACCGTCACAGATATAGCTTTCGTCTCTGGAAAATCTAATGTATCTCGCATGTTGTTACTCCTCTTCATCCGCCAAGATCGACCGCAGCGCGGCCAATTTTTCCGTCTCATCGAAGATCGCGCGGACGGGCGCCTCGAACCCCGGCACGATGATGCTGCGCACAACGCCCGTATCGGTCTTGACGTGCAAGCTGTAGGTTTCATCTTTCAGCACGTATTGCTCAACCATCTCTTCATCGGGATCGATAATCCAGTACTCAACCACGCCGTGCGCGGCATAATCCACAAATTTGACGCCCCGGTCATTGGCCTCCGTCGAGGGCGATAGTACCTCGACGACCAAATCCGGCGCGGGGAATTTCATCTGATCCGGCGTGAACGTCTGCGCCTTGTCCGGCCCGAAGTAGACGATGTCCGGCTCGTAGTCATTGCGAGTGAGCGTGACGAGCATTTTTTCATGCCCGACAAACCCAAGCCGATGTTGCTGGACATAGGTATCCAACAACCCCAAGAGATTCTTCGTGACGACCGTATGCCGTAGTTTCGCAGGTGATTGCACGACGACCTCCCCGTTGATGAACTCGACCTTTTGCTTTTCGGACATCTCGTCGTAGAAGCGCTCACGTTTTTCACGCTCGGCGGCCAGCACGGATTGAAATTCCTCCACCACGCGCGGCAACTGCGGGGAATGAAGCAGTTGTTGCACAGCCGAGATAATAGGGGAGCCAGCGATGCGATCCAAGGTATTCATAGCTCATCTCCTCCTTGATACGTAAAGATTTGTACATTATAGCATAGCGCAAATCAAACTACGAAAAGGTGATTTTGCTTCTGTATAAATATAGCTCTCTATTCCCCAGCCAAGCGCAACGCGGTCTGCAAAACATCTGGAGTGATACGCAATCCAGCCTCGACTATCAAATCAAACACAGGGCGAACTTGCGGAATCAGTCCAGCGCGCTTAGCCAACAAAACCACGCCCAAAGTGCCCCGCACCGGTATATTGAGGGTGACAGCACAATCCCGAGCAGCGCGGTCATCAAGAATAGCTTCATATTCCTGCTGATTGTGTGCCCAAGTGAGCACTGCACTTTCCCCCGCGCCTAAGTCCCAACCGGCTATCGTGACATCCTTAAACTGCATTGGGTGAATATACTTCTGTCCCACGCTATTTAACCAACGTTGCGCTGCATCCTCATAGGGCCCGGCATGTATCTCTTTGGCAACAGCTTCTGGGATAACCAGATTTGGGCACAGGGTTGCGAGTAATTGCACACGACCAACATCTGCTAACAGAATCACAGGCGACGCATTCACCACCCATTTTCTGTCACTCCCGCGCGAATCCTTCCGCTAACTCTTCTGGTGTGACCTGAAATGGGGAAACGTTGAAGCGCGCCAGGCTATGTAGGAACTCCTGACGACTAACGCCTGCGATTTCGGCAGCTTTGCTCTGTGAGAGTTGGCCCATCTCGTACCATTTGACTGCCGATGCCAGCCGCATCTCGCGCACAAACGCTGCTGGCGTCTGACGCAATGCGGAAAACACTGTATCTGGAAGTTCTATAGTGATGCGAACTGTCATAGTAATCCCTCCTGATAAATGATGCGATTTCTGGGTTTCAGTGATCAAAACCGACAACCAGGTAGATCGTTCCTACTCTGCTTGACGCCCACCGTGGCGTGGACGCTGTGCCAGGGGCCGTAATCCTCGCGGTGGACGTCGAAGCCGCGCGCGGCCAGCAGCGGGACTTCGTCGCGCATGTAGTCGCCGATGAGCGACCAGAGCCAGGCCAATCCCGCCGCCACGGGATTGCCGTCGCGCGCCTCGCCCGCATCGATGATGATGAGCTTCCCGCCAGGGCGGAGGACGCGGATCATTTCATCTAAGGCGGCGTCCGCGTCGGGGATGGCGCTGAAGGTGAAGGTCGAGAGCATGGCGTCGAAGCTCTCATTTGCCCAGGGGAGCGCGACAGCATCGCCCACGCACAGCGCCGACGCGAGGTTCTGCGACTGCAAGCGCTCCTGCGTGCGGGCGGC
>CAZCAI010000165.1:6208-9779 GCA_964496595.1 uncultured Anaerolineales bacterium
CGGGCGGCGGCAGATAGCGCAGCGCGCGCCGTCGCAGGCGATGGGTCGTGGAGGCGGTGAACCAATCGACGGCGTCGTAGAGCCACGCGAAGCGGTCGTAGAGCGGTTGCCAGAGGTGCGATTGCAGCCAGCGTTTGTCCTGCCGGCGCAGCCACCAGATCGCGACGGCGCCTAATGCAAGGCCGCTGATCAAGCCTGCGAGCCACTTACGCGGTCTCTGTGTCATCTGTTTCTCCTGTTTCCACTGAGTGCGATGCCCCAGGCGCCTGATCCGGAGCCTCAGATATCGATGATGAGGCTTCTGGATGATCCTCTGGTGTGTCAGTATCATCGTCAGATGTGCGCCACTGCGCCGCGATGCGCATCCCGCCCTCGACTAAGATCGCGATGCCCATAAGGATCCAGATTAGCCGCGCCCACCCTCGATGCTCGGTGGCGGCCAGGCCGGCGCAGAAGAGCAGCAAGCCGACATCTAAGCTCAGAGCATAGGTCAATTCGTTGAATTTCTCGCTCACTTTCTTGTCGCTCATCCGCGCTTCGTAGTAGGCATAACTCCAGGTCGCCAACAACACGGAGAGGCCCAAAATCCACAGGAAATTGGAGAACACGCCCCATAAGTCGATCATATCCGCCATAGTTTATCCTTCCTAATCTGCTTACATCCGCTCTATCTGCTGAGTGTCTTTCAGTGTGTAAACGCGCACCGGCGCTTGCTTGCCGCGCACATTGATCTTGCCAGCGGGCCGCAGCTCCGACCAGACGTCGAGCGCCTCCGCCGTGGCGCTGCTGAGCAGGACCGTCGCATCCAGTTCCTTGAGTTCCTTGGTCATCGATTCCAGGCGGCTGGCGAGATTGACGGTGTCGCCGATGACGGTGTACTCCAGCCGCTCCTCGCTGCCGACGTTGCCGGCGACGACCGGCCCCGTCGCGATGCCGATGCCGATGTGCAGCGCCGGCTCGCTGCGCGCGGCCTGCTCGGCGTTGAAGGCGTCCAGGGCGGCCAACATCGCCTGTGCCGCCTGGACGGCGTGCGCGGCGTGATCCGGCGTCGGGTGCAGCGGCGTGCCGAAGACGGCCAACAGGCTATCGCCGCCGAATTTGTTCACCAGTCCGCCCTGCGCCACAATCGCGTCCGACATCGCATCGAAATAGCGATTGAGCAGCGCGATGATGCCCTCCGGCCCCAACTGCTCCGTCATCGCCGTGAAGCCCCGAATATCCGAAAAGAGGACGGTCGCCTCGGTGAGTTGGCCGCCCAACTCCGCGCCATGCCGGATGGCGTGCTCGGCCACCTCCGGCGTGACGTAAAGGCTGAAGAGCTGGCGGATGACCTCTTCTTGGCGCAGGCCGTTGAGCATCGCGTTGAACCCGGCGGCCAAATCGCCCAACTCGTCGTTGGATGTGACGGGCGCCTCCACTTCGAGGTTCCCCTGCCGCGCCAACCTCATCCGCTCCTGCAACGTCTCAATGGGATCGATCAGGGAGCGCCCCAGCGTCACGCCCAACGTCACGACGACCACCATCCCGACGCCGACCAGGAAGATCTCCAAGTTGCGCAGGCGGCGCAGGGAGAATGCCGGATCGGCGGCGACAGCGATCTCGGTCGCCTGTTGATAGGCCGTCAGCGCAACAAGGATCAAGGGCAGGCTGCTCAACACAAAGAGAATCAAGATGCGCCAGCGCACGGTGAGGCGGAAGGCGTCGACGTCGCTCAAATTGCCTTCCGGGAACAGGATAGGGAGTTCAGAGCGCCACATCCGCTCGACGATGAAGTAGACCAGCATCGAAGATAAAACGCCGGCCAGTCCGCTGATCCCCAGAAACGCCAGAAAGCCCATCGCGAATCCCTCGTCGTTTCCTATGCCGAAGCCCACGAGGATACCGGCCAGCAACCACATCAGGAAAGAGGTCGCCGCTCCCGTAATTGGCCCATTCAAAAAATGCCGCTGAATATCATCCGGTGCGGGCGGCTGGGGATGCTGATCCGCCGCCTCGATATACCATTCCCAGGCTCTGTCATCGCGTTTGCTGCCGATGCGCGTGCCCAAGAACAGAAGCACCGCCGTCATTACAATCGAGAAGATGAGGCCGACTATGCTACTCTCATCATCCAGCGAAATCGGCATCGAACCACTCAGTATAAAGTAGAATGTTGAGGATGCTGCGCCCAGGGCGTTAGCCAGCAAAATTACATTGCCCAAACGGCGGCGAAACCTCTTACGGCGCGCACGTTCATCTGACATCAACTTACCTCCATTCGACTCGCTCTCGCGCCCGCCCTAGAACAGGGCGCCCTGTTCCATTTGATCATAGGGAATGCCCAGATGATCATAGGCCAATTTTGTCGCTGTGCGCCCGCGCGGGGTGCGACCGATGAAGCCCAGTTGCAGCAAGTACGGCTCGACGACGTCCATAATCGTATCTGAGGCCTCGCCCACCGACGCGGCGATGGTCTCCAATCCCACCGGCCCGCCGCCGAACTTCTCGATGATCGTCCGCAGCACGCGCCGATCCAAGTCGTCCAGCCCGCGCTCGTCGATCTCCAACAGCGCCAGCGCCTCCTGTGCAATCGGCGCGGTGATGATACCATCACCGCGCACCTGCGCGTAATCGCGCACGCGGCGCAGCAGGCGCAGCGCGACGCGCGGCGTGCCCCGTCCTCGGCGCGCAATTTCCATGCCGCCCTCCGGCTCCAGGGGGACGTCGAGCGCCTGCGCCGCGCGGGCCACGATCACCGCCAGATCCTCGCGATTGTAGAAATCTAAGCGGTAGGTCGCCCCGAAGCGCGTGCGCAACGGCGCCGAGAGCAAGGCCAGGCGCGTCGTCGCGCCGACGACGGTGAAGCGCGGCAGGCTCAAGCGCACCGTCCGCGCGCCCGGCCCCTGCCCGATCACCAGATCCAACGCGAAATCCTCCATCGCCGGGTAGAGAATCTCCTCCACCACCTTGCCCAGGCGATGCACCTCGTCGATAAAGAGAATCTCTTTTTCGTGCAGGTTGCTCAGAATCGCGGCCAGATCGCCGGCGCGCTCAATCGACGGCCCGGCAGTGATGCGGATGTTCGCGTTCATCTCGCGGGCGATGATGTGCGCCAGCGTCGTCTTGCCCAGGCCCGGCGGGCCATAGAAGAGCACGTGCTCCAGCGCCTCGCCGCGCCCTTGGGCGGCGTCGATCAGGATGCGCAGATTTTCGCAGACGCGATCCTGGCCGATGAGGCTGTCTAAGCGCTTGGGGCGCAGCGCGCGATCCAGGGCGATGTCTTCGGCTTCCGCTGCTGGGGATACGGTTCGTTGTTCTTCATTCATATAATAAAGCGACTCCGTCGTGTGACTCGATGATTACATTCTCCTTGCGAAGGTTACGCCGGCCGTTGTCATAGCCGGGCGATGCTCCATTCACAAGTTACGCCGGGTAGAAAGCCGTCTGGAACCTTCGCAAGGTTGACTCAAGGTCTAGTCACCGGACACTTCTCAGCTCACGGATAAACACGGATTAACACAGATATTTCTTAATTTTTATGTTGCAGGAAGAGTCATTCCGGGAATGTAAGGGTTAAAATGCAACCTTAAAC
>CAZCAI010000166.1:0-9741 GCA_964496595.1 uncultured Anaerolineales bacterium
GCGAGAGCCTTTCAATCTAAGTTATCTCGCATCGGGTATCATATTTTGGTTTCCAAGTCCCTGCGCAACCTTCGCAAGGGTTTGGGACGCCATCTTTATCCACCCTTGCGAAGGTTAGGCGAGAGCCTTTCAATCTAAGTTATCTCGCATCGGGTATCATATTTTGGTTTCCAGGTCCCTGCGCAACCTTCGCAAGGGTTTGGGATTCCGACTGCCGCCGGATCAATGAGATGAAGGCCTCCTCCATGCGCGGGGCGATTTGGCGCAGGCCCTCACAGGTGATGCCGCGCTCGGCCAGCGCGCGCTCGATTTCGTCGCGGCGGCGGGCGGCGTCGTCGACGAAGACGTGGAGCATCACGCCGTAGGTCTGTAGCTCCAGCACGCCCTCCATCTGCGCGACTAATTTTTTGGCGGGCGCAAACTCGGACGGTGTGAACTCCAGCAGATCGCCCGGCGCCTGCGCTTTGATCTCGGCGGGCGAGCCGTAGGCCACCAGGCGTCCCGCGTAGATCAGGCCGACGGTGTTGCAGCGCTCGGCCTCGTCCATGTAGGGCGTGCAGACGAAGATGCTCAGCCCCTGCTCGGCGCGGAGGTTGCCCAGGAGATTCCAGAATTCGCGGCGGCTGACGGGATCGACGCCCAAGGTCGGCTCGTCCAACATCACGGCCTGGGGTTCGTGAATGAGGCTGCACGCCAGCGCCAGCTTCTTCTTCATCCCGCCGGAGAGTTGGCCGGCCAGGCGATCCGTGAAATCGGAGAGGCCGGCAAAGGCCAGCAGCTCCGGGATGCGCCGCCGCTGCGCCGCCCGCGCGACGCCCTGGACATCGGCGAAGAAGCGCATGTTCTCCATCACAGTCAGGTCGGCGGGGAGCGAGAATTGCTGCGCGATGTAGCCGACGCGCTCGCGGATCTGGTAGGTGTCGCGCATCGAATCGAAGCCCAGGACGCGGCTCTCGCCGCCGGTGCGCGTCAGCAGGCCTAAGATCACGCGCGTGGTCGTGGTCTTCCCCGCGCCGTCCGGCCCGATGAGGCCGAAGGTCTGGCCGCGCGGCACGCTCAGCGTCACGCCATCAACCGCCGTGACCTCGCCGCCGCGCGTGCGGAAGGTTTTGCGTAGTTCGTTCGTCCAAATCGCTGGGTTGTCGGGGGTCATATACGGCACTCCATTTTATCGCGCAGCGGATGCCTGACTACAAACAGTCAGTCCAGTCGCTTCTGGAAGGTGACCGCCGCCAACACCATCGCCACGCCGCTGTAGATCACCAACGCGATGACGTCGGGCCACAGGAAGGCGACGGAGACGCCCTTGGTGATGACGCCGCGCGCGATGCGGATGAAGTAGGTGAGCGGGATCAAATTCCCCACCAGCCGCACGCCTATGGGCATCGGCGCGCGGGGATAAATGAAGCCGGTGAGGAGTTGGCTCAACAACATCAGCGTCGCCGTCAGCTCCTGGGTCTCTTTTTGCGTGTGCGCGATGGTCGAGATCAACAGGCCCAGGCTCAGCCCGGAGACGACGAAGAGCAACGAGAGAGCCGCGAATTCCCAGGGATCGCCGCGAAAAGGCACGCCGAACCAGAGCACGGCAGCCAGCAGGAGGCTGCCCAGGGAGAGCATCGCGATCAAGATGTTGGGAATCAGCTTGCCCAGCACGATCTCCAGCGGGCGCGCGGGCGTGACTAAGATCTGCTCGATAGTGCCCAACTCATACTCGCGCACAATCGATTGCGCCGTCATATTCACGGCTAAAATTTGGAGCAGCATCGAGGCCAGGCCGGGCATCACGAAGATCAGATCATCCATATTGGGATTGTAGATCACGCGCGTCGAGGCCGAGATGGGCGCCCGGTGCATCCGCCCGCCCATGCGATTGATCTTCTCCGCCATCAAGGCCGTGCTGTGCGATTGGGCGATGGCCAATGCCGCTCGATAGCCGGAGTTCACGGAAAAGGAATCGGAGCCATCGAGCAGCAGCAGCGCCTGGGCGTCGCCCCGCTCGATGCGGCCCCCGAAGTTGGGGGGGATCACCAGGCCGGCCTTCGCCTGCCCCGCCTGGATGATCTGGATCACCTCGGCCTCGCTCGAAGCGTAGATGTCCATATCGAAGAACCCGGAGATCTCCAGCGCGTTGACGAACGCTCGGCTCTGGGCATCGCGGCTCAGATCGGCGACAACGGTGGGCAGATGATCGACGGTCATATCCACGGCATAGGCGAAGAGGAACAGCTCAATCATCGGCATCGTCACAATCAACGTGAGCGTCCGCCGATCCCGCAGGAGTTGGGTCATCTCTTTGCGGATCAGCGCCCGCAAGCGCTGCCATCTATGCTCCATTCTCTATTCTCCATTCCCTCGATCCCACATTCCCGCACAGTCTCCAGGCATTTATTCGCAATTCTTCATTCTTTATTCGCAATTCATCATTCATCATTCGCCCCATCAATCCAAATTCTGCTTGAACAAGCGCGCCGCGATGGTCATAATCACGACGACGTAGAGGAGCAGGGCGAGCAACTCCTCCCACAGCAGCTCCAGGCCGGCGCCCTTGGTGATGATGCCGCGTGCGATGGGGATGAAGTAGGTCAGCGGGAAGAGGTTGCCGATCAGACGGACGACAGGCGGCATCGATTCGCGGGGGAAGATGAAGCCGCCCAGCACCAGGCCGACTAACATCATCATCGCCGCCAACTGCTGCGCCTGCTTCTGATTCTGCGAGATGGTCGAGAGCAGAAGGCCCAGACCCAAGCCGGTGAAGACGTAGAGGAAACTCAAGGCCAAGAAGAGCCAGAAATTCCCCTGGAAGGGCACGCTAAACCAGAAGACGCCCAACGCCACAATGGTCAGCACGTTGATCAGCGAGATGAAGATATTGGGCGCCATCTTGCCGATCATCAGCTCGCCGGGGCGGATGGGCGTGACGAGCAGTTGCTCAATCGTACCAACCTCGCGCTCGCGCACGACGGCGGCCGCGGTGAGGGAGATGGTCTGGGTTTGCAGCAGCATCGCCACCATGCTGGGGATCAAAAAGATGAGGTCGTCCAGATCGGGGTTATAGAGGATGCGAAAGCGCGTGTCGAGCGGGAGCAGACTTTCCTTGGAGATCAACAGGCCGGAGCGCCGCGCCGATTGCATCAGCAGCTCCGTGGCGTGATTTTGCGCGATCGCGTTGATGGCGTTGTAGGCCGATTGCGACGTGAAGAGGTCGGAGCCATCGACCAGGAGGAGGACTTGGGCTTCGCGGCGCTGCACGTCGGCGGCAAAATCCGGCGGGATCACGATGCCCGCCTGTGCCGCGCCCACGTCGAGCATCTGGAGCACGGCGCGCTCGTCGGGCACATAGGCAGCGACATCGAAGAAGCCGGAGGCCGTCATCGCGGCGACGAACTCGCGGCTGGCGTTATCCAGGCTCTGATCCGCCACCGCCGTGGGGATGTTCTCGACGTTCATCGTGATGGCGTAGCCCAGCAGAAAGAGTTGCACGATGGGGATCGCCAATTGGATCGCCAGCGTGCGCCGGTCGCGCAAGGTCTGGATGAACTCCTTCTGCATCACAGCCCAGATCCGCTGCCACATCGCGTCGCGCCCTCCTCTTCTGCTCCGCTCCTCGTAAGCCATAGCTTGTCTGAGATCAAGTATAAGGCCCATTGGGGGGAGGTCAATGGCAAGCGCACCCGGCCCCAAAAAACAAAGCCCACTTTTCAGCGGGCTAAGGGGCGATGCGAATGGTAAAACTACGGGGCAATCGGCAAATCCATCAGCCCCGTCGCCGCGAGCCACGACCGTTGAGCAAGAGAAGGTAGTAAAGCAGCGTCGAGAGCGACTGCGCCAGCGCCGCGATGTAGGTGAGCGCGGCAGCCGAGAGGATGCGCCGCGCGCCCTTGCGCTCCTGCTCGCTCTGCAAGATGCCGCTTCGATCTAAGAGTTGCATCGCGCGCCGGCTGGCGTCGATCTCCACGGGCAGGGTCACCAACGCGAAAACCACCGCGCCGGAGAAGGCAATGACGCCCACGACCGCCAACTCGAAGAAATTGAGCCAGAAGCCTACCATAAAGAGAATCGGCCCCAGCCACGAGGTGAAGTTGACCACGGGCACCAATCCAGAGCGCAAGCGCAGCGGCAGATAGGCGTTGGCATCCTGGAGCGCGTGGCCCATCTCGTGGGCCACAATCGCCACGGAGGCCACCGACGCGCGGTTCGCGACGCCGTCGGAGAGCCGTAACACGTCGTTGCGCGGATCGTAGTGATCGGAGAGCTGGCCGCGCGCCCGCTCGACGCGCAAGTTCAAGCCCGCCGACCGCATCAAGTGTTGCGCAGCCTCGCGCCCGGTGAGGCCCGCTGAGTTCCGCACTTGCAGATATTTGTTGTATGAAGATCGCACCCACGCCTGGGCGACCAGGGCCAAGATCAGCGCCGGCAGGCTGATAATCCAGTACATAGGATCAAATCGATAGAGCATGCTCAACACCTCCTGAAAAATGATGAATTAAGAATTGCGAATTGCGAATTAAGAATTGCGAATGATGAATACCTTGTCACGTCTACAGGACTGTGATTGGTTGCTCACGCTTCTTGAAAACAGACAAATCCTCAAACGCATCCTTGGTATATTCGATTTCTTACATTCAAGCAACCCCTTTGAACGCCATCGCCTCCATGATACCCGAAGTTGGGATAATCTCAATTCAGGCGCCCTCGCCCCAGGCCAGGAAGATGAGGGTCAGCGGCGCATCGCTCTCGTTCCAGACGACGTGGTCGGTGTGCGGCGGGATGTAGTAGGCTTCGTTGGCGCGGACGGTGAGCGCGGTCTCGCCGATCTTGGCGCGTCCCTCGCCGGAGAGGAAGATGAAGGCTTGGGGGAAGGGGTTGGTATCGCCGGGCGCGTTCAGGCGCTCGCCCGGCTGGAGCAGATACCACGCGCTGCGGAATCCGGGATCGTAGAAGAGGGCGACGGCGTGGCCGCCATGGATCATCCGCGCGTGCGGCTCCCCCAACAGGATGCGACGCGGCTCCGATGGGTTGAAAAAGCGCTGCACGAATGCGATCAACTCGGCGTAGAGGTCGGGCGTCAACGTCAACCCCGCGCCGAGCCGGAAATCCAAGGGCGCCGGCTCCGAGATGTGGGCGCGGCCCGCCGCCGTGAGCGGCGCGAGCTTGCCGGCGTGAAGCTGCGCCAACGTCGCCGCCGAGAGCACAAAGATAAAGCGGGCGTCGGCGTGCGGGCCGGCGTGGATCGCGGGCGCTTTCTCATCGGCCCAGACGATGTGCCACGTCTCCCCTTCCGGTTGGAAATCGAATTGGACGATCAGATTGCGGTCGTCCGGGGCAAAATGCTCCGCCATATTTTGAAGAATCGATGCAATCTTTGCGGTGGTGATTATAGTGCCTCCCGAAATCTAGTAGATAGAACTGAAATGGCACCGGCCCGGCGCCCGCGTTTTCATTGCCGGATGATCACGGGCAGATAGAGCCGAACCACCGGCCAGAACGCAACATTCGAGAGCGGCGACCACGTCCCCGCCGCGGTTTGCGATTGGAGCGCGAAGTAGTGCGCGCCGCCGGCGTAGGGCGCGCTTGTGGTAAGCGTACCTTGCTGGCCCGGCAGCGTATCGGTGATGAGCATAGCCTGCGGCCAATTCGCCTCGGTGATGCGCGCCTCATGATAGCGCACGGTTGTCGTGACGGCGCCGGGCAGCGGCGTCCATTGGAGCGTGGTCGTGAGCCGGCCCCCGCCCGTGAGCGCGTGCGTCACGCGCAGATCGCGCACGGCGGCGTTCGCCACCGTGATGTAGCCCTCGCGCACCAACTCGTCGCTGCCGCCCGCGCCGGTGACGCGCAAGTACACGTCGTAGACGCCGGCCTCGGTGTACGTGTGCGTCGGATGCTGCGCCGTGGCGTCGATAGTCCCGTCATCGTCAAAATCCCACGCCCAGGCCGTCGGCCCATTCGTCGAGGCATCCGTGAACTGCACCGTGAGCGGCGCGTCGCCGCTGGTCGCGTCCGCGTGGAAAGCGGGCGTCGGCGGCGCGGCCTCGATCTCCAGGTAGTTGAGCATCGTGTACTCATCGAAGATCCCCATCGCCATCGTCAGTTTACGGTCGCGCACGGTGATGCGCTTAGTGCGCACGATGTAGGGAGCGGTTTTCTCATCATTGATAAAGACTGTGCCTTCAATCTCGATATAGTTGTGGAAGTAATGGTCGCTGCGTCCTTCCCAGCCCACGGAGACCGTCACGTCGTAGTCGCCGTTGGGCAGATCGAACTCGAAGGTCTTCTGGCGGCCCCAATCATCGTAGAGGATGCTGGCTTGCAGTGGATTGGGCGCGCTGCTGGCGTAACCGTACATCACGTGGGCCATATCGCCATACCAGCCATAGCCTAGCGAGGTGTCGGCCTCGTACTCGTTCCAGCCGATTTTCATATAGGTGTGACCGTCCACCACCAGCGGATCGGCGCTCGGCTCCCCGGCGGGGTCCTGGAAATTGATGTAGTAGTTACCGGGCGGCCCCTCGGCGCGGGGATGGGAGGCCGGCGGGCTGATGTCGGGGATCTCCGCAATCTCGCCGCCGTTCTTCAGCCCGATGAGGCGGCGCAGGTTGTAGATGAAATCGTCATCGCGCGTGTAGCTCGTCAGCCCGCTGATGATTTTGGCGGCTTGCGCGTCGGCGGCGTTGGTCACATCGACCTGGGGCTGGCCGCCCGCCAGCACGTAGAGATACTCGTAGTCCTCCAGGCCGTCGCGCAGCATCTCCAGGCGGATCGAGGGCACGAAGCGGTGGCCGTTCGCGCCGTAGGCGATGGCGCTGTTATCCTCCGAGGGCGGGTAGAGCAGGAAGGTGTTGCCATTTTGCCCGTAGGCCATCGGCTCCGTCCAAGGATTTCTGCTCCAATCGGCGACGGCGTAGTAGGCGATGCCGCGCACGCGATAGCGCCACAGGAACCAGCCCGTGAGCTTGCCCTCGATGCCGGGATGATCCAGCGTAATGGGATTAAAATAAGGCGGGCGCGTCCCGTGCAGGAAGTAGACCCACGTCTCCTCGCCGTGGTCGCGCGCGCGGGCGTGGGAGACGGCGGGATCGTATTGGTTGAGCACCGGCAGCCAGATATCGATGTGGGCGCCTGGCTGATCGTAGATCTCCGGCTTCGGTTCCTCCGAGACCATCAGCTTGAGATTGGGCGCGGCGGCGTGCGCGTGGCGCGAGTACCAGGCCACGGCGTCGTAATCCGCCCGATCCTGCGGCTCGTTAGCGAAGTAGTAGTAGCCCTCATCGAGATAACCCAGGTTGGTGAGGTAGCTTTCGATGGCCGCGAGGTAATCGAACCACGCGGTATTGTAGGCCGAGGTCGGATTTTGCAGCCAATCGCTGCTGCTGCGCGTCTGCCCGCAAAAGGTCGCGGGGCGCTGATCCTGCGAGGGGTCATTGTGCGCGAACGAGGCCATCATCCACGCGGGGAAGCCGGCGCCGCCGTTGAACCGCGCCGTGAACGTGCCATCTAACAGCCCTGTGCCGTCCAAATAGCGCGCGGCCAGATCCTCGAAGCCCCAGATGCCGTGCGGATCAGAAAACGTGTGCGTGCCACAATCGTACTCGATGAACGGCTCGGCGAAGGAGCCGCCGCCGGTCAGGCCGCCGGGCCACAGCGGCCCCTTGGGCGTCAGCCGGTGGTCGATGAAGTACTGCTTGATGGCATCGACGTAGCGCCAATACGCCTCGCCGGTACCGGAGACGCCGTACTTGCTCATGATGCTCTGGTGCGAGTAGTTCATCTGCGATTTGACGTGCAGATCGGCGGGGACGGCGAAATCGAAGACGTGGAGGGTCACGGGCACGCTGACGCCGCCGATGCTCACGTTGGCGCTGTAGTCGCCGGCGGGCGCGGCCTCCGGCACGGTGAGGCTGAACCAGAAGGCCGTGTTCTCCCCGGCGGTGAGCGTGACGCTCGCGCCGTCATCCAAGGGCCACAGCGGATCGGGATAGGGGCCGGTGCGGCCCAGATTGTCCGTCGCCTGGTCGATCTGCACGTACTTGACCTGGTACAACTCCACCGTGATCCCCGCGCCGAAGTCGGGCGCGCCGATGACGACCGGTCCGCTGCTGGCGGGGCGCGCCGCCACGACGAACGGCTCGGTCTCATTGCGGGCCGCGTACACCTTCACGCCGCTGCCCGTCGCGGAGGGGACGGCGTCATCCTTGAAGACGCGGCGGCTCGGCGGGGCGGTCCACAGCGTCAGCGCCGAGGTCGATTCGTCGAGGCGGTAGGTGTAGATTTCGAGATCGGCCTGGGGCTGGGTGGAGGCGGCGCGTCCGGGGCGAGCCATGGACAACAAAAGGGATATGGCGATGAGAAGCGATAGCCAGGGTTTCATAGAGTTCATTCGGGGGATCCTTTTAGATAGGCCGTTCCAAAAACAAGTGATTTTCCAAGGAAGAAGCGTCAAGTTTGGGAGATTTTAAAATCTTGGGACTACCTTAGAGAGTAAAATCTTTGGGGGGCAACACGAAAGACATGCAATACACCATGTAAGGCAGCCCTGGCCTGAGACACGTCTAGGTGACGGCGCAATAAGTAAAACAACGTCGTCACGCTATGAGCCGCCAACATACCATCCATCTGCCCAGATTCAGCGTAAGCCCTAAACTCGCGCAGCATTTTCATAGTGTGGTTGACGCTGTGCAATCACATCCAAAACCACGTTGAGATCTAACAATACGCAGCGTTTAGAGACCATATTTTTCAACCAGGTGTTCTTGATAAGCCTCTTCCGAAATATCAGAGGGCAAGATGCCGCTCAACTGACACAACATCGGCAGATCTATTGCCGATGGCTCTTGCTGCGTTAAAGTCCGCAAATACGCTGTGATCAAGTTGGTCACTGTTGTTCGATTCTTTTCAGCATACTGCCGGATCGCTTCCATCAAACGTTCATCTAATTCCAACGTAAACGTATTCATTTCCGCCATTGTGGTTTCCCCCTTAATCACTCATGTCCCAAGAAACGAAAACAACTATCGCCAAATCCAGCATTATCACCTTCCATCCAGGAGAACACTGTCCGATCCTGGCCTGGATCATACAATAATTATAACTACAAAGTGAGATTTTGGGAGGGTTGCAAAGACACGGAAGTCTTAGAGGCTTCCATCGTGGTCTCGCCCATAAGGCTGATCAAAGGTCGGGGCGTAGCTCTTGATGTCCAGGACGGGCGAGCCGTCCAGCGCATCTAAGCCGACGACTTCGAGGACGTTGCCCGCGACCGCCAGCACGCGGACGGCGGTCACGGCGATGCGATTCGGGCGCGCGGGGCTGCGCGTGGCGAAGACGCCGCGCAGGGGACGGTCGCGATTGCGGCGCGGGTGAACCTGGAGCACATCCTCGTCCTCGCGGGCGCGATAGCGGTCACAGTAGTAGAGCACGACCAGGTCGCTGCCCGGTTCCACACCTAACAGCCCGGCCTCATAGCGCGGCGCGACGACAATCTGCGTCCGCTGCGCCTGTAAGTCGGGAATGGATAATCCCCGTGGGTCGCCTTCCCGCTCGACGTGACCGATGGGAGTGAAGGTTATCGCCTGTGATACATCTGTTTTCATAGATAAAAATTGGGAATTATGAATTTAGAATTGCGAATAATTATACTAGGAAAAGATTCTAAATTCGCAATTCATCATTCGCAATTCCTCCGCAATTCCCCCCATTCATCATTCGCAATTCCTTTTTTTTTATTTAGTTACATTCCTGTAAATT
>CAZCAI010000167.1:0-9634 GCA_964496595.1 uncultured Anaerolineales bacterium
CGATAGGCCGTCTGCGAAGGCAGACGGTTGGCCGCCCCCTCGGCCATTGGGCCTTCCCTCGGCCATTGGGCCTTAGGGCCAAGGAGGGCCAAAGAGGCCTTTCCGAGGGAAACACACAATCAGGAGGTGAGCTGATAAGACAATAAGATGAAATGAGGGGGGATTCATTGGGGCGTTCAAGACGTTATTGCAATGCTTTGTCTTCAATTCACAATTATAAAATTTAAAATTCTCAGGAGGGACAAATGTCTGACATTCCATCTGGTGAGGAGCGACAAGTAGAGTTTTTAGGGGGCGCCTCGATTGACGGCGCGCCGGTCGCCTACATTGTTGTATTGGCTGCTGTGCTTACAGCCCTCTCGTTCATTCCCTTCTCCGTGGTGTTGGCCTCTGGCGGAAGCTTCCCGATGAGCCAGGGTGTCTTTTCGTTGGTCGGCTGGATTTTGGGGCCGATTGCGGGCGCCGTCGCCAGCGGTATCGGCGCGCTGATCGGCGTCTTCGTCGCGCCGCACACCGCCGGCGTGCCCGTGGTCACCGTGATCGGGGCCATATCCGCGAGCTTCATCGCCGGGACAATGGGCGATAACGAGGAGCGCAAGAACTGGTGGATTCCCATCACCGTGCTGGGCGTCATCTGTATGCTGCTCTTCGCGGGGCGCGCCGTGGTGCAAAACGGCGTCGGCCTGTGGCCTGCCTTTGCAGGATCATTCCTCGATTGGTCGGCGCTCTTGTTGTACGCGCTGCCCACCCGCAAACTGGCCGCCAAGTGGATCGGCAGCGAGAACATCGGCTTGGTGGTCGCGGGGATCTTCCTGGGTACCTGGTTCACCTTCGGTATGTCGCACCTGATCCAAACCACCATCACCTACTTCATGTTCAACTGGCCGGAAGATGTGTGGATCATGTTGATTCCCATCATCCCGATGGAGAACCTCTTCCGCTGCTTGATCGGCACCGTCATCGGCGCCGGCGTGATCGCCGGCCTGCGCGCCATCGGCATCGTCAAACCCAAGGAAGCCATCTACTAATCCTGACTTCTATTGAAGTAGGTCGGAATGCCATTCCGATTTACGCTACTTGTAGCGACTCACATACGGCGTATATGAGCTGGTTGCCGGGCCCAAATGATTAGCGTCTGGCAACCAGCTTCAAAAACTTGGCGTCATTGGGAATTATCTGGAGTCATCACGATGAATGAAAAAATCGCCGTTTTGAATCAAGTTTCATATATGTACCCCCGGTCCGAGGCCCCGGTGCTCAAGGACATCTCTATGGAGATCTACAAGGGCGAGTTTTTGGGCCTGATCGGGCCGACGGGCGCGGGCAAGACGACGCTCTGCCTGACGCTCAACGGCATTGTGCCGCAATTCTATGGCGGGCGCTTCTTTGGGCGCGTGACGCTCGCCGGCTTAGATACGCTGGAGCATCCCATCAGCACGATGGCCCAGCACGTGGGCGCGGTCTTCGAGGACCCGGAGACGCAGTTGACGGCCACCTCGGTGGAGAATGAGATCGCTTTCGCCTTGGAGAATCTCAAAGTTCCCCGCGAGGAGATCCTGCGTCGCATCCCCGGCGTGCTGGAAGCGGTGCGATTGGAGGGCACACGCGACAAGCACCCCCACGAGCTATCCGGCGGCCAGAAGCAGCGCCTGGCCATCGCGGCAGCCTTGGCCCTCCAGCCCGATGTGTTGATCTTGGATGAGCCGACCTCGCAGCTCGATCCCGTCGGCGCGGAGGAGGTCTTCGCTACGGTGCGCGAACTGAATCGCGAGTTGGGTGTCACCATCCTGATGGCGAGCCATTCCGCCGAGGAGATGGCGGAGTACGCGGATCGCGTGATTATGCTCTCGCACGGGGAACTGGTGGCATCGGGCGCGCCGGACGAGATCTACAGCCAGATCGAGTACCTGCACGATCATCACCTGCGCCCGCCGCAGGTCTCCGAGACCTTCTATCAGATGCAACAGTTCGGCGCCGAGGTGTCAGAGATGCCCGTGCGCTTATCGCGCGGCAAGGAACTATTGCAGGAGATGCAGGCCGCGTGCACCATCGAGCCGGCGTTGATCGAGCAACTCCCCCCGCCCCCTGATCCCCAAGGGCCGCCGCTGTTGGCCGTGGGGGATCTGCATCACACCTACGACGATGGCACACACGCGCTGCAGGGCGTCTCGCTGGATATCCGCGCGGGCGAGTACGTACTGATCATCGGCCAGAACGGCGCGGGGAAGAGCACGCTCGTCAAGCATTTCCTCAAGCTGTTGGAGCCGACGGGCGGCGTGGTGCGCGTGAGCGGCGCCGATACCCGCAAGTTGTCCGTCAGCGGGCTGGCGCGCCGCATCGGCTATGTGGCGCAGAACCCCGATAATCAGATCTTCAACGCGACGGTTGAGGATGAGGTGGCCTTCGCGCTCAAAAATCTGGGCCACGATGAAGAAGAGGTCGAGGCGCGGGTGACCGAGAGCTTAGACGCGATGGGGCTGTTAGCCGCGCGCGATCACCATCCGCTTGCACTGCCCAAAGGCGACCGCGCGCGCGTCGTCATCGCGGCCATCCTGGCGATGAAGCCGGAGATCATCATCTTTGATGAGCCGACGACGGGCCAGGACTATCGCGGCGCCAAGTACATCTTGGAGATCAGCAAGCAACTGCACGAGCGGGGCAAGACGGTCATCGTGATCACCCACCATCTTTACCTGATGCCGGAGTATGCCGAGCGCGTGGTGGTGATGGGCAAAGGGACCGTCCTCTTAGATGCGCCCCTCCGCGAGGCCTATCATAATGTCGATTTGTTGCGCGCGACCTATCTTTCGCCGCCCCAGGCTGTTTTATTGGCGCAGACCCTCTGCGGCGATGGCGAGGATCAGCAGAGGTATCCATTGCTCACGCCCAAGGAAGTTGCGGCGTGCGCCACCGGCCATCCCATGACGCCGGCAGGAGGTGAATCGTGAGCACGATTGGATTTCAGACCGTCGATCGCGACTCGTTCTTCACGCGATTGGATTTTCGCCCCAAGCTCTTTCTGATGTTGGTCATCACCTTGATCGCTTTCGTCTGGGAAAGCCCCTTGCTGGGCGGCCTGTTGGCCCTGGCGGTAGCGATCTCCTGCCTGGTCGTGGGCGTCAAATTCAGCTACATCCGCACCTTAGTCCTGATTATGACGCCCTTCTACATCTTGCTGATCCTGACCCAGGGCTTCTTCGCCGGCCCGCTGATTACCTCGCGCACGGGTTTGCAAGAGCACGAATTCCTGATGCTCTTCCGCTTCCCGGCGGATTGGCCCATCGTCGGCGGCGCGGGGATGTCCTGGGAGGGGATGCAGTACGCGCTCAATGTCGCCTTCAAGACGTTGACGATGACCCTGGTCATTCCCCTGGGCGTCTTCACCACCGACGTCAACAGCATGATCGTGGGGCTGGTCAAGGCGCGCATTCCCTACAAAATCGCCTTTATCTTCTCCTCGACGCTGCGCTTCTTCCCGCTGCTCTTTGGGGAAATCCAAGCCATCATCGAGGCCCAGCGGCTGCGCGGCCTGGCCTTCGAGAAGATGGGGCCGATCAAGCGCATTCGAGTCTACGCCAAGGTGGCCGTCCCGCTCATCTTAGGCGCGATGGTCAAATCGCAGATGCTGGAGGTGGTCTTGCAATCCAAGGCCTTCACCGGCGATCCCGACCGCACCTATCTGCACGAATCGAAGTTAGGCGTTGGCGATTACGTGATCTTTGGCCTATTTGGATGCTTCTTCTTAGCGGCGGTGGTGGCCTACATCGCCTGGGACATCGGCAAATTCGGCGGCCCCATCTAGGAGGGGCAAAGCAATCCCAACTTGATCCGATAAGTTGAGGTTGCTGTTAGGCTTTTTGATCTACTTGACGACGTGGTTTTAGAGGGATTGCTTCGCCCTTACTTGGAGGTACGCATGGAATACACCGGCTATCTTGATTTTTGGTTTACGGACGCGCCCTTAGTCGAGCGCGTGGAGAAATTCGTCGCTTTGGGCATCCGGCGGTTGGATGTGTGGTGCTGGCGCGCGGCGCCGATGGCGGAACTGGCGGCGGAGTGTGAGGCGCAGGGCGCGGTGATCAATTCTACATTCGACGAGGAGATGGGATCGTTGGCCGATCCCGGCGACAACGAGCTGACATTGCGCTCGTGGGCCGAGAGCTTAGAGATGGCCGAGCGCTACGGCGTCGAGCATCTCTTCATCTTCTCCAACCAGGTCGAAGTGAGCGACGGCGCGGAATGGACCAAGCTGCTATCAGCAGATTACACCACGGCGGAGCAATACGCCAATCTGCTGCGCCAGACCGAGGCGATTATGCGCCTGGTGGAGCAGACCGACGTCGAGGTGTGGGTGGAGGGCCTGAACGAATTTCACATCCAAGGGGGCGTGCTCGTGCATGATCTCGCGCTGGCCGCCGATTGGGTGCGCCGCATCGATCACCCCCAATTCCGCCTGGCCTTCGATTGCTACCATCAGCAGCGCAGCGCCGGAAATCTGATCTGGAGCCTGGAGGCCTATGACGGCCTCTATCCCACTGTCCACATCGGCGATGTGCCCACGCGCCAGGAGCCGGGCACCGGCGAGATCAACTTCCACAACATCGCCACAAAACTGCGCGAGTTGAACTTTGATGGCTTCATCGGCCTGGAATTCTCCCCCTCGGACACCGAGGCCCAAGCGTTCGCCCACGTCCAGGACATTTTTGAATTTAGAATTGCGAATTGCGAATAATTCTACCTGGTAAAAATTCAAAATTCGCAATTTTGTCGATTTGTTATTTGCCGCTTTGTCGCTTTGCCTAGGAGACCTATGACCACACTCACATCCCGGAATGGCGACCTGACCATCGGCCCCGACCAACCCATCGTGCTGATCAACGATCAACTGCGCGTGATGGATCAGACACCGGAGGTTCTGGAGGAGTTACAGCAGGGTAAAATCGATACATTGTTGGCCCTGGCCCGCATGGGCGCCGAGGTCGGCGTCGATATGGTGGATATTCTGGTCAACCATCCCGGCCTGGATGAGGCGGCGCTGCTGCCCAAGATCGCGCTGGCCGTTCACGAGGCCATCGGCTGCCCCATCTCGTTAGATTCCCGCGATCCGGCGGCGCTGGAGGCCGCGCTCTCGGCGCTGAAGCCGTACAAGGCCATCATCAACTCCGTCACGGCGGAGCACGAAATGATGGCACAACTGCTCCCGCTGGCGGCGAAGTACGGCGCGGCCATCGTCGGGATGCCCATCGGCGACGAGCACGGCATGCCCAAGGAGGTCGCCGGTCGGGTCGCCGAGGCGCGCACGCTCATCGCGGCGGCGGCGGAGCACGGCATCCCCAAAGATGACATCGTGATGGACGCCATCTGCCTTGCTTCCGCGGCGGAACCCGGCTCGATGCAGGTGACGCTGGAGACGCTGCGCGCCTTCCACGAGGAGTTAGGCGTCGCCACGACGTTGGGCATCGGCAACGCGGGCCACGGCATGCCAGAGCAGACCAAGATCGACTTGGCCTATCTCATCGCGGCGGCGCCCTGGGGCCTGGATTCGGCGCTGGTTGATCCCCAAACCCCGCTGCTGATCGCAGAGGCGCGCGCGATTGACTTCCTCACCGCCCGCGATCCCTACGGCATGCGCTACATCGGCCACTATCGCGCCCAACACGGCACAACCCGCCGCCATCGCCGGAAACGATAGTCCTGACCCGCCCATTCGCTAATTCGCCCATTCACCCATTCGTTCATTCGAGGTAACTATGACCCCTAAAAAAAGCTACAACGTTGTCATGCCCAAGCTGGGGATGACGATGACCCAAGCGACCATTGTGGAGTGGTACGCCGAGGACGGCGACGAGGTCTCGAAGGGCGATGTGCTCTTCACCTTGGAGACCGAGAAATCCACGTTGGATATCGAAGCGCCGGCCAGCGGCATCCTGCACATTCGCGTCCCGGCGCTGGAGACCGTCCCGGTCAAGACCGTGATCGCGGTTATTGAATCGGAAGCAGGCGCCGAGGCCGGAACATCTACTGAGGCGAAGCCTGAGCCTGCCGATGAGCCGATCCGCGCCACGCCGAAGGCGCGCGCCGTCGCCCGCGAGCAGAACCTCTCCCTCGCGGATCTCGCGGATATTGAAGGCGCCGGCCCGCGCGATATGATCGTCGTGGCCGACGTGAAAGCGGCCCTGGCGAGCCGCGCTGAGGTGCGAGCGACGCCGGTCGCGCGCCGGCTGGCGGAACATCTGGAGGTCGATCTCTCGCAGGTGAGCGGCTCCGGGCCGCGCGGGCGCGTGGTCAAGGCCGATGTCGAGCGCGCGGCTTCTCCAGAAGCATCGCCTGAAGCATCTGCCGCCGCCACGGCGCCGACCGAGCCGCCGCCCTCGTTGCCGTTGGAGGGCCTGCGCGGCATCATCGCCGAGCGGATGAGTGCCAGTTGGCGCGAGCGCCCCCACGTCACGGTGATGCGCGAGATCGACGCCACGGCGCTGGTCGCGATGCGCGAGCAGATCAACGCCGAGCGCCCCGATCACGGCAAGCTCTCGTACAACGCTCTCATCGTGCGCGCGGCGGCGTTGGCCCTGCGCGAACAGCCGCACATCAACGTGCAACTGACCGCCGTGGGCCTCGCGCAACTGCCCGACATCAACATCGGGCTGGCCGTCGATACCGAGCGCGGTTTGATGGTACCGGTTTTACATCAGGCGGATGCCAAATCTCTTCTAGAACTGGATGCAGCGCTCAAAGCGTTGGCCCAGCGCGCTATCGAGGGGCGCTGCCTGCCCGACGAACTGACGGGCGGCACCTTCACCGTCACCAATCTGGGGATGTACGGCGTCGAGGCCTTCACGCCCATCATCAACCCGCCGGAAAGCGCCATCTTGGGCGTGGGCGGTATCATTGCCAAGCCCGCCGTCCATCAGGGCGAGATCGCCATCCGCCAGAGGATGACGCTCAGTCTGAGCTTCGACCATCGCCTGATCGACGGCGCGCCCGCCGCTCGCTTCTTGCAACGCATCACGCATCTGCTCGAACATCCGGTCGCGCTGGTTCTATAATCCTGGGAGGAAGATAGTATGTTACCCGCTGATCAACTGAAGGAAATCCTCATGCAATCGCGGACGATTGCCGTCTACGGCATGTCCCGCAATCCCGCCAAGGCCGCCTACCAGGTACCGGCGGCGCTCAAACGCTATGCCTTCCGCGTGATCCCCGTCAATCCCTTCGCCGATGAGATTATGGGCGAGCGCAGCTACGACTCGCTGGCCGCCATCCCCGACGAGATCGACATCGTGGATGTCTTCCGTCCCTCGGCGGAGGCGCTGGGCGTCGTGAAGGAGGCGCTGGCGCGTCACAAGGAGCGCGGCGATGTGCGGCTGATCTGGCTTCAGCTTGGCATCCGCAACGCGGAGGCGGAGCGCCTGGCCGCAGCGGCGGACGTTCCCTTTGTGCAGAATCTCTGCATGGCGGTGGAAGTTCCCTGGCTGTTGAGGTAAAAGCTGTACATAAATATCAATCAAATCAATCAAATAATTTTTTATGGAGGCTAAGTAGGAATGAAGACGATGAGCTTACGGGGCCGTGATTTTTTGGCCGAGACGGATTTCTCCCGCGAGGAGATCGAGACGGTGCTGGCTGTGGCCGAGCGCCTCAAGCAGGATCGCGCGATGGGCGTCTATCACGATGACGTGCTGCGCGCCAAGACGCTCTTTATGCTCTTCTACAACCAATCGCTGCGCACGCGCAACTCGTTCGAGGCGGGGATGACCCAGTTGGGCGGCCACGCGCATTTTTTGGACCCCAACAAAATCTACACGCCGGCGCTGGAAGGCCAGGAGGTCGCGTACAGCACCGAGCGCGTCTCCGATGTGGCGCGCGTGTTGAGCCGCATGGGCGATGCGATTGCCATCCGCTGCTACGGCGATCCCGTGGAGTGGGCGTATGGCGCGGCGCACGAGCTGCTGCGCGAGTTCGCCAAGTGGGCCGATATCCCAGTCCTGAATATGGAGGATGACATCTATCATCCGTTCCAGGGCCTGGCGGATATGCTCACCGTCAAGGAAAATTTCGGCGGATTCAAGGGCGTCAACTTCACGATGTCCTGGGCCTACTCGCCCAGCGTCCACAAGCCGCGCGCGGTGCCGCAATCGGCCATCCTCTACGCTTCGATGTTGGGCGCCAACGTGACGCTGGCCCATCCGCCGGAGATGGCGCTCGACCCCAAGATCATCCAGCAGTGCGAGGCGTACGCGGCCGCATCCGGCGGCGCCTTCCGCATCACGCACGATTTCGCCGAGGGCGTCGCGGACGCGCACGCGGTCTATCCCAAGGCCTGGTGCCCGGTCGATATTTTCCAGCCGCCCGTCGGCTCGTATGATATGGACAAATCCCAGGAAATCTTCGACCGTTATCAGGATTGGAAGATGACCGAGGAATTGATGGACACCGCCGACAAGGAGGCCATCTACATGCACTGCCTCCCCGCCGACCGCGCCTATGAGGTCAGCAACTACGTGATGGACAAGACCGAAGGCCCCGGCTGGCGCTCGGCCATCTTCGACGAGGCCGAAAATCGGCTCCACGTGCAGAAAGCCGTGATGTCGTTGGTGATGTAAACAGACAAATCATCGCAACCCTTGCGAAGGTTGGGGCAGTATCGGCATTCCCAAGGATACTTCGTCCACCGGAAATGTCGTGGATCGCAGGACAATCCGCAATCTTCGCAAGGGTAACTGAGGTTATCTATGCAAATTAAAGATTCCGTTGTCCTAATCACCGGCGCGGCGGTGCGGGTGGGGCGCGCGGTCGCGCTGCATCTGGCCGAACGCGGCGCTCATATTTCGTTTAGCTATTATAATGATGATGAACCGTGGCAGGCGACCCTGGCCGATATCCAGCAGCACGATGTGGACGCGCTGGCGACACAGACCGAGGTGTTGGAGAAGGCCTCGGTACAGAACCTGGTGGAGCACACCGTCGAGGCGTTTGGCCGCGTGGATGTGCTGATCAACAATGCGTCGGTGTGGCTCAAGTCGCCATTTTTGGAGATCACCGAGGAGGCGTGGGATTTGGCGCTGGGCGTCAATCTCAAGGGGCCGTTCCTCTGTGCGCAGGCCGTCGCCCCGCTGATGTTGGAGCAGGGCGCGGGCGTGATCCTCAACATCACCGATCTCTCCGCGTTCCAGGTGTGGCCGGAGTACGCCCATCACGCCGCGAGCAAAGCGGGCCTCGTCTCCTTGACCAAATCGCTGGCCGTGGAGTTGGCCCCCGACGTGCGCGTCAACGCCATCGCGCCGGGCACCGTGCTCCTGCCGGAAAACTGCCCGGAATCCAAGCGCGAGTGGGCTGTCGAGAACTCCCTGCTCAAGCGCGTCGGTTGTCCCCAGGACGTCGCCCAACTGATGGCCTTCCTCATCGAGAGCGATTTCCTCACCGGCAGCGTCTATTTTGTTGATGGCGGGCGTTCGTTGGTGTAAGACCGGACTGAAGTCCTGAGACAGGCACTATCGCGCCGGGCGACCTCCTGCGAGGGCGCAATCCCGTCCGCGTAGGCGGACGGCTGGCCACACGGCCTTTCCAGGGTACTTCAGGCCCCGTCAAATCGGCGCTCTTTGTAAAAAGACCGGACTGAAGTCCTGAGACAGGC
>CAZCAI010000168.1:0-9623 GCA_964496595.1 uncultured Anaerolineales bacterium
AACTTCACCGTTTTATGGGTTGTTTTTGATCCCTTGATTCATTGCGCATCCCGCATAAAGCTCGCTCGCAACGGCCTCTTTTGCCCGTTACCAGGGCTTTCCCATTCTCGCTCCAAGAGGATCGTGGATCCCCGTTTTGCTTGCACAAGCTGAAAACACGTTCGAAATATGCCCAAGAGGCGCGGATTTAACAATTCGCTTGGAGCAAATAGGGTATAATTGCAAAACGAGAAACCCTACACCGATTGTCCTTGTCATTTTGGTTCAATATCCCTATAATGAAGTAAGTGGAGAGGGTTATTTTCAATGTGGGGGTTGGGTGGCACATTCCATCTCAATCAAGCTCAATCAAGCTCGATCAAGCTCGATCAAGCTCGATCAAGGAGGTTCGAATGAACGTCATCAAGGTAGCGGCGAATTCCCGTTCTACATCGGTGGCGGGGGCCATTGCGGGGATCATCCGGGAGCAGGGCCGTGTCGATGTCCAGGCCATCGGGGCCGGAGCGGTCAATCAGGCTATCAAAGCGATCGCTATTGCGCGCGGATACCTGCAATTGGATGGCATCGAGATCTGCTGTGTGCCCACCTTTTCTGAGGTGATGATCGAAGGCCGAGAACGGACAGCCGTGCGTCTTGCGGTGGAATCGAAGCCCTCGGCGTGAAGGTTGCTAACTCCCCCCTCATCCCGAAGTTTTTTCGTCTTAGTCTTTCCAGGTTCTTTCTAATCTTTCAAGCTAATCTTTCAAGGAGGCAGAAGATGTCAGAGAAGAAGCAAAAGCAACTCAAATTGATGGCGTATTGGCTATTCGGAACGGTGGTGATCGTGTTTGGCGCGTTGACCGCTTACATCGCCCTTTGGACTCTCCCGATGGGAGCCAGCATTTGGGAAGTGCTCCGAGCCGGGTTGCCTGTTTGGGGCGTGACGGCGTTATTGGCGGCGCTTTTTTATGGCGGCTACTACATGTACTTACAACGACAAGACGAGGTCTAAAATTATGGGCCTCAATTGCTTGAAGTAACTTGAGTCATCGCGTATGGCTAAATGCTCAAAAAGCCCCCCGCAAATCGCGGGGGGCTTTTCTTAATAGTGAGTTAGATTTCGATTGCTTGAGCTGGCGCCGGCTCAAGTCCTCGCAGATAGGGCAAGGTTAAGACAACATTTTCGATCAGAAGCTGCGTGTTGGCATTTTGCTGGAGTGCGATCTGCGCCTTTTCCAGCATTTCGAGGACCTCCACCGTGATGGAAATTTCCACGCGCTGGGCGACGGTTTGCAGCGTCGCTTGATGCTCGCGATAGGTGACGGCGGCGAGGTTGTTCGCCTGGATCAACAGCACATCGCGCCACGTCGTGAGCCAATACTCCAGCGCGTCCGCCAATTGAGCGTCATCCTTCGCCAACAATTCCGCCGCCTCAAAGCGGGTGGGAATGTCCTGGTGGAGGAGATCGAGCAGGGTCGCAACCGCGTGATCCATCCGCTCTAAGTAGGCCGTCTCCGTGGCCGCGCGGACGGCCCACCCCAACCGACCGCCGGCGATGCGCGCCAAGCGCTCCGCCTGCTCCGGCGTTAGCTCCCATCGTTCGATCAAAGCCTGTTCGATGATGGATTTAGCGAGCGGTCGCAGGTTGATCTGTTGACTGCGCGAGATAATCGTCGGCAGCAGACTCGCCGTGTTCGTCGCCATCAGGATGAGATGCGCGTAGGCGGGCGGCTCCTCCAACGTCTTGAGGAGCGCGTTCGCCGCGCTGCGGTTTGCCAACTCGAAGTTACGCACCAGCGCGATTTTGTGTGCGCCTTCATTGGGCGTCAGCGCCAGGAAGCGCTCCACCGCGCGGATATACTCAATTTTGAGCGCGCGCCCTTTCTCTTCCGGCCCAATGGTCATCACATCGGGATGGTTGCCGGAATCGACTTTGCGACACGCCAAACACGCGCCACAGGGGCGCTTCTCCGGCTCGGCAGTGCACAACAGCGCTTGCGTCAACGTGTGCGCCACCGTCGTCTTGCCCCCGCTTTCCGGCCCCGTGATTAGCAGCGCGTGGGGGACATCGCCGTGCATGATCGCCATCTGCAATTGGCGAACCGCCCAATCATGTCCGATAATCGGCCATGTACGCATCAGCTCCTCCAATTCAACTCCTGGGCCTGCGGTTTTCAATCAAATGGGATAGGCGGCTGGCAAGCCGTCACAGCAATCCCCTGCAAGCTTGCGGGTAAGTGATCGCGATTCTCCTTCGTCACGGTGATCACCGTATAGGAGACCTGTGGCAATTGCCACATCGCCTCGACGAGAAGTTCGGGGCGTATCACGATGAAGGCCAGGTGATAGCGCGCTCTTTTCAGCAGATAGAGCGCTCGATACCACCCCTGCTTTCGACACAACTCCAACGGCCCCAACTCATCCAAGATGAAAATCTCTGTAGGGAAGCTCTCTGCGATTGCCGTCATACTCCGCGCCATCGCGTCTGGATCCATCTGGAACTGCGGCAATGTCAAATCATTCTCAACCGCCGCCTGGCGCTGTGTGGTGAGCGCATAGCAGGCTTGTGTGCGCAACTCTTTGACCTCCAACTCGTGGGGGCCAACGCGCTGCGTGACAATTCCAGAGACCTCGATGCCAGCTTCATGGAGCTTTTGCTCCAAGCGCAAGCACAGCGAGCTTTTCCCGATTTGGCGTTCGCCGCTTAGCAGGACAATTTTCCCTTTGGATGTGCTCTCTATCGATTCCGAGGACATAGTTGTATGCACTCTCTGTACTTACGATCCCCCTCGATCTTGGGCAGTGGGGAAAGTGAAAAGGGCCGGTATAAGATCTTATACCGGCCCTTGAGTGGAGATGGCGGGAATCGAACCCGCGTCCGAAGAATTCGACTGTGAGTCTCTACGAGCGTAGTCAGGGATTTCAATCTCGGCCGGTGGGTCGCTCCCGACCGCGCCCATCCGGTCCAGCCGATAGATCTTAGACTCCCTTATCGGCGTCTGGAAGCGTGCATGCAGACTTTATGTCACCACACTCCGACACACCTGCAAGATGCCGGAGGGGCGTGATCGTTTCCGATCAGTTTTGGGTCCTTATGGCCTCACTGCTTACGCAGCTACTGCCACCGGAGCCCAGTTATTCGCCATAGTGTTGGCATTTGTTTTGATTTGCCCCTGGGGTTACGGGGACGGAGCCTCCCCGGCTCGCAACCCACAACCTGCCTTCCCCGTCGAATCCAATCATCCCCTCGCGCTTTATTATAGCACACTTCAAAACTTTGTAAACCCTGCACATAAAACCGTTGGGGTATGAATTTTAGAGCATTGTTTATAGCGTTATGGGCAAGGTTTTAGGCTGGATTGTCAATGCCTCAGCACAGGCTAAATCGTATCTGTTTAGTTTTCTGAGCAGACTAAGGTGCAACGCACTTGAACTTTTTAAAGGAAAGGTGCTACCTCATGCAGTATATGCGTGGTGACAAGCCCAAAAGTGCGTTGCACCTCAAGACTAAACGATTACGCTAAATCTAAAGATGATCACAAACAAGCACGACTTGCTCTTTTATCTTAGTAATTATAGAATGTGATTTATGAGCACAGTCCTGGTCGCAGCGTATCGGCAAGATATTCGCGAGCATCTACGCTTAGCTGATATCTATGGATGTGGAATAGAAATCCAAGCCTTTTCCCATCCTCAGATATTGGATGGCGATTGGCGGGCGTTGCTGAACGAATATCAGCATCTCCTACGCGATTTTGATGGCCCGCTGAGCTTTCACGGCGCTTTCTTCGATATGTCAGGCGCGAGTGAGGATGCGCGCGTGATCGCCTTAACCCAGGAGCGCTATCGACTGAGCTTAGATATTGCGAGGGAGTTGGGAGCGCGCAAGGTGGTCTTTCACACGAGCTTTCTGCCTATGATTCGCAACGAGCGCTACCGGCGACAATACATCGAGCGGGATCAAGCCTTTTGGGCGGCCTTAGGCGAGGAAGCAGCGGAGCGGGATCTCTGGGTGGTGGTGGAGAATATGTGGGATCCCACACCTGCGATTCTGGCAGAGATTATGCAGGGCATCCCGGCGTCCATCTCCAACGTGGGCATCTGCCTGGATATCAGCCACATCTATTTATACAACAACGCGCATCCCTTCGACGAGTGGATCAAGGTGTTGGAGCCGTACATCGTTCACATTCACATGAACAACACGCTGGGCGTGATCGATGAACATCTGGCGCTCAACGTCTCCGGCGGCGCAATTGACTTCTCGCGCATCTTGCCGGTGGTTTCTAATCTCTCTCGCAAGCCCTGGCTGGTGCTGGAGATCGATGACCCGGTGGCGTTGGAGAGGAGTCTGCGCTTCGCGAAGCGCGTGCTGGGCGCATCGTTCGGGGGACGGGAGCAGACTGAGACGAAAAAATAAATCCTCCCGCCTAGCGGGAGGATGCAGGTTGCGCGTTTGTGTCCCTTTGAGAGGCTACAACGCATCCCCCAGCAGGATGCTGATCAGGCCGACGATAACCCCCAGATGGAGGAGTAGATTGGTTCGCGCCAGCCATCCGATGACGGGCCACGGCGGCAAAACGTTGCAGATCAAGCTGAGCAGCACCAAACCGACCCCGATGAGAACCGGCAGCCCCTTATAGCGAGCGATGAACTCGCTGACGGTCTTCAGCCATTCGTTGAGAATTGTGTTGAGATCTCCGCTCATGCTTTCTCCCCCTTAAAATATCAGCGACGGATATGCCGTACGTTTCAAATTTTACCACGCTGATCGGATTGAGCAAATGTCTTCCTTGATTGGCCGGGCGGCGCGATTATTCCTCGCAGCCCACTGGCCAGATCCAGATTCCCGTGCTTGCCGTTTGTCCATCGGCCGACCAAACGCGGGCGGTGGCGGGCATCGGCTCGCACAATCGCCAGCGGAAGGTCACCTCCAGCTCCTCGAAGATGGAGCCATCTTCCAACTGTGAGCGATAGGGCGGTGTGCCGCCGATGACGTGGTAGCGAATAATACCCTCGTAATCGCTTGTCTCTGAGATGGGATGCCATTCCACGAACTCCCATGGCGGATCATCGAAGCTCAGCGGCGGGCCGGGCGGGACCGTCGCTGTGGGCCTGCTGACTGTGGCGGTGAGTGTGGCTGTCGCCGTCGGTGTGAGCGTCGTCGTGATTGTCGCGGTGGCGGTCAGGACGTCGGTAGGCGTTGGCTCGATGGCGGCGTTAGTTGCCGTAGGCGCGCTCTCGGACGGCGTCGGCGTGGCGACCAGGACGGTCACATAGACGATGGGTGTTTGCGTCGGCGCCGGCTCGGCGATGCCGGGGAAGTTGCACGCCAGCACGATCAAGAGCCAGACGCCAACGGCGATCATCAATAACGATTTTTTGCGCATTGTCTTATTCCTCTTCACTTGTCTTGTGGTGTGCTCTTTGCAATTCCTCTAAAATCGCGACGAAATCCTCTAACGACCAATTGCCGCCCACGCGGATGCGCGGCCAGGTATAGCGATTGTCCAGCCGCTGCGTCGCGCCCCACTTGGTGGTAACCGCGCCCCGATAGCCAGCGGATGCTACGACCGCCAATGTATCATCATCGTAGCGCCCGGAGGGATAGCAGAAGAAGGTGACGGGGCGCTGGGTGTGCGCCTCGACGGCCTCCTTCGATCCCAGGATCTGATAGACTAAGAAATCATAGGTGCGTCTGGTGAGATCATAGTGATCGCGCCCGTGCGCCTGAATCTGCATCCCCCCTTCGGCCATCGTCAGCATTTCGGCCCACGTCAGATAGTGCTCAGCCTCGTAGTGCGCGGGCGTCGCCAACACGAAGAATTCCCCCACGAAGCCATACGCCTGGAGAAGCGGCAGCGCCTCGGTGAGGGCGTCCTTGTAGCCGTCGTCGAAGGTGAGCACGATGGGCTTGGGCGGCAGCGGCTTGCCAAGCTCCAGCGCTTCGTAGAGATCCATCAATGTAACGGTCTGATAGCCCGCATCTTGCAGATAGCGCAGATGCTCCTCAAAACGTTCCGGCGGAACTGTCAGATCCCGACGATAGACATCGGCATCGGGCGGCAGCTCCGAGATGTAGTGGTACATCAAGATGGGGACGTGGACTTCCTCCGGCGGCGGGGGATAGGTCGGTGTGGGACTCGGCGTCGGGGGCGGCGTGGGCGTCGTCAGCGGAGAGAGCAGCGGCGAGATAACGGGCGTCGCGGTGATGGGGAGCGTGGTCGTGGTCGTGGGCGTCAATGTGAGCGTGAGCGGCAGCGTTGCAGTCGGTGTGGGCGTCGGCGTCAGCGTCGGCGTCGCTGTCGGCGAGGGCGATGGCGTCGCTGTCGGCGTCGCGGTTGGCGTGGGGGTCGGCGACGGTGTGATGGTGGGGGTCGCGGTGGGGGTGGCTGTGGCTGTCGCGGTGGGCGTCGGCGACGGGACGGCGAAGCCCAAGGGGGAATTGGCGCGGGTCACGAACGCCATCGAACTCGAGGCCACACAGCTATTCAAGGGGAGCAACATCAGTATCCCTAGCCATAGCAAGTGTTGCACGGCGCGGAATTTCAGCTTCATAGAGCGGCCTCCAATTCAGCGCGCCAGCGCTCGATGGCGCGGGAAGTAGCCCGAAAGGCTATCGGAGGCAGCGCATCGGGGGCGAAGAAGCCCGCGGCGCCGGCGTCATCGCCGGCGATCAGCTCGCCGCCCGTGATCCGCCCGTGATAGACGATGACAATATCCGCGCCGCGGGGATGCTCGCGCCCGGCGACGACATCCACAAGCCCGCCGACCTCCGCATCTAAGCCTGTCTCCTCCCATGTCTCGCGGACGGCTGCGTCGCTGGGGGCCTCGTCATACTCGACGAAGCCCGCGGGCAGCGTCCAAGCGCCGCGATGGGGGTTCAAGGCCCGTTGGACGAGGAGTACGCGCCCCGCGTCGTCGGTGAGGAGCATTCCCGCCGCGATTTTGTGCTGTTGAAAAATGATGCGCTCACAGCGTGGGCAGTAGCGTCGCGTCCGGCCAAAGGCCTCACGCGATGTCAACTCGGCGCCGCAGTGTGGGCAGAAGTTCAGCGCTTGCCGATGCACTTCATCGCGAGCGTGATAATGTTGTTCGAATGTCATAGTCTCCTAAGTGATAATATCCATCGCCCTAAAAGCGTTCCATCTTGAAAAATTCGTAGCGTTGCTGACACTATTTAAAAAGTTTTTGCCGGATTGTCAAATCCGGCGAGACGTTGGCTTGGAGTTCCGCGAATTTATCCGCCAGGCTTGCTCCTACTCGCGATGGCGCAGCAGCCATCCCACCTTGAACAGCCCCTGCGCGTAATCGGGCAGCGTGCCCACCAACAGCCAGGTGAATATATCGGGAATGCGGGTCACCATCACCTGCCCGATCACGGCTAAGTTGAAGCGATCCCCAAAAAGCTGCGCCGCTTGCCACATCCCCACGGCGATGATGATGGTGGGGATGATGAAGTGTGAGGCGATGTCCCACGCGCGCTTGCGCGGCGCCATAGCGGCGACCTCGCGCGTCCACGCGGGCAACTTAAGCGCGCTACGTAGCATAAAACCCGCCGTGAGCAGGAATCCGATGAGCATCCCCGCACCGATCACCTGCATCGATGGCCCCGGAGATGCTTCCGCGTTGCTCGTCGGCTCGCTGTTCCCCAGCGCCCGCGCGACGATTCCCGCGGTCAATTGCGGCTGTGAGATGAACGCATCCACGAGATAGCCCTGGTTCATCAGGATCACGATCCCCAGACCGCGCTCCGGGTACATGAAGAGCTCGGTCTTGAAGCACTCGTTGGCGCCGCCATGGGAGATCTGCACGAGGCCGTCTCGCTCGTCGATGTGCCATCCCATATTGTAGTCAAAGCCCTCGTAATCGCCCGCCGTATGCATCTGGGCGACGCCCGCCGGGGAAAGTACGTTAGTTTCACCGTATCGCCCGTCGTTGTTCTGGGCGATGACGAAATGCGCCATATCCTCGGCCGTGGACATCAAATAGCCCGCGCCCAGCTCGGCCGGGCGGAAAACTTGTTGGCGAGGCGTCAGAATGCCCAAAAAGCGGCTGTATCCTTGCGCCAAGCCGTGGGCTTGCGCCTCGTCCGGCGAAGTAAAACTCCGCTCCATCTCCAGCGGCGCGAAGATATGCTCCGCCACGTACTCCTCGTAGGATTGGCCGGTGACCTTTTCTACAATCAGTGATAGGGTAGTGTAGTTCATATTGAAGTATTGGGCGGTCTGGCCCAGGGGCGCGGTCAGGTGCGCGATGCGCAGCCGCCGCACGGCCTCCTCGCGGCTGATGTCGGGCGGCAGCACGGTATCGAAGCCCGCATCCGAAAGGCCGCTGACGTGATGGGCCAGATGGCGCACCGTCATCTCGCGCGATGCCGCCGCGTCGGCCACCTCGAACCAGGGCAGGTATGTCCGCACCGGCGCATCCAGATCGATTTTATCTTGCGCGACCAGTTGCATCACGGCCAAGCCGGTGAAGGATTTGGAGACCGATCCAATGTAGAGCGGCGTCTGCGCCGTCATCTCCCGATTGCGTCCAGCTTTCCCATAGCCTTGAAGATAGAGAATCTCATCGCCCTGAGTGATGGCAATCGCTACGCCGGGTAGCGCGTGCTTGTGCATCTGGGCTTCGATGAAGGCATCGATGGCGTCCAGATCGGGTGTTTGGGCTCCCGCAGTCGGAATGACAAGCCACATCGATAAGGTCACGAGCAGCAGAGATAATATGATCCGTTGTGTGATTTGCCAGGTCATTGCGTTTTCCTTTAATAATGCTATGTCTAATGCTATGTCTAATGCTATGTCGTTACGGCCCTTTCGCGCGGATGTACGTATCAATATCCGCGTTATAGACGATTTCCTCGACGGTGAAGACCGCCCAAGGCGATCCATCATCGAACCAGGTGACCGCGCCGACCGTGGCGATTTTGTGACCGTCGACCTCGCCCCAACTCAAAGCCTCATTTAGCCAGAGCGTCTTCCCCTCGTCTGCCGCGCCTTTGTAGCGCATCGCCTCCAATAGATGCAGCCTGCCATCCGCCGGATCAAACCGGACAACGAAATGCTCTTCCCCTGCGCCGAACGGCACGACTAAGACCGCCGTCTCATCGTCCACCGGCTCCCACCGCACGCGCGGATCGGTGATCCAGAGGGCGGGCATCCACACGGCCTCGCCCCACAGCGCCAGATTTGCGCCCTGATCGATGTGGGGGCCGGATTCCTCGCCGAAGGGCAATTCCATCAAGGCCTCGCCATCGATGTAGCGCTCGTTGACCTTCAGGATTGGCAGCCCGAAGAGGGTCAGCTCGATGTAATGGCGGTAGGACTGCCCGGCGATGTGCGTGAAGCGAAAGCGCCCTGGAAAGGTGAAGTTGCCCATCGGGCGTAAGGTGGCGCGGCCAGAGATCACGGCAGATTCGATGACGGGAACTTCCTCGCCGTAGATCTCGCGGTAGAAGCGCGCCACGGGCGCGGGTAGATCATCGGGCAGCGGCGCAGTCTCCAATTCCGGCGTCGATTGCGAAAACGCAGGAAAGGGCGCGGGCTTGATCTGCAATCCCAACCACAGCAACAACACCAGGCCAAAGATCAGACTCGCAATGCCGATCATAAATTTCATCGCTTCTCCTTCTCTGAACTAAA
>CAZCAI010000169.1:0-1334 GCA_964496595.1 uncultured Anaerolineales bacterium
AGGAAGAACAGCCCGCTGAGCGCCCAGAGCCAGGTCGTGAGCGGCACCAGCGCTGTCACGCTCGCCCCCAGCAGCAGCAGGGCCGCCATCAGACGATGGGGCGGTTGCTTATCGTAGAGCCGCCCGCCGAGGGCTGATCCCACAAAATAGCCCAGCGACCCGGTGGTGAAGATCACGCTGATCTGGCTAAGTTCCGAGCCGGTTTGCGCCGCCAGCTTCACCAGTAACGGCCCGGTGATCGCGCCGCCCATCCCCAATAAGACAAAACTCAGATAGTACGCTGCGGTGTTGAGCCAACGCGCGTTCTTCCGCGCCGATATTTGCTGTGTGACCGTTGTCATATAGCCTCCGTATACCAAGCTATGCTTTCATTAATCGCGAAAATCGCGAAAATCGCGAAAATCGCGAAAATCGCGAATCGCAAGGCCTGAGTATACATCCAACGGGGCTTTTAACAAGAGGGCGTTTCTAAGATTACCTTCCGTCCACCCAGATTGGTGAACTCCACGCCCATTGGTCATTGAGCTGCCGCACGCGGACGTAATAGACGTCGCCCGGCGCGCCGATATCCTCCACATCAAAGCGCCAATCGAACTCCCAGCGGCGCGGCGCGCGGTGGAAGCGATAGGCGGGCGAGGCGATTTTGCCCAGGCGCCCGGCGCGCGCGCCCTCCAGCAACGTGGTCAGCGGATAGGCGATTCGCCGTCCGTTGATCTCGGCCTGCACCTCGGCGTCCGGCGGCATTTCGACCTCCAGGCAGATGCCCTGCATCGCCGGCGTGCGGTTGTTGGGATTGCCAAAGGTCGTCGTCTGGAATCGCACGCCTCGCTCGCCCTCGCGCTCCCAATGCGAGAGCGGGATGTCGTCCTGCGCCGCGTCGATCTCCGTCGGGGCGACGACCTCCGGGCCACGGAAGCGCGGCTCGACCGTCAGCACGCGCCCCGCGCTGATGCCGAAGCGCACGTCCCAATCGGCGCGGATGCCGCGCTCGCCCCAGCCGACCTCCAGGAAGAGCCTGGTGTGCAGGCTGTCGCCGGGATCAGCGATGCGCGGGACGTCGCAACGGGAGAACCGTCGCCACAGGGCGTTGTTCTTGACGATGTCCACGTAGTCCAGGGGCGCGCCGCCCACGACATGCACGTCGATCTCCCGCCGGTCGTTCTGCGATGCGGGCAGCACCGCGCCCATTGGCGCTCCGTTGATGGCGAAGCGCAGCGCGATGCGGTCGCCCGTGAGCGCGTAGGTGCGGCGCGCCCAGAGCGCGTCCCAGAGCGCGGGGCGCGTCTTCGCCGCGGCCCAGACGCCGGCGCGACCGTGGCCGTAGCTGCCGGGAT
>CAZCAI010000169.1:1434-9557 GCA_964496595.1 uncultured Anaerolineales bacterium
TGATGCGGAAAGGCCAGCGCGCGGACGCCCTGGGCGTGCAGGGCGCGCAATCGCTGCTGGAGCGTGGGCAGGCCATCGACTGTCAGAATCTCGCCGCGCGCGCCGGGATAGACGATGGTGACATCGCCGTCGGCGCAGCCGTGCATCTCAAAGCTGAGGAAAGTCACGAAGTCGCCGGGGCGATGAAACGCCTCGGTGGTCTGCTGCACGGCCTCCCACTGCTCGCGCAAGCGCGCAAAGCCGGCCTCGTGAAAATCGACGATGTACTGGATGGTCGGATCGGGAGCGGGCATGTCGGGCCAGAGCGCGTGCCCCGTCACCGAGCAGAAATCCAACTGCTCGCGGGCATTGCGGAAAGCGGTCTCCAAACTGCCGTGGCCGTAGGAGATGTCACAGTGGTTGTGGAGATCGCCATAGTAGACGTTCAGACCCTCATAGCCGCGCATTTGGAATCTCCTCCAGCGCGACCGTAACGCCGCCGGCGTCCATCGAGCGCAGGGCGGCCATCACCATGCGCGTCGCCTCCAGGCCGGCCCGCGCCGAGACCGTGGGCGGCGCGCCGTCATAAAAACGGCGCAGTTCTTTCACCAGCGCCATATCGGCGCCGAAGTGCGAGTCCTCAAAGTGCTCGTCGCGGCAATCCAACACCTGATGCGTCGCGCCGTGATCGGTCACGATGTCGAGCTTGCCCGTCTGGCGCGTGAGGATCAGCCGCCCCTTGGCGCCGACCAACTCCAATGTCTCTTGATCCTCGGCGGGCGGGCCGAAGATGGTGTAGAAGTACGAGGCGATGACGCCGTTATCATACGAAAAGTGGATGCTGCCGTTGTGATAGAGATCGGCGCCGGGCGTGTAGACGCAGATGTCGTCCGCATGCTTCTCGTCTTGCTCCGCCAGCCAGGAGGGGCCGAAGTGAGCGTGCATATCGCGGGCGGCGGGCGCGGCGGAGTCCGGCTCCCGGCGGCGATAGGGACACGCGCGGTCGCAGAACCGGCAGCGCGGCGGGGCCTCCGGGTCAGGCTGGATGACCGAGCGTCCGCCGAAGCCGTGTACTTTGAGGGCCTGAGCGCCCGTGAACCAGTTGAAGACGTCGAAGAGATGGCTGCCTTTGTCGTTGAGCGCGCCTCCCGACCAGGCCCGGCGTCGCCACCAGGCGGTGAGGTAGCGGTGATAGGGGATGATGTCGCGCACTTGGAGCATGATCAAATCGCCGATGACGCCCTCTTGGAGCAACTCGTAGGCCCGCCGCCAGGGCGTCTCGTAGCGGCGGGTGAAGCCCATGATCAGCGGATTCTGGGCCTCCGTCTCGGCCTCGACGATGGCGACGGCGTCCTCGGCGTTCTGGGCCAGCGGCTTGTCGCAGTAGACCTTCTTGCCGGAGCGCAGCGCGGGCACGGCGAACTGGCGATGGGTGTCGGTGATGGAGGTGATGACGATCAGATCCACATCGGGATCGGCGATCAGCTCCAGGCCGTCCGCGTAGCATTTGGGGGCGATGTCTTTGCCGTGCGCCGCGTAGCGCTGTCGCACGACCGCCTCGGTCTCGGCGATACGCTGCGGATTGCGGTCGCAGAGCGCGGTGATCTCGAAGCCGATCTCCGGGTGATCGGCCATCAGGCGGGCGATGCAGGCGACGCCCCGCACGCCCAAGCCAATGATACCGACGCCGATGGTGGGGTTGTCGTGTTCAGGCGGCATGGGATTTCACCTCCTTGGCGCGCTGTTGCATCGTCTGTCGTAGCTTCTCCACATCGCCGGGCACGACTAAGGCGGTGAGGCCGAAGAGAATCGCGCAGATCAGCCAGGTGCTGACGCAGATGACCAGGATGGCTGTGTGCAGCGACGCCCGCATCGCGATGACGCCCGCCAGGAAGGGCGCCAGCGCCGCGCCGCCATCCTCGACCAGTTTGTGTAGCGAGCGGGCGGTGCTGCGGACTTCGGGCACCGTGGTATCGTGGACGGTAGCCATCACGTTGGGCGCGGCGACGGACATCGTGATGCCGGTGAAGCCCAGGAGCACGGCGAAGAGCACAGTGTTGTCGACGGCGATGTTCATGGTGGCGAGCAGGAAAACGGCCCCGGCCAGGACGCCGCCCGCGCCGACCAGGACCCGTCCGCGCGGCGTGCGTTTGAAGAAGATGTCGCCCAGCGTCCCACCCACGAAGTAGCCCGCCGCCAGGGTCACGATGGCCACCAACATCGTCCCCATCGCCTGATCCGGGGTGTAGCCGCGCTCGGTTTCCAGATAGCGGAAGAACCAGAAGGTCAGCACGTTCCAGGGGAAGACGCCGAAGAAGCCCTGCGCCATCAGCAACAGCAGCGTCCGATTGCGCAGCAGCCCGCGCACCGTCTCCCAATCGATGCGATAGCGCTCGGATGTCTCCCCATCCGCAGTCTCTAACTTCTGGAACTCCGGCTCGGAGCTACCGCGCGGCACATCGCGCACGGTGAAGAAAATCACGCCGGCCACGACAATCCCCAGGCCGCCGGTGAGGAAGAAGACGCCGCGCCAGCCCCACGCGCCGCCCAACTGCGTCGCGAGCACGGTGCCGGCCATAAAGCCCAGCGGGCCGGACATCTGCATCAGGCCGTAGACCTTGCCCCGCAATCGCGGCTCGAAGTAGTCGGAGAGCAGGCTGTAGAGGCCGGGGTAGCTGGAATCATCGATGCCGGTGCTGGAGCGCGTGATCATAAAAGCGCCAAAGGTGCGCGCCAGCGCATTGAGCCACGTCGTCGCGCCCCAGATGAAGGAGGCTAACGCCAACAGCTTATCCCGCGCGTAGCGGTCGTAAAGATACCCCCAGAGGGGATAGAGGACCGAGGCGACGATGATGGCCAGGCTGGAAACCGCGCCCATCTGCGCCTCATTGATTTGGAAATCCTCCATAATGACCGTGGTCAGAGGCCCGATGAGGAGTTTATCGGCCTGGTGAAGCAGGAGAAAGAGAAACATCACGGCAGCGACATACCAGCGGTAACGAGATTTCATGATACCTCCAACGGCAATGATTTACTGGGTTTCTGATGTGCGACGGAGCGGGATTTTAAAACGGCTTATCGCTTGACCGATCCGGCAGCGACGCCTCGGATGATAAACCTCTGCAACGCCAAGAAGAAGATGATAATCGGGAGCATCCCCATAGAGAGCGTCGCCAGCGCCAAATTCCAGCGATCCGTGTATTTGCCCAAGAAACTGAAAACAGCCAGTGGGATCGTGCGCTTTGCCTGATCATAGATGACCAGCAGCGGCAATAGGAAATCGTTCCAAATCCAGAAAGCGTGCAGGATGACGACCGTCGCGACCATCGGTCGCATAATGGGCAACACCACCCGGAAAAAGGTTTGGAACGAGTTACAGCCATCGATGATGGCCGCCTCCTCGATCTCCCGAGGCACGGAGGTCTTAATGAAACCATGGAACAGAAAGACCGTGAAGGGCATCCCGAAGCCCAGATAAATGATGACCAATCCGGGGCGATTGTCAAGCAGGTTCAGCGTGCTGCCGACTTTCATCAGGGGGATCATGACTGATTGGAAGGGCACCACCATCGCGGCGACGAAGAGGGTGAAAATGGCATGGTTGATCCGGTGCGGCGCCCGCGCCAGCCGCCAGGCCGCCATCGCGCCGACCAGCACCAACAACGCGATGCTCACCACGGTGATGATGAGCGAGTTGAACGCGGCCAAGGGGAAATGCACCGTCGTCCAGGCGATTTTGTAGTTCTCCAAGACCACCGGGCGCGGGAGCGACGCAGCGCTGCGCAGGACGGCGCCGTAATCCTTCAGAGAATTGACCAGGACAAGATAAAAGGGCGCGAGAAATATGAGCGCCAACAGAGTGATCGGGACTACGAGCGCGACGCGCCCCCATCGCTGATCGGAAAAGGGCCGCTTTTTCATTGTTCAATCTCCATTCGTTTCGTGGCGTTGACCTGAAGCAACGTAACGATCCCGACGACGATGAAGAAGATCACGGCTTTGGCGGAGGCGAGGCCGTAGTTGTTGTATTCAAACGCCTCTTTGTAGATGTTCAAGGCGAAAGCCTGGGTGCTGCCATAGGGGCCGCCCTGGGTGAGGGAGAAAATTACATCGAATAACTTGGATGACCAGGAGAGCATCAGGAAAAGGCACACTGTGAACGCCGGCACGATCAGGGGCCAGGTCACGCGCCAGGTGATCTGCCACCATGACGCCCCATCGATCTTCGCCGCCTCGATCAAACTCTCGTCAATGCTGACGATGGCAGCGATGTAAATCACCATCAAGTAGCCGGAAGTCTTCCAGACGAAAACGATGACCGTCGCCCAAAAGCCGGTCGCGGGCGTCCCCAACCAGGGAAGTTGGAAGAAGCCGAGGTTCGTCATCTCGGCGAGGGAATTGAAGGCCGTGCCGAAGATGAAGCGCCAGATAAAGCCCAAGATGATCCCGCCGATGACGTTGGGCAGGAAAAAGATGGCTCGATAGATCTGCGTACCTCGGAAGGGTTGTGTCAGGGCCAACGCCAGCGACAATCCCAGGAGATTGGAGATGACTGTGCAGGTCAGGGTAAAGCGGATGGTGTACCACGCCGAATTGGCAACGCCGGGATCTGCGGTAAGAAGATATTGGTAGTTATCCAGGCCCACCCACGTGGCTTGCTTGCTGACGCCATTCCACTCGGTGAAAGAATAATAAATACCAAAGGCAAAAGAAGAGCCGACGATCAGCAAAAAGATGAAGAGCGCCGGCCCCACAAAGAGGATATCCTCTCTGAGATTTTGCAGCCGCTTGGAATTAAAAGACATACGAGGCCTCCATCAGATTGATGTGCATCTCAATTCTTAAAGAAAGCCCTTGCGAGGATTGGAGAACTTGAACATCCAAGAACTTTGCAACCCTCGCAAGGGCACATTCACGCCAGGGCGTTAGGTCTAGGCGATCACTAGTCGATCAAGCGCTGCCAAATATCATCCAAAGTTTGGAGTGTCGTCGGCCAATCGGCCTCGCCCGCCACATACTTCTGCATCGCATCGGACATCTCATTGGGCGCGCCATCGGGGAACTGCCCAAACATCCACGGAATCGTCTTGTCATCGCTGGCATAGCGGAGAATATCCTGGCTGATGCCCCCCAGTCCAGTCGGCTCGATGTCCTTATACGCCGGAATAAAGCCGAACTCCTGGACAAGATACTCTTTCCCCCGCTCTGATCCCACTAAGAAATTCAGGAACTCGCGAGCTGCGGCCTGCTCCTCCGGCGGGGAATCGCTGTTGACCACAAAATAGAAAGGGACGCCCACCGCCAACTTATCGGCGGCCTCCGCGTCGTTGCTCAGCGGCATCGGCAACAGACCGATTTGCGCATCGGGATTGGCCTCCAGAATATCCTTTTCCTTCCAGTTGCCCTGCTGGATCATCGCGACATCGCCGTTGACGAACATCTCCACTTGCTTGCGATTATCCGTGGTCAGCGGATTGCGCTCGCCGTGCGTCACATTGAGATCGATCAGCTTCTGGAGCGCGACGAACTCCTCCGTCCCGGCCATCGTCTCCTCGCCGGCATAGACGGCGTCGATGAAGGCCTGGGGATTATCCTGGCGGGCGAAAGGAATGTTGATGAGGTGCAGTCCGTTGACCCACCACTCCCCGTAGCCGGTGCCGAAGGGCGTCGTCCCGGCCGCCGAGATTTTCTCCGCCGCCGCCGCCAACTCCTCAAGCGTGCGCGGCCGCTCGGTGACGCCGGCCGCATCGAAGATCGCCTTGTTGTAGATGTACCCGTAGCCCTCCAAGTTGACCGGCATCCCCATAATCTTACCGTCGATCTTCAGCCCATCGCGGGCGAAGGGCACGGCGCGGTCGACCCACGGCTCATCACTGAGATCAGACAAGTAATCGCTGAAGACATCCGCTTGCGCCGGGCCTTCTACGATGAAGATGTCGGGGCCATGCCCGGCCGCGAACTTCGATTTCAAAATCGGCATCCATTGCGAGCCGCCGCCGATGATCTCGTTGATAAACGTAACATCGGGGTTCATCTCCGCATATTCATCGGTAAGCGCCTGCCACTCCGTCTGCAAATTCACCTTGAAGTGGAAAATATGTAGCTCCACCGAACTATCCTCAGCGCCGGTCTCAGCCTCCGGCGTCGCCTCCTCGCCGCCCGGCGCCTGACATGCCGGCAACAACATCCCGGCCAACAACATCAACACAACCAACAGATACGCGCGTTTCATCAGATCCTCCTCAATTACTAATGGCTAATGTAAAACTCTAGAGATAGTTGATCCTGCCCGACTTCACATATCAGCTTTCGATAACAACCTCCTTTGGGGCTGATAGGAGGGTCCTGACTTGGATGGAAGGTGATGAGCTGCGCGCCAATATCTTTGCTGATGTCGCGAATATGATATAATTCGGGACGGCAAAGACGCAAAACAGCGCCGGACGCGCAAGCGAATGGCCTGCTACGTGCTTTGTCACCTCTGGGAGATACCGGCTAACTTGGCGGTGAGGCGGTATCTCCTCATTTTATTTCCCGACGACCCTCTAGATTATCTATCCTCTCTCGCGATTAAAACTGATGGGTCTTTTGGATTTTGCCGGACAACTCCCCGGATAGCCCTAAAAATGAGTCGCGAAATTCTACGAAAGCTTACGGACGACATAGTAGTTATCGGTCGCATGCACTACCAAGACGATGGCGCCCATCACGGTGGCGCTGCGGCCCAACGTCGAAGCGACAATGTCTGGGATACGGGGGATGACGCCCGCGATGCGTTGGCGCACCCCATCGATCAGCAGGTCCGCCTGTTGCGCCACGCCGCCGGATAAGACGACCAACTCCAGATCCAGCAGCGTGTTAATGTTCGCGATGCCGAGCGCCAAATAGTCAATCGTCTCCTGGACGATCTCAGCGGCCCATGTCTCGCCCGCCCGCGCCGCCGCGAAGACCTCCTCAGCCGTAGGCGCCGAAGCGGCAGTCGCTGCGCCGTTCTGCTGGAGATATTGGGCCGCCCGCTCCCCGATGCCCGTGCCGGAGATGATGCGTTCTAACGCGCCGAAGGTCTCGTAGGATTTCCCCAGCGCGTGAACATCCGGCGCCATATATCCGACCTCGCCGGACGCCTTCGAATGCCCACGATAAAGCGCGCCCTCCAAGATCAAGCCGGCGCCCACACCCGTGCCGATGCTGATCAACACCATGCTCTGCACATCTTTCCCCGCGCCAAACCAATGCTCGCCCAACACGGCCAAATTCACGTCGTTATCCACCAACACCGGCAGGTGAAAGTGCTCCTGCAAGCGCGCTTGCAGGGGAAAATCGCGCCAATTCAAGCTGGGCGCCCATTCCACCACGCCCGCGCGATTTTTGGTGATCCCCGGCGCGCCGACGGCGATGCCGCGCACCGTCTGTCCCGGCGGGACGTGCGCCAGCAGCGCCTCGATCATATCGACCACCAGCGCGAAACTCTCCTCGCCCGTGGTCTCGTGGTGTTGCAGGGTGATCTCGTGCAGCAAATCGCCGCCGATATTGGACAGCGCGCCGTAGAGTTTGGTGCCGCCGAGATCGATGCCGATGATGGTGTAGGCGGCTTTGTTATACGCAATAAGACTTCGCTTCCGCCCCATACCGCGCTGCGCTTGACCGGCCTCGATCAACAGCCCTTCTTCAAATAGATCATCGATGATGCGCATGACCGTGGGCATACTGACATCCAATTGCTTGGCAATCGCTGTGCGCGAGGTGGGGGAGTTCAGGCGGATGAATTCCAAGATGGCGGAGCGGTTAATCAGCCGCATCTGATTGGCGTTGATGGTTCTAGGCAACATAGCTATGTCCTTTTGTGGTTCACTGGGGATAATCGATAGTTACTTACTGTGTGTAAGTAACTATCGATTACAGTGTAGCAGAAAATTTCTAGGATGTCAAGGAGTTCTTTGAAATTCGGGGAAAACTGGAGGCATTCAGACCCATTCACCTACGGAGAAAAAAAGAGTCTGCGGGCCAAGGGAGGGAGGCCAGCCCGCAGACTCTCGTCTCCAAGCACCGCCATGCGGCGATGCGGATACGCATCAAAAGATGCCGCGTTGCTACTCCAATATCAAATCATCCATCTCGATGGTTAGTCCAGCGCCGTCCTGCTC
>CAZCAI010000170.1:0-9300 GCA_964496595.1 uncultured Anaerolineales bacterium
GGGGGGATGATCCTGGTAATTCTTACAGTAGACAACCTTCCTTGTTTTTGGTAAACTATAATTGTTGTAAAAATCGATTGAGCAAGGGAGGGTAAATGACGATTCAAGTGGTGTTGGCCGATGACCATCCGCCGACGCGCCAGGGGATTCGCGCGGCGCTGGAGGGAGCGCCGGATATCGACGTGGTGGGAGAAGCTGGTGATGGCGCAGCGGCGAAGAAGCTCGTCGCCGAGCTGCGCCCTGATATTCTGTTGCTGGATTTGATCATGCCCGGCCCCAAGCCTGCTGATATCGAGCGCTGGGTGCGTCACAACCACCCAGAGACCATCACGTTGATCCTGACCGCCCACGACCGGGATGCTTTGCTGGCGGAGATGGAGGCGGCGGGCGCGGCGGGCTTCCTCACCAAGGACGAGGACACGCCCGCTTTGGTGGCGGCGATCCGACGGGCGGCGCAGGGCGAGGTGCTCTACACCCCGGAGCAGGTGGAGCGCGTCCAGCGCTGGCGGGAGGAAGTAGGTCAGCGCTGGGAGAGCCTGACCGAGCGCGAGCGGGAGGTGCTGCAAGGGCTGGTGGAAGGGCAGAGCAACTCAGCCATTGCTGAGACGTTATCTGTCACGAAGAAGACCGTGGAGTATCATGTGACGAACATCTTGCACAAACTGGGCGTGGCGTCCCGATTGGAGGCCGCAGCGTGGGTTCATGATCATATTCCCGCTGATCTGTGGGATGACGAGGCCCAAGCGACCTAGGGAAATCCCTAGGTCGCAAACCAGGGTTTTCCCTAGGGACAAACCTCTGAGCGTATGTTATATTAAGCTTGTCGTTGGGTAATCTAACTAACAAAGGAGGTTTGAAAATGCGCAAGTTGAAGTTCATTTCAGTGTTCGTGTTGCTGGCGCTGCCGTTGAGGATTGGTCTGGGTATGCTGTCAACAGCGCAAGAAATTGACACTATCAATGAATTATCTCGTATTCTCAACAGACAGGACTTGAAAGCTCAGGATGAGACTACTTTCCTCGAAGGGTATGTTGTGAACATCGAAGATAACAGATTGACGATAGAGAACGAAAAGCAGCCAACTACGTTAATCATTACAGGTAAGACACGTCTCTGGAAGGGAGGAGTAACCTCGGTTGAGCGAGTTGAATCGGGTGACTACATTTATGCTCGCGGCATCTCAAGAACGGGAGAGGAAATCACGGCTACGAAAATCTGGGTTAATATTGCCAACTTCTATGGGACAATTGATGACATAAGGGCCGATGGTTTCACTCTTCGCACTGGTGCGGAGGACCTCCTGTTGATCCATATCGACGCGGATACACTCTTAAATGGAAACCCTGGCGTTGACCTTAAGTCGCTTGACTCTCAGCAGGGTCAGTTTATGCAGGCTGTTGGCCTCTACCAAGAAGATGGCAGTCTCCACGCCACTCGTCTGTGGAGCAGTTCATCTAGGAGAATGGATGTTGCTGAAGCTCCTACTCCATTCGATAGAAACACGCTAGTTCGGTCTACAGAGGGAGAAAATTTATGCTCACAAAGCAATCGCTCTGATTATGGTGTACAAAGCGGTGTGTACGTGGGTACAGCCTCTTGGTTCTGCTGTGGGAGCGGTTATGGCCCCTGTGAAAGCACAGGTGGTGGCTCTTGTGGTGATTGTGAGAGCAGCCAGTACCATGCAGCTTGGCCTAAGTTGTATAGATCAGGCTATTCAGACTGCGACTACTCGGGCTGCGGTATGTCCCTACCTTGGAAAACTTGTGGCAGCGGGCTTCGGGTGAGGAGCAAGTGCAACTACCAGAGCGTGTGGACCACCGTTAAAGATTGCGGGCCTGCTCAGAAATACTACTGCGACATGAATGTAGCATGCGGATCCTGTGGTTCGCTCTGCTCGGCATTGGTTGACCTTACGCCCCGTGCATTCACCCGGATCGCAGATTTGGATCTGGGCAGGATCCCTGTTGAGGTTCATCCATGAATATTGTTTCGATTGGAAAGGAGCACTTGATGTTATCCAAATCAATCACAGTCTGGTCAATTTTACTCACTGTAGCAGTATTAAGTGCCTGTACAGTAAAATCAAATTCCGCTGGCTTTGAGGATTCAGTATCCTCACCCCTTACTCAAACAGAGGCCTCTCCGACAGTGGCGCCAGCTACGCCAACCGCCGCCAGTATTATAGCTCAAGGGGAAGATGTGTCATTTGAGATGTGCGGATCTGGGCCTTCGTGGGTGCGCCCTTCTGAGGAAGAACAAACTTCAATATGGGAGTCAAGTCGATATGCGGGCGCCGACGAGGAAATCCTGAAATATCCATGGGCACACGATTTTTTGGTGACTTATGGCAGCGCCAGCATACAGCAGGATCTCATCGATCTCGGTGGGCTGTGGTCGCTGCCGGAGGGTGTGAGGGCGGGGTGTATAGAGCCAGAGCGGCATCAGGCTTTGATCAACTGGGAGGAAGTGGAGTTGTGGATCTTGCTCCACCGAGTTAAGAAAGTGAGGCGAATTGATACCTCCTATGCCATCGTTGTAGAGCCTGCGGAGGCGGGCGCCCAATTCGTTCGGCTCCCCAGACCGGATCAGATTCCACTCTCATTTATCTTCGTCACCGAAGAAGGAGAGGTGGTGGATAAGATTGTTGAGGAGGATTACCGTTACTGGCCTGGAAGGTAGATGGTACAATGTGCATAGTTGGATTCCCTGCTGGTGGGAGGATGTAGGTCAGCGCTGGGAAAGCCTGACCGAGCGCGAGCGGGAGGTGCTGTGTTTGGTGGCGGCGTTTCGAACAGACGCTGAGATTGCCACGGAGCTATGTATCAGCGAGAAGACGATCGGGCATCACGTGAGTCATATTTTGGATAAGCTGGGGATGTCCTCGCGACGGGAAGTTGCGCGCTGGGCCCTCAAGCACAAGGTATGTTCGTGGTCTGAATAGTAACGAGAGCGACTCCCGGTCTATAGGCGAAAAATAGGGAGGTTCTCCCGATGACAAACCGCCGGGCGTTTGGTATATTAAGCTTGTCGTCAGGGGCTACCCCATCGAATTCGTGTGCAATGAGCAAGAATTTGGTGGAAAGGGGCCTTTTTATGATAATGTGCCATTTCGTATTAGTAAGTTCGGTAGGATTGTGATTAGGGGAGGTAAATAGCATGAAATCAGAATGTCTGAAGAGGATTGGCTTTGCTTCAATTGCACTTCTCACTTTTTTAGGTGTGACAGTTGCAGTTTATGCAGCAGATCCGTACTGGATGGGCCTCTTGTGGCCTCAGGGTAAAGCTGACTATCAAATCGCTGAATGGACTATGCCGTCAGGATTCTCTGACGATATAATGTGGGGGGCAGACAAGTGGGGTGAACCCTCCTCCTTCTATTTAGCGAGGGTGCCTGTAGAGCCGCCACCGGGGGAGGGTGGGCGTGTGGGTTTTGGTGACCCTCCTCATTGGGCTGTTGCTTATACCTATCACGCTTACTCTGGAAGCGATTTCTCAGAGTTTTCTATAATATTCGATGAGGATCTTCCTCAAGGTTGGACGGATGAACCATGTTGGAAATATTGGATATCCGAATATCGGATCGCTTCGGTTGCCCTGCATGAATTCGGGCATGTGGTGGATTTTAAGACCGTTTCAGGTAGTGATACAGTTCTGTACTCATCGTATAGATGCTATAGTGGTCTCTATCCACGTGATGAAATTGCGATTGATGATCTTTATTAGATAAGGAGATCAATCTACACTTACTTAAAGGGGGAAACAATGAGAAAATTAATTATGTTTGTTTCGTTGCTTCTGATTCTAGGGGGCGCTTTTTCGAGTGTTCTGGCAGGTGGATCACTGAAAGCATTGCCTCAAGAGGACAATTCTTTTGAGGGGATAGGAACGTACCGAAGTCAGCTACTTCAACCACTTGACCATCTTGTCAAAATGGAAGATGTTGTCATCGCCGTTGTTGAGCCGATTCGAAGAAAAGACGCAGTGGCTCTCTCAAGTCAGGATTTGACAGCTATGAAGAGATCGGAGGAATGGCAATTGTCTAACAAAAACTTGGGATATCCTTTTACACCTGTGGAAGTGGAAATTGAAGAGTCCTTAAAGGGAAATCTGAAGGAGCTGCTTATTATCTGGGAAGAGAGGGGAAATGTGGGTAACGTTAGGGCGGATTCAGATGCTCCTTACCTATCGGTTGGCGTGAGAGGTCTTTTGCTAGCCGGCAGGCACGAAAATGGCATGCTAGAGCCGCTTATTTTTGCCCCTATCGACGATGATGGTTATATGGAAGTTCTTGATATGAGTTTAGCTGAGTTTGAGATGATTTTAGCTAACAAGTGATTCGCGGCATACCAGAATGATTTCCTTGCGACTCACCGTATGGGGTTGACTATCATCCTGAACGGGATGCGCCTGCTGCGGCATCGGCAGACGCGCTCCCGCCAAAGCCCAAACCCTCCGCCGCCGAGCAAGTTACGCTCGGCGGCGGTTCTTTTTTGCGGGGTGATCCTGGCAATTCTTACAGTAGACAACTCGTTTTGTTTTTGGTACACTGATATTCCAGGCTCTAAAGGAATTCGCTGGGTGCAATTATATTATCCCCATCCTGAACCCAGTAACGACATGAAAAAGGTCTGCACCCCCCACAAGCACGTAAATCTTCACTACTTTTAGGGTTATATAGGGAGTTGTCCAGCGAAATCTAAAAGACCCATATTCCAGTTGATAATCTATGACCCAGGATGGCGTTCACTGACTTAACTATGCACTTTATCGATCTACGTTGGATACTTTCAGGTTTCTTTATCGTGACCGGCGTTGTCGCCGCCCTGGTCGTCTGGCTCGACCGGCGCCGCCGGCGGCAGCAGGAAGCCGCGCTCTTCGACCCCGAAAACGCGGGGCCGGTGTTGGAGCGTGCGCCCTTCGGCTGGCTGGTGCTGGACGATACAGCGTCCTATTGCTACGCCAACCCCTACGCCCGCTGCCTCCTCAATCTAAGCACGCCAGCCGGCTCCCTGCCGGAGGCCGATTGGATCGCCCTATTACAGAAGGATTGCTCGGCGGCAAGAGGGACTGAGTCCGCCCTCGGTCGTTATCGCAATGTCCCGTTGCCCTCGGGTAAAATCACCCGCTGGTGGGTCACCTCCTGGCGCGATTGGGATATCGCCTTCCTACTCGACATCACCGACCAGAAGCGGGCCGAAGAGGCCTCCCGCTACCTGCTCAACAGCCTCTCCCACGAGCTGCACACGCCGCTGAGCGGGGTCCTGACCCATCTGGAGATTCTGCAGCTTCCCGATATCTCCGAGGAGATTCGCCAACAGTCGCTGCGGATGCTGAAGACGGAGGCGCAGCGACTCTCGCGGCTGGTGCGACTGATGCTGGAGTTGGGCCGACTGGAGACCAGCGCCGGGTTGGAGCGGCGGCCGGTCGATCTGATGGCTGTGGCGGAGCACGCCGTGGCGCAGCTCGCCCCCCGGGCCGAGCAGCACGAGATCACCTTCTCCCTGCAAGCCAACACCCCCGTGCCGCTGGTGGTCGGAGACCGGGATCGGTTGATGCAGGTCTTTCTCAATCTGTTGGATAACGTGATCAAGTATTGTCGGCCCGGCGATGGGGCTGTGGTCTCCTTGGAGCGAATGGAGGAGAGTGTGGCCTGCACCGTCCGCGACACCGGCCCGGGCGTCCCTGCCATGCACTTGCCCCACATCACGCGTCGATTCTATCGCGCCGCGCCGCAGAAGGTGGAGGGCAGTGGCCTGGGGCTGGCGCTGGTGGAGGAGATCCTGCGCCGCCACGGAAGCGAGCTGACCATCGAAAGCCAGGCCGAGGGCGAAGCGACGTTTACCTGCGTGCGCTTCGTCCTGCCCGTCCTGCCCGTCCTGCCAGAGTAAGTGTGACTTTACCGGAGTTTTTGGCGAGATGAATTCGGAGAGAATGTATGAAACGTAGCTTGCAACGCTGGTGGTGGCTCCTCATCCCGCTGATGCTGGCCGGTGGGGTCTGGTTATTGCCCATCTCCACGCACGTGGCGCTGATTCCACAAGACAGCGCCGTAGGCTATCCCCGGATGCGTCTCGCGCCCAGCGCACCGCGGCCTGGCCAGGAGACCACGCTATGGGTGACGGATGACGTTCCCTGGAGCTACGTGCTGTTGACCATCGATGAGGAGTCGATCCGGGAGATGGATTGGAAAATCAACCCCGGTGACACCTGGACCTGGACGTGGACCTTCACGTTCCCGGAGGACGGTGCGGCCGAGCTGGTCTTCTATCACGATTGTCACACCGGCTGTATCGCGCGGGGGCGCATGACGGTGGGAGCAGCGCCGCCATCGCAGCCCATCGCTCGGACGCCGACCAAACTGGGCGTGGTGTTTGCTAATCCAGAGCGGGATTGGCGCGGGCGTAGCGGCTGGGATGTGGAACTGACCTACGCTCGCCTGGCCGAGGAGGATTACTGGGGCATCGACGCCCTGGCCGCGCGGGTTCGGCGGGCCGAGGAGAAGGGATTGCGGGTGCTGGTGCGCGTGGATTACGATCAGGGCCAGAGCCTGCCAGCGGAGGGCAACGAACTGGCTTTGGCTGAGTATCTGCGCTATATGCAGCGGCTGGCGCGGGATGAGCGGCTGGACGGCGTCTATGCCTACGTCCTGGGCAGCGGCTACAATGCCCAGGGCATCTCACCGACGTGGTATGCTCGCGTCTTCAATGGCTACGGCAAGGAGATCACGCACACCGACAATGCCGTCCAGGTGATGCGGGCCGAGGATCCCCAGGTGCGGCTGTTGGTCGGCCCGCTGCAGCCCTGGAACCAAGAGCAGGACGGGGAGTCGACGTACGCCATCGACGCGCCCTGGCTCAACTACTTCGATACCCTGGTGGCTGCGCTGGATGAAGCGGCGCGGGTCAAGGCGGCGGCGGGCATCCCGCTGGCTGCGCCGGATGGTTTCGCCGTGCAAGCTTCCGGTCGCCCCGACGCGCCGGAGATGGCGGGCCGCGAGCGCGCCGACGAGCCGCGCATCGACCTGCGGCGTGATGCTTGGGGCGGCGCCCAGGCCGGCTTCCGCGTCTACCGGGATTGGATGGCGATCATCAACGCCTACGCGACCACGCGCGGGCTGCCGGTCTACGTCACCTCCACCAACACCTTCGCGCCGGATGTGGGCGTCCCCCCGGCGCAGAGTTATCCGGCGGGCTGGTTGACCACCGCGCTGGAGGTGATCGACGAGGAGCCGCAGGTCAAGGCGCTCTGCTGGTTCCTGGACTACTTTCCTCACAACGCGCAATGGGAGTATTTCAGCTTGACGCGCCAGCCGGGCCGGATGCTCGACGCGGCTGAGGAATTCGAGGAGCTATTGCAGCGATGACGCGCTCGCACGACGATATGCCGATGACTAAAGTGATTCGCGTGCTTTTGGCCGATGACCACCCGACCGTCCGCGTCGGGCTGCGGGTGCTGCTGGAACGAGCGCCTGATATCGAGGTGGTGGCCGAGGCCGAGGACGGCCAGGAGGCGCTGGCGCTGGTCGAGGAGCTGGCGCCTGATGTGGCCGTGGTCGATTGCGAGCTTCCAGACGTCGAGGGGCCGCAGGTGGCGGCGGAGGTTGAGCGATTGCGTCCGCAGGTGCGGGTGCTGGCCCTTAGCGCGCACGACGATGAGCGCTACGTGCGCGGCATGCTGGAGGCCGGCGCGGTGGGGTACCTGCTGAAGGAGGAGGCGCCGGGGGCCATCGTGGCGGCGGTACGGGCGGCGGCGCGCGATGGACGCTACTTCAGCCCCGGCGTGGCGGGCAAGGTAGAAGCCTGGGTGCACGGGGAACCGCCGGGCGGCCTGACGGAGCGGGAACTGGAGGTGCTGCGACTGCTGGCGGAGGGACTGACCAACCACGAGATTGCCCAGACCTTGGATATCGTCGAGCGCACGGTCAGTTTCCACGTCAGCAACATCCTGGAGAAGCTGGATGTACTTTCACGGGTGGAGGCGGCGATGTGGGCGAAGGATCAAGGGATCATCCCCTGAGCGATCCGGTAGAGCGCTTCAAACAACGAACCCGGCCTTTTGAGGCCGGGTTTTTTCGTCGCTGGGAGCGAGGCGCCTGTAAGAAGTTACAGTAGACGGGCGGCCTCGCGTTTGCTATACTGAAAGGGCCATCGGATGGTCTGGTGGTCATCAACCAAGCAGATATGGGAATTGGACATGGTGGCAGATCTACCCCGAGTCCAAACTAGGCGTGCCAAGCACGTGGCGCAAGTACTGGCCGGATGCTACGAGCATCAGCAACTACACAGCGCTATGTTGGGTCTATTGAGTTTCTTGACTACGTTTGATAGGAGGTACAGAATGAAGGCTAAACTGTTGGTCATAGTTCCAATGATTGTGTTGCTTTCCCTCAGCGCATACTTTACGGCGCAAGCACATTTTGATTCCGCTCCCCCACGTCCGACTTTCGTCCGCTTGGAAGATCTGGTGGATTATAGCGGTGGGGATGTAGAGGTGTGCGAAGGGCAACTTGAGCCTATCCGAGAAGCAGGAGAGATCAACTGGACGGTTAATTGCGAGGCATTTCATATCACCTTGGTGCGTGCTTCGTCCCTCGTGGGGCAGCCTCGGCGTGGGTACGCCGCCTACGCGGATCTCGCTTCACCGCGCCGCATGTTGTACTACAGCCAGTGGGTTTACCCCGAGTCATCGGAGGCTACGAAGGCCAGACTGCGCTGGCGAGAGGAGAGCGCGCATAAGGCTGCGGGGTACGAGGTGAGTGAGTGGTCTGACGGCTTCCTGATGACCAGGAAGGACGAGCACGGTATGCCATCATGGGTGTGGGCGGCGCAGGAGGGAAATCGCCTCGCTGTCGTCACTGTAGAAGCTGCCACCCCTCGCTTGACTCCTGAGCAGGTGGAGGAAGGTATAGCGCAGGAGATGAATCAACAGCGGACGAAAGAGGAAGCAACGCGGGCGTTCTTTGAGACTTACCTGGAGAATCTGCAGCCGGAGGATGAACGGGCAACTAAGTCATTCTTCGAGGATATTTGTGGAGCCATTGAACGTGATTTCTTGGCAACGCAATAACGCTCAAATGATAATGATACTGTAGATGCGCCTCACCAACCCAAAACCCCCGCCATCGAGCAAGCTACGCTCGGTGGCGGGGGTTTTTGATGGGTCTGAATAGACAACTTCCCGTATCAGTTTGGTTTTGTGATTGGTTCATATAGGGAATTGGGTGAAAGATTGGGGATGAATTTGGCCGGGGGGGCGAGGACTAAAGGCCTCTGGACAGGCCTGGCGGCCAACCTTCCTCCT
>CAZCAI010000171.1:0-9227 GCA_964496595.1 uncultured Anaerolineales bacterium
GGCTTCACTGGGGGTGGGCGCTTCAGCGCGAGGCACGCGAGTCGCCGGGCGCTGGTCGGCGTGAGGTATCGCCGTTGGCGGCTCCAGCGTGACCGGAGGCAACTGCGCGGCCGGATCGATGCGCGGCGCGCTCAGGGTGCGGTAGAGCTGTCCGCCTCCGGCCAGCAGCACCCCGGCGAAGATCGCGCCGACGGCCAGCAAAATCAACAGCGTGGATTTAGGTTTCATTGATTCTCTCCTTGATTCTCTCTTTGTTTTTGATAGGTGAATGACAGAGCGGGAGCGGGATTCAGAAGTAGGGAGTAAAGGGGGCGATAACGTAGCCCCCCATACTGCATCATCCCCTGCTTCCCTACTCATTTTCCTGCATCACGCCCCACGCAGGCCGGGCGCGGCCCCGGACGGCGACGTGTACCGGCGGGACGCCGCGCAGCAGCAGGGGCTGCAAATCGGTCTGGCAGATGAGTTCCACTTGATTGGCCCACACTTGGGGCGCACCGCAGGTCAACGAGCCGCGCAGGTTGGTCGCGGCGATGGCCTGAGCGACCTGTGCCGCTTCCGGCGTGAGAGCCACGCGCCCGGTGCGGACGTAGAGCGCCACGTTGAGTTCCTGGGCGGCGGCGTGCGCGGCGGCATCGGCGGCCATCTGCGCCAATCGGTAGGAGCGGTACATCATCCCTCCGTCCACGAGCACGGCCACCATCAGGAGCAGCACGGGCAACAGCACCAGGAGCCATATCAGAACTTGGCCCTGTTCATCGGGCAGCCGGGGCCGCTGATTTAAGCGGGACCTCAGTACCATCGCGACTTCCACCGTTGCACGCGGAACGTGGCGGCTTGCCACAGCGTGACGCGCTCGCCGCCAAAGATGAGCGGGGCCAGGGGGATGTCGCCCACGGGGACGGCCACGCCCACGCGGTTGGCGACGGTGCCGCCGCGCTGCCAACTATCAGCGTAGAGATGCCACGCCATCTGCGTGGCGTCCAGTCCATTGTCGGTCAGATTCCAGGCCGTGGCGCGATACGCCTGGTAAGCGGCCTGGTGGGGATTCAGGCTCTCGGCGGCGTAGCGGCCGCCGGTGAAAGCGGCTTGGTCGACGGCCAGCGCCACGAACAACACGCGCCCAAAGCCCAACACCCCCGCTAAGATCAGCAACAGCACGGGGAGCGCGATGAGCATTTCGATGGCGGCCTGCCCGCGTTCGTCGGGGAGACGTAGCTTCTTCATTATTATGACTGCCTCCCTATTCAAACGCGCCGGGCGGGGGCGGACCGGGATAGAACTGCTCCCAGCGGGTGAAGGCCCCGGCGGTGATCTCCGGGGCGGCCAGGTCCCAGAGCAAAAGCGCGGGGGCCTGGTAGCGGGCGGTGGCGTGGACGCCGCGCGGCACATCTAAGCGGTAGAGCGCCGTCTGCTCCGCGAAGTCCACGTTAGACCCGGATATAAAGCGGGCGGCCCAGTCCTGCCCGGCCGCTAAGCTGTTGGCCTTGCCCGCCATCGTGGTAACGTCCTGGGCGTAGGCCGCGTGATTCAAGCGCACCCAGTAGGCCCAGCCCACGCCGATGATGGCCCCCGTCAAGAACAGAAAGACCGGGAGCACCAGCAGCAGCTCGATGAGCGCCTGGCCGGATTCGTCGGGAAGCGACCGGGACGCCGTTTGCTTGTGTTTCGCATTTTTCATCGCCATCACCTCCAAGATGGATGCGGGAGGGCGACGGAGCGCCGCCCTCCCAAGGTATAAACGTCTGATGCGAACGCCTAGGGCGAGGAGATGCCGAGCGAGTTGACGCTGTTGGTCGCCTCGCCGTACTTGCCCTGAATGGCGCGGTAGAGGGCCATCACCGCCGCGGCCACCACGAAGACGCCCGCGATGGCGATGATGTACTCCAGCAAGCCCTGCCCTTCCTCGCGGCCCAGGGCCGAGGGCATATCGCCGCGCCGCAGCGCGTGCAGGCGGCGGACGACAGGCAGTTCTGCCGCGCGATTGCGCAAGCGCAACGCCGTCAGCGGCAGGGTGTGAGAAACAGTGCGACGGATGTTCATTGGTTGAGTTACCTCCTGGTGAAAATTAGTTGAAAGTTTCGAGTTGCGTTAAAAGTTGACCATTTGGCGCCCGATGCGCCTGAGCGGTGTAAGCTGGTTCTGTGATTGGTTTGGCGGGCCTCCTTGATATGATGTAATAGGGATTGAGTATTCGCTTGTATGAGAGGGCATATCAGCCCGGAGCATCACCTCCTTTCGGGCCAGCATTCCGGCCTACAAAAACCCACCGGAACCCAGACTGGTAAAGGCGCGCAGCGCGCCGGGGGCGGCCAGCACCAGCAGCGTGGCTAAAACCGCAAAGAACGCCGGAACGATCATCAAGACCGTGTTGCGGTAGCCGCGCGCCGTGATGCGCTGCGTCAGCTCCGCGCGCAGTTCGGCGGCGAGGTCGCGCAACGGCTCCCCCACGCCGCCGCCCAGGCGGGCCGCCGTCCTGACCAATGAAGCGAACGGGATCAGCGGCGGGAGATTGCCATTGGATTCCAGCAGCGTGTCAATCCCGGCGGCCAGGTCGCCGCTGACGCTGTATTGGGCCGCCACGTCGCGCAACTCGGCGACAAACACGCCGCCGGGGCGCTCGGCCAGGCGATGAATGGCCAGCGGCAACGGATAGCCCGCGGCCAGAAAGTTCGCCAGGCGATCCAAGGCCGACGCCATATCCGCGATCATCTGGTCATCGCGGCGGGCCACGCGGTTCTTGAGATCCATCGCGGGCAGGAAGAAGCCGAGCACGCCGGCGCCCAGGGCCACGGGCAAGCCCAGGCCTGGATCAAAGCCCCCGATGCTGGCCAGCAACACGCCGAAGCCCAAGCCCACCACGGCCAGCAGAGCGGCGCTGGCGATCTGGTAGGCGTAGAACGTCCGGGTGTCGGGATACAAGGCCCCGGCGCGCTGCCAGAACCCAGCCTGCTTGAGGCGCGTCTCCACGTCGGCGGCATTGCGCCGTCCCAGCAGGCCCTCGGCCCACGCGCCGAACAGGCGGTCGACCAGGGGCCGCCGGGCCTGCACCTGCTCCAGGCCCCCGCTCAGCGTGACCCGGCGCGGGGCGCGGCGCTGTCCGGCGCTGACGATCAGGAACGTGCCCACGCCGCCCAAGAACGCAAACCACAGCGCGGATGTCATTGCGCCGCCCCCTGAGCGTCCAGGTCGAGTCCCGCTTTGGCGATCTTCTGGGAGAGCAGATAGGCCACGCCGGAGAAGACGATGGCGACGCCCAGCACGATCTGGCCTTCCAAGGTTCTGTAAAAGCCGCCTTCGTACTGGCTCATCACCAGCTTGAGCAGGGCCAGGAATCCAAATGGCGCGACGGCCACGATGGCCCCTTCCAACTTGGGCTGCGTCTGGCGCGCGCGGATCTCGTTCTGAATCTGCATCACGCCGCGCATCAGGCTCTGTAACCCTTCCAACACCGTCTTGAGCTTGCCGCCCTGCTGCTCGCGCACGGCCAGGGCCTCGGCCAGCATATCGAAGTAGGGATTGCGGCGGCGCTCGGCCACCTGATAGACCGCGTCGCTGATGGCCGTCCCGGTCTGCAACGCCGTGACCACCTGCACGAAATCGCCGCGCACGGGTTCCAGCATAAAGGGCGTCGCCTCTTGCAGGGCCGCGTTGAGGTTCGGATTGGCGCTGTAGGCGCGCAGCAGCGTTTCGATACTTTGACTGAGCGCGGCGAGGTACGCGCGCCGGAAGCGTTCCTGGCGGGCCATCCAGACCTGCCAGTAGACCACCGGGCCGATCAAAAGCACCACGCCGGAGAGCACCGTCGGCCCCAGGAGCACCAGCGCCCCGCCGGACAGGCCCGCGCCGATGGCCAACCCGGTGAGTAGGAACTCGCGGGCCGAGAGGGGCACGTCGGCGGCCTGTAACTTGGCCTCCAGGCGGGCTAACGCGCCGCGCTGGTGGGCGGGCACGACCCGCGCAAAGACCCGCGTCGTCGCCCCGATCCAGGCCAGCAACACCCCGGCGGCGGCTAAGGCCGCAAAAATCCACGTCGTTGAAGTTGTCATTGCCTCACTTTCTCCTTGATTCGTTCTTAGTCTGTCGTCTCATCTCATCGGCGGGTAGTCCCCCGCGGCAAGCGATTCGCCTCCCCGCCTCACCAAACGCCAGCGCCGCGCAGCGCGAGGTAGCCCCACGTCCCCAGGGCCAGCCACGGCAGTAGGGGATGATATCCCCGCGCGCCGGTGTGGGCCGGGAACCGCAAGCGCCGCACGTCGTGGAGGACGCTGCCCAGCGCCAGCGGCGTGGCCCAACCGTGCCGCCGGATCACGGCTAAGATGCAACCTAGTTCCACCGCGCCGCCCAGCGCTAAGGCCAGGCGCGCATCGGGAAACAGGGCCAGCAGCGTGGCGCAGACCTTGCCGTCGCCCGCGCCCCAGACGCCGATCAGCGTCAGGATCAGACTGCAAATCCAACTCGCCACCAGCACGCGCGACTCCGGCCCCGCCAGTCCGGCGCAGAACGCTGCCATGCCTGCGGGCCAGATGGCCCACCTGGTATCCGAGGCGAGCACCATCGCCAACGCCCCGGCCACGGCCAGGCCGCCGGGCCAGACGGCCCCATCGGGCGGCGCGACGAAGATACGAAGCAGTCCCGCAAGCACCACCGGTCCCGCCGTCGCCCACGCCGGGACGGCGCGGGTGCGCACGTCCAGTCTCGCCAGCGCTGCCAACCAGATCGTCAAGCCTGTGATGACGCTGGCGAACGTTACCACGTCCACATCGAAGTTCATCTCTCCTTCCTTTCTCCAATTCTCCCTTCTCCCTTCCTGTGAATCCTGCTACATCCCTTTCGGGGCAATATTCGATCTAGGGACCGCCTTACGCCCCGGACAGGGCGGGCAATCCCGCGAGCCACTCGGCTATCAAACTGTCCAGGCCGACGCCGGTGAGCGCTAAGAACAGCAAACTGATCACGCCCGCGACCAGCATCAGGCCCACGAGCCATTCGGCGGCGCCACCCGCGTGGGCGCCATACATAAATCGCATTGGTAATCTCCTCCTGATTTGAAATTGAGCAGCCCAGACCCGGTGTCCCGGTTCTGATGGCGGTGCTCCTCCCGGACGCGCCCCAGCAGGCGGCGCAACTCCGGAGATGACAACTCGGCGGCCACGGTGCGCAGGTAGGCCTCCGGCCCTTCGATGGTGAGCAGGTCCCGATGCACCCGCAGCCGTTGCCAGAGCAGGCCCGAATCGGCGGCGTGCTCGTCCAGAGCCAACAGCCAGGCCGTGCTCAATGACGCGCCACAGTCTAAGTGAAAGTGCAAGCTCGCCGCCAACTCAGCCACCGCCTGCCGCACGCGGCGTTGTTCGGCGCGGGAGAGGGCGAGGCGAGGCGCGGCAACGCCGCACCAGCTCCGGCCCATAGAGAGCGTCAGCAAGCCCACGCCCAGCGCCGTCAGTCCAGACGGGATCAGGCGCAGCAGCAGATCAACGCCGGTCATGGCAACCCCTCCATTTCGACTGTTTCTAATTCCACCGCCGCGAGATACCGCCCCGATACCCACCCGGTCACGGCCCACTCGCCGTGTTGGGTGACGCGATACCAGGCTGCGCCGGTCGCATCGGGGCTGGGCCCGCCGGTGACGGCCACATAGCTGCCTTCAGGGAGTGCTCCGACGACGGTTCCGCCGGGCGCGGCGCGCACCAGCAAGGGTAAGCCGCCGGTGCTGGAGACCCGGCGCACGTCGAGCGCCGGGGTCGGCGTGGGCGAGGCCAACGGCGAGTCTGGCAGGGACTGGCCCGGCACGACCACGACGACCACGGTGGGGGCCGCATCAGCCAGCGGCTGATACGGCGCGCCGCCGGTCAACCGATCAAAGGCCATGAAGACGGCGGTCCCGCTGGCGGCGGCCAGCACCAGGGCCACCAGCCCGATCCAAGCTGGAGCGTGTCGGTTCATCGCGGTTGTAGGTATTGGCGCAGGTTGACCTGCTGCCCCGTGCGCTGGCGGATGCTCTCTTCCAGTGTGCTGGGATACATCCCCGTCCAGTGCAGACCGGCGCCGGTGTCCTCCCACAGCACGTTGACGGCGGGCCGGTCGCCTTCCATCTGGCGCGAGGGCAGCAACTCGGCCACCTGCCGCACCACGCGGCGACGTTGCCCGCCTTCGGTGATGCGCTCGATGTAGAGCACCAGGTCGAAGGCGTCCACCAGGTAGCGGGTGACCACGCCGGGGGCCATCCCCGAATCGGCCAGGTGCCACATCTGCACCACGCGGCTGGCGATCTCGTGGACGCCGTTGGCGTGCAGGGTGAGCATCTGGCCGTCGTGGCCGGTGTTGGCGGCCATCAAGACCGATCGAATCTCGGCCCCGCGCGCTTCTCCGGTGACGATACGGTCGGGTCGCATCCGCAGGGCATTGATGATCAGGTCATCTAATGTGATGGGCCGTTGTCCCTCCTCGGTCTCTTCCGTGGTGACCATCGCGATCCAGTTATCGAGGGCGAGTTGCAACTCCGGCGTGTCCTCGACGGTGACCACGCGCTCGGCTGCGGGCAGGACGGCGCACAGGGCGTTGAGGGTATTGGTCTTGCCGGAGCCGGTGCCGCCCGCGACGATCAGGTTCAGGCGACCCAGGACGCAGGTGCGCAGGAAGCCCGCCACGTCGGCGGTGAGCGTGCCCAGGGAGACCAGGTCATCCAAGGTGCGGGCCACCAGGCGGTGGCGGCGGATGGTGACGGCGACGGGCACGTTGTCCACCAGCGGTTCCATCACGGCGTTGAGGCGGCTGCCGTCGGGCATCTTGGCGTTGACGCGCGGATTGGAGCGGTCGAAGCGCCGTCCGTAGCGGGCCGCGATCCGGTCGACCAACTTCTGCACCTCGCGAGCGTTCTCAAAGCGCGCTCCCGCCCGGTACATCCCCTGTTCGGCGTCGTCGATCCAGATGACGTCAGGGCCGTTGATCATGATCTCCTCGACGGTGGCGGTGTCTAAGTAGGGGGTGATGACGCCGTAGCCGAAGATGTCGTAGTGCAGGCGCACGACTAGGGTTTCCACGGGGTCGCTGAAGGCGCGGCCCTGCTGCGCGGCCAAGGTCACCTGCTCTTCGACGAGGGCGTGCAGGGTGGCGGCGGCCTCGCGCTCGACGCTGGCGGTGGGCGCGCGGAGCGCTTCTAAGCTGAACTGCGCGGCCAGGCGCTCGCGGGCGGCGGCCAGTAGGCCGGTATAGGGATCGGGTTGCGCGGTGGTGGCCTGCGCGGCGATCCGTTGGGCAAAGACAGAACTAGTTGATTGCATTGGGAATCTCCTTGTGAACTGGTTGGCTGGAAGCTGGTTGCTGGCTACTGGATGCTGGTTACTTGGAGCGGGATGAGGTGTTAGCCTCCGAGTAACCAGCTTCCAGCACGAGCTTCTAGCAACGAGCCGTTAGTTGTCGACGAAGACGCCGCGCACCTGCTGCCATAGGCCGGGGCCTTTGCGGCGTTCGACGGAGCGGAAGGCGGCAGCATCGCCATCGATGCGCCCGCCCCGCGCGACCCACAGCTGGCCCAGGGGCGGGAAGAAGCGGGTGGCCATCGAGACGATGGCATCGGACGTGGGATTGGGCTTGTCCAGCACGAAGGGCCGCCGCTGGTTGTTGGCGTGGGTGAAGGCCGCGTCGTAGGGCACTTGGCCGAACTTCTTCATCCCGATGGTGGTGATTAAATCCTTCATCTTAATCCCGGCCTCTGCGCTCCACTGGTTGATGACCAGCTCGAATTTGCCGATCCCCTCGCCAAAGCCTTGCTTGAGGCGCGGCACGGTCTGGGCCGTGGAGTGGATATCGGCCAGGTCGGGACGGACCACCGTGAGCACCAGGTCAGCGGCGTCCAGCGCAGCGAAATGCACGTCGTTGTTGATGTCCGGCCCCAGGTCCAACACTACGAAGTCATATTGTTTGCGCGCGGTGGCGATGATGGCCCGGATCAGGGCGATGGTGCGCGCCGGGTCTTCGCGGAACAGCGGTTGGCCCGCCAGGTGCATCGCCGGAATCCCACCCAGGCAGTCCAGGTGCGAGGCCCGGCGGCTGCCCCAGGGCTGCACTTTGCCCGCCAAGATGTCCGGCGGACAACTGGCGCTCTGCTGGCGCAGGTACGCGGGCAGCAGCGCCGTGACCAAGGCGAACAGGTTGCCCTCCGGGTTGAGGCCCAGGCGCGGGATCAGCGCGCCGCGCGTCATATCCAAGTCGGCCAGCAGCACGCGCCGCTTGCCCAGCACGCCTAGGGCGGCGGCTAAGTTGAGGGACAGGCTGGTCTTGCCCACGCCGCCGCCGGTGCCCCACAGGGCGATGACCATGCGTTGCCATCCGGCCTCGGCGACGGTGTGCAGCGTGGGGGTATCCAGGGGCACGTAGCTGCTGCTGGCCCGCTCGGCGCGCGCCTGGAGCACGGCTTCGGGGATCAGCTCCAGCAGGCGCCGCAGTTGGGCCGGATCCAGCGGTAGCGAGACGTGCCCCTTCATCCCCAAGTCCAGCAATTCGGTGGCGCGCGATTCCAGCGGGGGCAGCAGGCCGATGCTGGCGATGGGGCGGTCGTCGAAGTGCAGCAACTCGCTGACCAGGTCGGGCCGGAAGCCGGGCAACGTGGGGGAGAAGAGCACCACGTCGGCGTCCATCTCCGTCGCGTCGCGGTAGACGCCGGAGGCCGTGGTCGGCCCGGCGACGATCTGGAACTCCGGCACGTCGGAGAGGGCGCGTTCGATGGCCTGGGCGTCCGTCCAGACGCGGGTGCCGATGACGATCTTGATGCGTTCGAGTTCGCTGCCCATGTTAGGGGGTGCCCTCGTTGCGCCCGGCCCAGAACGTGGCGTTGAAGTCCTCCCAGGCGAAGCCCGGCGTCTCCGGCAGCGCCTGCCCCGCGTCCACGGTCGCGCGCCACAGGGCGGGGCGCACGGCCAAGGACATCTTGCCGTTGAACACGGCCCAGTCCAAGCTCTCCGCAACATCCTCCGGGACCAGCACGTCCACGCTGACCACCGGGCCGTTGATGAAGGGCGGCGGCGCCTGCCCGTCGGTGGTCACCGCGCCGTACTGGGGATTGGCGATCTGCTCGCGGTTGACGCGCGCCACGATGGCCCCGGCCACGACGCGCTTGGTGACGGGCAGTTGCCGCGTCACGGTCACGGGGCGGGTGAGGGCGGCGTAGTCGGGCGGCGGTTCGGGCGTGGGCGGCGGCGGGATGACGCCGGGCGGCAGGGTGGGTACGG
>CAZCAI010000172.1:0-3396 GCA_964496595.1 uncultured Anaerolineales bacterium
GACTTTAGTCGCTGACAGAGTGTAAACCTAATTATCCTGGAAAATGAACCATCCCAGTTTTCTGAAGAAAAAGCATCATGTGTGGGAGGTTTTAATCAGGAACTACCTTAGACAAGTAAATCCTGCGCCATACGCAGCACCGCCTCGACAATCTGGGGCGCCGCGACCTCCCGCTCACCCTCGATGTGAATCGTCTCGTCCAACACCTCGCGGCTCGTCGCGACGGCCAAATATACAGGGCGGCGATTGCTCTTATCCAACGTGAACTCCTCCGCCCACGCCGTCAGGCAGAGTTGCACGCCTAAGAACCCCAGGCCCGCGCGCGCGGCGGCCCGGGCGGCCTTGCGGGAGAAATTTCCGGCGTTGCGAAGTTGTGGGCGCGGCAAGTTCATCAATTCGATGGCCTCCAGCAAATCGTCCGTCACTAAGCTGTAGCCCAGCACCGCCGGGCCATCATCGGTCTCGAAAATATAGTGGCTGATGACGCCATCGACGCCGCATTCTACGGTGCCCATCTGCCACTCGCGCTCGATCAGTTCGTGGGCGATGGTTTGTGCCAGTGCCATTATGTCGTTGTCCATTCGTGCCTCCAATTTGATCACATAGTTATGAGAGTTGTTAAGGTTGTTAGTCAAGTCGTCATGCCTTCCTCGGGAATTCGCCAGCGAGAATCTGGTTCACCAGGCGTTGCCTTTGTGCGTAACCATCGCCGGGGCGTCGGTTCAAGGTTGCAGCTCAAACATCATCTCCAAAAATTGCACCCGATTGGCCGCCGGGTCGGGATCGTCGTCCGTCATCGGGCGGGGACGACCGTACTCCTCGATGATCGTGGGGCGGAGGTCAATGCTCAACAATCGGCCATCGAAAAATGTATAGCGGGTCACATATCCCTGGCGCACGGCGGTATCCCACATTTGATCGAAGAAAAAATTACCCGGCCCGTAGTGGACGAATGTCTCGCCGTGGAATCCCACGGGCTTCACCCAGTGCGCCTGACTTCCCTGCACGATGACCGCGCCGGCCTCCGCATAGGCGTGGAAATCGGTGAGATGGAGCGGAGGCGGCGTGTATTGATCAACTTCTCGATGTTGCAGGGTCATAATGGGGAGATAGCCTTGGGCGCGCAGATCGCGGACTGTATTTAGGAACAACTCACGCTGCCCAGGCTCGTAGCAGGGCGCGGCGCCAGGGCTGTCTTCGTCGGCATAGAACCCGCTGCTCGGATTACAGCCGAGAAAGGCGATGCGGTTGCCGTTGTGCGTGATCGTGAGAGGCCGCGTTGCATCCGCGAGGTCAGCGCCGCCGCCATACCACTGCCACCCGCGCTCACGATACATCTCCAGCGTGTGAAGGATCCATTGCCGGCCCTTATCGCCCAGGTGATTGCCCGTCAACTCGACCACGTTGGTTCCGATCTCCTCCAACAACTCAATATAGCGGTCGTGGGCACAAAAAGATACGGAGCCAGTCGGAGCAGGAGCACAATCGGGCTTAAAGGAGATTTCATTGCTCACGTGGACAAAGTCGGCGTCTGCGAACCAATGCTTCACATCCTGGGCCGGATAGGTAATGGCCGTGCGGGCAATGAGCTGCGCCATGCCGCGATCTATCGCCGTCACGCCCGTCATCGCGACGATGGTCATCGCATCCTCGCGGCGATTGTCGAACGCGCGCGCATCCAACGTGAGCAGGGCAATCGTCTCCGGGCGCGTGGCGCTGCTGATGTAGAAAGGCGTCTGGAGCGGATATTTCTCCAATTGGGGATCTTTCTCTACCGGCGATAGGCCTTCGACGCGCAATACCTTCCAGCGCGGCGTCAGCTCGTGAAAGGGCAACAGCGCCCAGCCATCGCTCGCCTGCGCTTCCGTCAGGATGGTGGCGGCATCAACCGTGCGCACGATCCCGCTCGCCGGATCGCCCCACCGCGCCGACCACGTCTGCAACGTCTCCGTCGTGACCAGCAAGGGACGTTCCCCCCAATCCGCCGAGGGCGAACCTTGCCAGGCCTGCTGCACCTCCACCAAGCTCGCCTCCGACGCCACGGTGAAGAAGGGCGCGGCAATGGCATAGACCCACGTCCCCACCGGCTGCGCCGATGGTTGAGCGGCGTCCAAGCTCAATCGCACATCCGCCGCGCCCGGCTCATCCGTCCACGCGAAATGCGCCGCATCCTCCGCCGCCCGGCTTTGCAAGGCCGAACAAGCCTCCGAGGGCACACCTGGCTCACATCCAATCGTGACGGGAAACGCCGGCGTCGGCGTGGGGGAAGGGGTCAAGGTCGGGGTGGGCGTCGCCGTGCGCGTAGGCGTCGGCGTCGGCGTGACGGTCGGGGTCGCACAGCCACTCATTATCGCCAGAAAAACGACCACCAATCCCGCCGCGATAAAAATCAATTTTTTATATTTTTTGGTCATCCCAACTCCTTCCTGTTGCCAAGACGCCCCACTCACACATTAGGGCTTTCCCATTTTGCAATTATATCCTATTCGCTCCAAGCGGATTGTCAAATTCGCGCCTCTGGGGCATATTTCGAATGTGTTTTCAATTTGCGCAAGCAAAACAGGGATCTGGCGATTGTGACATATGGCCCCTTGAAGCGAGAATGGGAAATCCCCACTCACACATCCGATGATGCGATTGGAAAGATATCCGAAAGATCTGCCGCCTCACCGCGCGCCAAAGCCACGGCTAAGACATCACCGGGCAGTTGCGCCTCCAATTGAGCCAGCAATGCAGCTTCCCGATTGCCAGTTTCCTGCAAATCGTGGGGCAGCGCTTGCGCATACCCTAACGTCTCCGCGGCCGCCTCCAATCGCCCGGCGGCCTCCAAATAGCTCGCCCATCCAATGAGCGCGTGCGCAATCAGCCGGAGGTTTTGGATCGCCGCCGCGCCCCGCACCGCCGCCGAGTAGTAGTCCTGGGCCGTCGCCAGATCGCCCTGTTGGCGTATTATATCGCCTAATCCTATCCGCGTCAGAATCAGCCCGAACTGATCGCCTAACATCTTGAACAATACTTCGCTTTCCACAAGCATGGTATGACCCGCCTCGATATTGCCGCTTTGGGTCAGCATTTGCCCCCAATCGAAGCGCGTGTAGGCAACGATCCGGCGCTCTCCAAGTTCCTGCCCAATGGCAATACACTGTTCAAAGTAGGGTTGGGCATCCTCCAAACTGCCCATCATAGCGAGGACGCCTCCCAAGTGGTTGGCCGTGTAAGCCAACGATAAGCGGAGGTCCAAATCTCGAAAGCAGTGGTAACTCTGCTCGAAACACGCCTTGGCGGTTACTAGATCACCGGTATCGCGCGCGATTACGCCCAGGTGATCGAGCGCGGCGGCAATGCCAGAGGGATCGCCAATCTGCCGGAAGAGCGCCTGGCTGCGCTCGAAGTAGG
>CAZCAI010000172.1:3496-9221 GCA_964496595.1 uncultured Anaerolineales bacterium
CCTCTTGCCTGCGCCCGCTGAGGCCGAAGAAGCGCGCCAGGCTGTGCATCCCCTGCTCCAGAAGATTCACCTGCTGCTGTTGGGCGGCCCATTGCCAGGCGACGCGCACATCCTCTAAGACGTGGGAAATCGCGTCGAGTGCGGCCCGTTGTTCCGCGCCATTTAAATCCGCGCGCCGTTGCTGGAGGAAGTTGGCGTAATGCGCGCTGTGCCGTTGACGGATTTGAGCCTCCAGCGCCGGCGCGGATTGCAGCTTTTCCCGCGCGTACTCGCGCAAGAGCGCGTGCATGACGTACTCGCCATCCGCGTGATGCTGCACGAGGGATTTATCCACCAACGCGGCCAGCACTCTCAGCAAGGCTACGGATCGCGCCGGCGCAGCGGGATCGCGCAACACGGCGAACGCGGCCTCGCGCTGGAACGTCCCCTGAAAAACAGAAAGGGCCTGCACCGCGCGCTTTTCCGTCTCACTGAGGAGCCGCCAGGAATACTCGAAGACCGCCCGCAGGCTGCGATGGCGTTCGGGCGTATCGCGGAGTGTGCTACTGAGAAACTCGGGGCTGGACGCCAATTCCTCGGCAATCTCCTGGCAAGAGAGCATGCGCAACCAAGAGGCCGCGAGTTCCAACGCCAGCGGCATCCCCAATACCTGTTCGCAGATGCGAGCCACGCACGCGCGCTCCTCCGCGCCGAATGTGAAGGCGGGCTGCACGCGCCGCGCGTACTGAAGGAACAACTGCACCGCCGCATACATCTCTATATCCGGCGTCGCGGCGTCCGCATCAATCTCAAATTCACTGGGGAAGGGCATCCCCGCCACCGGCAGAATCATCTCTCCACGCACATGTAACCGCTCCCGCGAGGTGACCAACACTTTGATCTGAGGAGCGCTCGCGAGCAGTTCCGCCGCCAGCGGCGCGCCCGCTATAATGTGCTCGAAGTTATCGAGCACCAAGAGCATGTGCTTTTCCCGCAAATAGCTGAGCAACTGAGCGCGGGGCACATCGCGTTGATAAAAAGAGAAATGGAGCGCCTCCGCAATCGCTGAGACCAAGAACTCGTCGGAGTTCAATGCGGCCAGCGGGACGAAGTAGACGCCATGATCGAAGGTCTCGATCTCTGCGGCGGCCGCCTGGAGCGCCAACCGCGTCTTCCCGATGCCGCCGGGGCCAACGAGCGTGAGCAAGCGGCAGGCGGGATCGGCCAGGCGGGCGGCGATATCGCGCAGTTCCTCTTCGCGCCCCACGAAGGGCGTGGGCTGCGGCGGGAGGTTATGCGGATGCGCGCTGAGCGTTCGCGGCGGGGGGAACTTCCGCAGGGGCAGGTCTGGGTGGCGCAGTTGGTAGATGTGTTGGGGATGGCTTAAATCCTTGAGGAGATGATTGCCCAGGTCGTGCAGATCGGCGCCGGGAGGCAAGGTCGCCGCGCGCGCCAACTCGCAGGTCAGCAAAATCTGTCCGCCCCAGGCGGCGGAGAGCAGCCGCGCTGTGCGACTTACTTCCAGGCCAAAGTAATCGGCCTCGCGCCGGCCGGCCGCGCCGGTGTGCAGCGCAATCCGCACCCGAAGTTCCCCGATCTCGCCCCAATCCTCCGCTGCCAACCGCCGTTGGATTTCGAGCGCGCATGTGAGCGGCTCTCCGCCTTCAAAAACGGCGAAGAGGCCATCGCCCATGTGCTTGATGACCTCCCCGCCATGCCGGGTGATTAGATTTTCCAGGAGTTGATCGTGGCGCGCGAGGAGATCTTCCATGGCCGCCGGATAGCGTGACCACAGCTTGGTGGAGCCTTCGATATCGGTAAACAGAAATGTAAGCATAGCGCAATCCTCTTCCTGGATTTTTCCTCGAGCCAAACCACCGCATCACTGACGGGCCGATGACCCCCAAGTCAGCGGGGCTTGAAAGCTTCTGGCTGCTGAAGTAGCGAAGCAGCTCCAAATTAAGTAGGGAGACTGGCGGGTCAGGCGGCGGCGATGTGATAGACAAACATCGCCGCCGCCTGGCCCGCCTGCGAATGAATTCGAGGCTGGTACACAAAATCCGTTAAAAACAGGGAAGGTTTTTAAATTTTGGAACTACCCTAGCCAACATCGAGGACGCCGGCCGCCGCCGCTCGGAGATTCTCCTCGCGGGCGATGCGCTTGCCCTCTTCCTCGTCCACGCGGGTGAGCAGCAGGATGCCGCCGATGAAGAAGAGCATCACAGCCAGGATGCTCAAGCGACTCTCCCCGGCAAGCTGAGAGATGATCCCGAAGAGGAGCGGCCCCACGATCCCGGCGAATTTGCTGGAAATATCGTAGAAGCCGAAGAACTCCGCGCTGCGAGCCTTGGGGGCCATCTGACTGTAGAGGCTGCGGCTGAGGGCTTGCGTGCCGCCCTGAACCATCCCCACGCCGAAGGCCAGCGCCCAGAACTGCCACGCTGCGGTCATGAAGTAACCAATCAACGTCAGGAAGGCGTACCAACCCAGGCCCAACATCACAGCCTGCTTAGAACCGATCTTCTTGCCAAATTTGCCGAAGAGCAGGGAGAACGGAATGCCCACAAATTGCGTCAGCAAAAGCGCGCCAACCATGGACATCGCGTCGATGCCGATCTCCGCGCCGTAGATGGTGGACATTTTGATGATGGTGCCGATGCCATCGTTGTAGAGCCAGAAAGCGATGAGAAATTTGAACAGTTCGCGGTAGCGGCGGATGTGCTGGAAGGTCTGGCCCAGGCGCTTGAAGCCGGCTTCGAGAGGCGGAAGCCCCTCGCCGATGCCGGCGGTGTTCGCCGGCGGTTCCGGCACGCGCCGCAGCAACGGGATAGTGAAGAGCGCCCACCAGATCCCGACAGAGAAGAACGAGAGCCGATAGCCCCAGTTGTTGTCCGGCATGAACCAGATCATCGCGATGTTGATGGCTAACAGCAGTCCGCCGCCCACGTAGCCCAGCGCATAGCCTTTGGCCGAGATAAAATCGCTATCTTCATCTTTGGCGACGTGAGATAGCAGGGCATCGTAGAAAATGTAGGACGCGCCGAGGCCGATGGATCCGAAGAAGAAGAGGATGAGGGCCAACACCCAATCCCCCGTGTTGATGAAGACCATCAACAGCGAGGCGATGACGCCGATGCCGGCGAAGATGCTCAACAGCTTTTTCTTCCCGCCGGTGTAGTCCGCGATGCTGCCCAAGATCGGGGCCAAGAGGGCGGCCACCAGCAGGGAGAGCGCGTTGACGTAGCCCCAGTAGGCCGTCGCCGTTACCGGCTTAAAAACCCCTTCTGTGATGATGTTGAAGTAGACGGGCAATACAGCAGCCTCGCCGGTCGTGGAGAAGGCCGAGCTGCCCCAGTCGTAGAAGCACCAGGCGTTGGTGATCTTCTTGTAAGATGCGTCTGTATTCGTTTCGGATGACATTATGACTCCTTGCAATGGATAATATGTGAGTTAATTTTTGAGTGAGCTATCGTCTAGGGTACGCGAACTTCAATCTCTGTCAAGATGACGGCATCGTTATGAATTTGATCTGGTGCGGGGCCGGTAACGGGCAGCCGTTGCCCATCGACCAGGCCATAGAAGCCCACCTCCAGCCGGTAGCGCCCGGGCGGCGCGTCGGGAGCGACGGGAATGCGGTAGGGATCGACGATAATGGCGCCCGGCTGCCAACGGGTGGTGGGCGATTGGCCGTTGACCGGCTCATTATCCTGCTGGCCCCAGAGGAAGTTGTCGGTCTCGGCGTTATAGACCTCGCCCAGCAGATGCGTGAAGACTTTGTAGCGTTCGGAGATCACGGCGTCGGTCTGCCAGTAGAGTGTCAGGCCCAGCGCTTCGCCTGGCGCTATGGTGGATTCCGATAGCCGATAGCCGATGAGATGAATCTGCGAGCCGAACTGATAATCGACTTGATGGGGGATCGCGGCGACGTTGACCTCCGCGCCGGCCGCCCGCTGGATGACGGTGAAGCTCCCGATGGACACACGGGGGCTATTGTCTCCTACACGCGCCGTCACTTGGTATCGTCCGCCGGGCAGATCAGGCGCGATGGGAATGGAAAATTGTTGTCGGAGCGCGTGAGCTTGATCACGGCCCGCGCTGGGAACCGGCGGCGCTTGATCAAACGAGCGTTGCGCCGGCCCATCGATCTCGACCGTCACGACTTGATCCGGCGGCGGCGTCCAGAAGAGCGAGAGGCGAAGCGTGTCGCCGGTGCGATAGCGCGGCAGCGGAATCGAAGCGCCGATCAGATGTCCGCCCGCGCCCAACTCGCGCCCGATGCGAATCGGCGGCGTGAAATCGGGCGTGACGGCGTGACGCAATGCGGCGCGCGCCTCGGTGCGGGCGTAGAAGGTGAGCGAGTTCTCACCCACAATGACGGTCTCGGATACAACGGCGCGCGCTTCCAGCCAGCGCGGCACCGCCTGCTGCGGATCGGCCTGAAGCGCTTCGGGCGTCGTCGCCAGCCAGAGCGCCTCCGAGGTCTCCCACAGCGGCGCGAGGAGCGTCTCCGCCGTCGCGTCATCTAAGGCCGCGCCGTAGGCGATATCGCGCCGCTCGCCGGGATAGTGCGCGACGAAGATGGGCCAATCGCGATCCACGTAGAGCACGACGACATCCTCCGGGCGACGATGCGCCTCGAGCGCCAGCGCGATGCCGGCGTAATCATCGCGGCGGGCGCGACCGGGGTAGAAGCTCCATAATCCGCTTGCGGCGACCACGATCACAAGCGCCAGCGCGACGCGCCCGATCCAGGGCCGCGCGCGCGCCAGTGCGGAGACGGCCCATGCCAACAGCGCGTAGAAGCACGCGGAGAGCGGCAGCAGATAGCGCGGGACCAAGGGCCGCGCGTAGATAAAGCCAAAGGTCGGCAGGGAGACGACGTAGACAAAGATCGCGGGGAGCAACAGGCCGGAGAGCAGCATCACGAGGCCGCCGGCCTGGGCGGATGAGCGCCGCCAGGACGCGCGCGCAGCGATCAAGCCCCCAATCATCACGCCGATGACGGCCAGCGCCCACGGCCAATAGCGCTCCAGATTCAGCGGCGAGCCGACGGTCAGCATCACGGTGTAGAGTTTGACGAAGAAGCCGGGCGAGAAGCTGCTGTCGCTCTCCCAACTGTGCATCCGAGGAAGCGCGTAGGCCAGCCAGGGGAGGACTATCGCGAGAACGGCGACCTGCGCCATCAGCCAGCGGATAAGCAAGCGACGTCTTCGCCCTCGGCGCAGCCAGACGACGGCAAAGCCCAAGTTAGCCACCAAGGGCACGGGCGCGGTCAGGTACAGCGTGAGGAGGCTGGCCGTCGTCGTACCTACGTAGGCCCACCAGGATTGCGCATCAGGGCGGCGCCACCAGCGGAGGGCGGCATAGAGCGCGCCCGTTGACCAGAGCGCGGCCAGGCTGTACATTCGAATCTCCTGCGCCCAGCCGATGGCGAAGCGCGAGAGCGTCAGGAGGAGGGCGGCCAATAATCCCGTAGCGGGGCCATCCAAGGCGCGACCCAGCCGGTAGATGACGGCGACGGTGAGCAGGCTGAAGAGCGCCGAGGGAAAACGCAACACGTAGGCGCCCTCGCCAGCCAGGAGGCGCCATCCCCGCAGGAGGAGGTAGTGGATCGGGGGATGGACGTCGCCGGCCGTCCACTGGATGATCTCCCCGGCGGGCATGCGCGCCAGCCACACGCCGATGCCCTCATCCCACCAGATGTTGTGGGCCGCCAGCCCCGCGATCCGCAGGCCGAAGGCCAGGA
>CAZCAI010000173.1:0-9205 GCA_964496595.1 uncultured Anaerolineales bacterium
GCGAGGATGGGATCACACTGAGGGAGATTGTGGTCTCAGAGTAGGTTTCACCTTCTGGGTGGACGCTACTCCATTCCACTTCGTTCCATTGCGTAGCTGACTACGAACACAAATCACGGAAAATAGCCTAGATTGGCCGCGCGGGTGAAGTTTTCCTGCGCGGCCTCTGGGTTGCCCAGGGCCTGACGGACTTGCCCGCGCAGGTAATAGGCGTGGCCGAGATCGGGCGCCAGTTCCACGGCGGTGTGCAGTTCGTTCAGAGCGGCGGTTAACTCGTTGCGCTCGAATCTGGCCCAGCCCAGGAGTAGATGGGCTTCTGCATCGTCCGGCGCCAGCGTGACGGCGCCCTCGGCGGCCGCCAGGGGGTAGGGCGGTTGGCGCAGGCTGCGCTGCAAGTAGAGGCGCGCGGCGGCCTTCCAGAGATCGGCGTCGGTGGGCGCGCGGGTCAGCGCCGCCTCGACCCAGAGATTGACCTCGTCGTACTTCCCCTGCTGCGCTTTCAACTCCGCTATAGCCAGGCAGGGTGCGGGATTTTCGGGGTCTAAGCGCTGGGCGCGCAGGAGATCGCTCTTGGCTACATCTAAGTCGCCCTGCTGGAAGTTGTACATTCCCAGCAGCAACCACGGTTGGGCGCTCTCGGGCGCCAGTTCGACGGCCCGCTCCAGGTGCTCGCGCGCGGCGGCGGCTTCTCCCAGGCGATTGAGGCTCTCGCCCAGCCAGGCGTGCATCTCGGCGGAGGCGGGTTGGGCTTCGACCGCCCGCGTCAGCACACAGGCGGCCAGGCCCCAATCGCCGGCCCGGATGAGCGCGTAACCGATCGCTGCATCGCATCCGCCTGGATCGTCTGAGCAGGCCGCCAGCGCGGCGCACAGGTCAGCATCCGCTGTACAGATTTGCGTGGGATCATCCGCCAGCAGGCCCGAAATCCGCGCCGCTGGCGTTTTCTGCTCCTCTGGCGCGAGAGCGTGCCACTGCTCCGCGCTGTGGCGGGCGGCGGTGCACTCGTAGCGCTGGAGATGCGCGCGGGTCAGCAGCGCCAGGGTGGGCGCGTTGAGGGGCATCGTCTGGGCCTCGGCGATGACCTGCTCCCACGCGCCGGCCTGCGCCAGCAGCGTCAGGCGCAATGACTGCGCTTCTTCATCTTTTGGGGCGGGCAGGCCGTTGCGGAGGGCATCCTCCAGCGCGCGCAGCCCCTCCTCCGGTCGCCCCCACTGCTGATAGAGCTGGGCCAGGCGGTAGGCCGGCTTGGAGGCGTCGGGGTAGGCCTGGCGAGCCGATTGGTAGAGCGCCTCGGCGGCGGTGTATTCCCCGGCAGCGATATGCGCCTCGGCCTGTTGGTAGAGGTAGGTGGCTTCCGTGCTGGTGCAGGCGGCCAGTAGCCCGGCGGCCCCGATCCACAGCAGAAAGAGAGCGCTATAACGGCGCAGCGGTCGCGATCTCAAAAATTGCGTGTTATCACCGGCAGAAAGATGCGGGCGCGGCGGAGATGCAGCTCGTAGCTCACGTCGATCTGCTGCACGCCCGCGCCCGGCTGGATGTGCAGAGGGACGCGGGCGCTTAGATGGTTGGGGTGAGACATAGCGAGATGATGTACTCCGGAAGGTACGGTTCTGGTGACGACCCAGGGGACGCCGACGGGGAGCATCAGGCTTTCGCAGACGGTGGCCGCGCCCAGGGTTTGGGTGATGATCGCGCCGTTGGGCGCTTCCCACGTCATCGCGACGCCGGGGAGTGGGTAGCGGAAGGTGCTGGGTTGATCGCTGTAGGCCACGGCCTCGAGCCGGACGGTGCGAGTGATGGTCTCGGTGCTGATCTCGGCGCGCGCGGGCCACGATTCCCAATTGCCGACGCGATCACGGGCGCGGGCGCGGAAGTACCACGCCTGATAGTAGCTGCCGGGTGGGGGCAGCGTGATGATCGTCTGCGTGGCGTTTTCCGTCTGGCTTAGACCGGCGATGGTTTCCCAGGGGCCTGTGGGCGCGGGCGCGCGTTGAATCTCCTCGTACCAGTAACCGGCGAGATCATCCGCCGCCTCCCAGGTGAGCGTGACTTGGTTGTGCGCGTCGATGGGCGAGAGACTGCGCAGTTCGGAGGTCGGCGAGACGGTATCGGTTTGTAGCAGGAGCACGGGCGGCCCGCCGATGAAGTAGATGCCGTCGGGGTGCAGGTTGGCCGTCGCGGGCGTTAGCTCCAGATCGAAGGAACCTGCCGCGGCGGTCAGCGTCTGCGTCACGCCGCGATGGGTGACCAGCGTGGCGGTCGGCAGGATGGCGGGATGCGCGTAGTTTGTGGTGTGATCTCCGCGTGTGTTCCACAACACATCGATGCGGCCATAGGGCGTCCCCAAGAAGGTGATGCGCTGGATGCCCTGTGGGGTGACGAATGGCCCCGTGATCTGATTTTCGCCGCGCAGGTAGCGGGCCGCGACCTGGTAAGCTAAGTAGGCGGGGCGGATGGTCGTGTCGTTGCGTGTCAGGCCGAAGAATTGATCGCTATAGATCATATCCGCATCGTGCAGGCGGAAGAAGAAAAAGCGCTCCACGTCGGCGGCGCGCGCGCCAGCGAAGGCCTGGATGACATAGGCGGCGGCCTCCTCGGCGGTGGCCTCGTGGTGGCCGGGCGCGCCGGCCTTTTCATCATAGATGGGGACGCCGGTCTCGGTCAGCCATAGCGGGTGCGGGCCGACGCGCTCATCGACCTCGCGCTTCACTTTGGCCGCCAACTCGTGGTTGTGATAGGCGTTGCTGTAGAGATGTAGGGACATCACATCGAAGTAGCCGTTGTGCGCGAGCGTGGCGGGATCGGTCGCCAGCAGATGATCGAGGACGACCTTGTGGAAATCCTCGTCGCCCCAGTAGGCGGTGCCCCCGAAGAGTACGGTCGCCGACGGATCGGCGGCCTTGACGGCCTGGTAGCCGACCTTGAGGAGTTGGGCGTACTGTGCCTCGGTACCGGCCCAAAAATCGGGGCGATCCGGCTCGTTCCATAGCTCCCAGATGTGCACCTTGTCTTTGAACTCGGAGACCACCTGATAAACGTAGCGGCCCCAATAATTTTCGGGATCGTCCCAGGTTAGATTAAGGTTGCAGGGGATCCGGGAGCCGGGATCGGGCGCGCGACCGCGTCCATGGGGATTGCCCGGCGGCTGCGGCGCCATCAGCGCCCGCCAGCGCGCGACCGGACTGCACGCGGCCCAATCGGGCGTGGCCCACAGAATGCCGACCGTGTCCAACTCGTTGGCGCGGTCGATATCGACGACGTTGTGATGGCCGGCGAAGCTGAAGTCGCCGCGACTCGATTCAATCACATCCCACCGGAAATCGAAGCGGTCGCCCCGGGAGCCGGCGGCGTAGGCCTGCGGCGCGCGATTATTGCCCTCATTATCGAGATAGTAGGAGAAGCACGTACCCAAGCGTCCCTCGGCCTCGGTCACCGCGGGCAGCGGGGGGAGCGGCTCGGCGCGCGCGGGGAAGGGGATTATCAAGAGCGACAGTAAGATCACAGAGATTTTGCCTAAACGAATCATATCATCCTCCGAATTAGAGATTTTTATCCGACGCTCTAATTCTACCACTTTGATGGGATTATGGGGGCGCAGTTTTGGAGATTCGGGAGTAGTACTAATTTCCTATTCAAACTGGCGGTTTTCTCAAACGCCGTTCAAAAACTGAAAGGTTATACTTAGGTTGAGAATTTTAGATTAAATCAGGTTACTAAATAGCTTGACTATTTCTGTGAATTTGACGTTTACGAGGAGGATCGAAGATGAATCTGTTAAGTGGCGCAGGAAAACTGACTAAGGTTTTAGCTCTGGGGATTTTGTTATCCTTGTTAGCTACATCCTTGGCTTTCGCTTTCGAAGGTTCGGAGACGGGGACGTTGCAAGGATACCCTGATTTGCGAAGGGTTTATGGAGAGTTGAACGGCGAGGAGTGGTTCAGTCGTATTGGTAGAGGGGGTCTTGCCGGGACGCTTGAATTAGAACTCTCAGATGGCGTCAGAGTGCCGGTCTTTTGCACCGACATCCATCATCCCACGGCGAAAAATGACAGATTTGTCGCCAGCGATGCGGAGATGGACTGTCAGGTCAAATGGTTACTGACACACTATCCTGCAATCCTGAAGGGTAACCCTGGATGGAACGCCGACGAGATGGCCGCCCGCCAGATGGCGGTTTGGCATTTCGCCGATGGCCTGTTGCCCCATGCGGATACGGCCATTGGGGCGCGCGCCTGGGAAATCATTGATGTGGTTCCCGAAGATGCCTGCGCCGCCGATGCGCCAGATGTTTCTATCACACCGGCCAGCGTCGTGAACTCGATAGGCGCTTCCCAAACCTTCACTGTGACGGTCACTCAAGGCGGTGAACCGGTCGCGGACACCGAGGTAGCGCTCTCGACGGGCGAAACGTTCACGACCGATGCAAACGGTGAGGCTGCATTTTCCTTAACCTCGGGTAGTGCTGAAACGATCATCATCGAGGCCTCGGCGACGTTGCCTTTGCCTGTGGGCACAATCTTCGAGGGCGTGGATCCCAATCGTCAGAAGCTGGTGTTGGGAGAATTTTCGGAGGGCTTAGTTTTGGGTCAAGCCCAAGCGACGTGGCAAGGTGATGGTTCTATCATTGCCGTAAGCTTCAATGATCGTAATATGAACGGCATCCACGATCAAGGCGAGCCTTTCCTGAGTTCTCGTGACGTGGTTCTCTATCAGGACGAGACGCCGGTAGCTGGGCCTCGCGATACAGATGGAAATGGTCAAGTTACGTTCGATGGACTATATGGTGATTATACGGTCAAGCAATATGAGAAAGCGGGTTGGTATGCGACCACGTCTCTCTTGCAGGATGTGACCGTCGATAATGATGTGCAGACGGTCTACTTCGGTCAGATCAAGACGCCGGTTATTGTGGGACAGAAATTTGAGGATGCTGACCGAGATGGAATATGGGATGGAGATGAAGCGCCATTATCGGGTTGGGAGTTACAGTTGTTCCGGGCGAATGGCTCGGCTGTCATTGGGATGAAGGGTAGGACCAACGAAAGCGGCGAGATTGTCTTCAGTTCGGATCGCGACCCTTCTGATATGCTCCCCGGCGCTTATTACGTTCAAGAGACGCTATTGGATGATCAATTATGGCTGGCGACGACGGGGATTTCCAAGACGGTGACGGTTGCGGCGGGTGATGTGGTTAACGTTCCGATTGGAAATGCTCGATTGGGCGCCTCGGTTTCGTTATCGAAGTCTGGCCCTGCGCAAGCCTACGAAGGCGACAGCGTCACCTATGATTTCACGATTGTCAATGATGGCGAGGTCGTGCTGGATAACGTCACATTGACCGATCCCTTGTTGGGCGGCGAGATTAGCGAATGTGCTACCGCCGAGTTGGGGATTGGCGAATCCGTGACCTGCCAGGCGACCTATGAAGTACCACTTGGCGCGGATGATCCTATGATCAATACCGCGACGGTTGTCGGCGCCTATGGCGACGCTGAGACCGTGTGCGAGTTTGGCGATGACTGCTTCCAATACGAGTTCTTAGGTGCGATCACCAATGACGATGGCTCGGTGACGCTGCGCTTTGAGTTGACGAATGAGTGCGGCAATGCGACGGCGCTCAGCAATGTGGCGTTTGGTCTGCCGGATGGCGTCGTTCCTCTCGATCCGGAGGATGGCGACACATATACCGCGCCCAGCGGGAATGACTATTATGTGGAGTCTCCGACCAATAATTCTTTTTACAGCATCAAGTTCGAGACTATGGCCGAGGATGGCATTCGAGAGGGGGCCTCGGACATCTTCGAGTATACCCTGCCCGCCGGCGACTATGACCCCGCGCTGGAAATTCAGATCCAAGCCAAGGGCGGCCAGACGGTTGAGGTCGTCACTTTCACGCCTGAGAGTTGCGTGGATTCGGGAACGGGCGGCAGTGTTGTAGATAGTGACACCCATTCTTTAGAGCTACTTTATCCGCCGGTGGCGGAAGATGACGCGGTGGAGACCGACGAGGACGAGGCCGTGTCCATCGATATGCTGGCGAATGATAGCGATCCCGACGGCGACGAGTTGGTGATTACCGAGGTCACGGATCCGGCCAACGGCAGTGTGACGATCAATGACGACGGCACGGTCACCTACACGCCGGATGTGGGCTTTGTTGGCGAGGATACCTTCACTTACACCGTCAGCGACGGCGAGGCGACGGACACGGCGACCGTGACGGTGATGGTCAACCCGGTGAACGATCCGCCGGTTGCGAAAGACGATACGGCGTATGGTAACCAGGATGAGGCGCTCGTTATCGCGGTGTTAGATAACGATAGCGATCCCGACGGCGATGAGTTGACCGTTGTCGAGACGAGCGATCCGGCCAACGGCAGTGTGACGATCAATGACGACGGCACGGTCACCTACACGCCGGACGCGGGCTTCGTTGGCGAGGATACCTTCACCTACACCGTCAGCGACGGCGAGGCGACGGACACGGCGACCGTGACGGTCAACGTAGCCGAGGCGGCGATGATTTGCGCTGCCCATAGCGATAACTTCAATGCCAGCGAGGTAGACCCACGTTGGACGAGTCTCGACATCAATGGACAAGGTTCCGGTGATCCATTGGGCAGCACCTTTGTGAGTGATGGGCTGCTCACCGTTTCCAGTGATGGTCAGGAAATCTGGGATGGCGATGATGATCTCCGCTTCGTTTACCAGCAGATTCCCGGCGATTTCTATGCGGAAATCGAGGTTTACTCAACCACTATGAGTGCGGATCAGTGGTCGAAGGGCGGCTTGATGGTGCGCTCTGGTTTGGAACCCGGAGCGGATCTTGTGATGATTAATTATGCGCCCCAAGGCAGCGCCGCCAGTAGTGGCAACCCAGTCTTACAATTTGCCTATCGCACAGGGGGCAGCGCCACGCGCGTTGTGAATGATCTATCCGTTGGTGGCTTGCCGGTATGGCTCCGCCTGGAGCGTGAGGGCAACTTGTATTTCTTCGCTTACTCCACCAACGGCAACGACTGGAATGAGATCGGGTGGGCGGGGGTTGATCTGGGGGATGCTCCCTATGTCGGGCTGAGCGCGGCCTCCTACGAGGGAGGCGCGGAACAAGCGGTGGCGTTCAACAGCTTCACGCTTTGCCAATACGACCATCCTGATCCGCCCGCGCCGCCCCCGATGGAAGATGCGCCCACGATCACTACGACCCAGATGATCACCTCGGAGGTCTGTGGCGCAGCCGATATCGCGCTATCCGTCGCGGGGCAGGGGGAGATCACGACCTATCACAGGCCCGTGGATCTGATGATTGTCCTGGATCGGTCTGGATCGATGGACGACGCCGGGCAAAATCCCGATCAGCCTTTGCTGGATGCGAAAGACGCTGCGAAGATCTTAATCGATCAACTAGATGGCGTCTACGACCGTGTTGGATTGGTCTCTTACGCTAACAGCGCCACCGTTGATTACCCGCTCAGCTCGCGCTATGACGCGATCAAGGGCGCTATTGATAATCTGAATCCCAATGGCTTCACCAACATCGGCGACGCTATTCACGATGCGCGTGAATCGTTGGCGACCTATGGGCGCGACGAGGCCGTTCCTGTCATCGTGGTTTTGAGTGATGGGGTTGCCAATCGCAGCCACAATGGTCAGTCCTGTGAGCAGGAGCCGATCACGGATACGATCTGCACCGAAGATGCGGTGGCGCAGGCTGAGGCAGCGAAGGATCTGGATATGACGGTCTACGCTATCGGCCTCAATTTGGGCGGTGTGGGCAACGATGCAACCGAGGCAATCGCCCGCGCGACCTTAGAGGCGATGGCATCTGCTTCCGCTTATTACGAGGCGCCGGACTCCAGTGACCTGGTCGGGATCTACGAGGAGATTGCCGAGGACGTCGTCAACGTCGCGGCCTACGATACGCGCATCATCGCCTCGCTGTCCGCCGGCGTGGATTACATCGCCGGTTCGGCCAGCCTTGAACCTTCAAACATCGTGACCGCTGAGAATAACACGACGCTGACCTGGAATGTGGGCATCGTGCCCATCTCCAAGACGCGCACGGTTTCCTTCTCGGTGGAAGTCGAATTGGCGGGCGAGAGCACCTTGCTCGACGCTTATCCCGACACTCGTGTGGAATATCGGGATGTGGAAGACACCCTGCGCCAGATGGACTTCCCCAATGCGGAGATGGCGATTGAGATTGTGCCGTGCAACCTGCCGCCGGTCGCGGAGGATGACACGACTGAGACCGATGAAAACATGGCGGTTGAGATTGCTGTGCTCGATAATGACAGCGATCCCGACGGCGACGAGTTGAGCATTGTGGGGACGACCGACCCGGCCCACGGCAGCGTGGCGATCAACGACGACGGCACCATCACCTACACGCCGGACGCGGACTTCCACGGTGAGGACAGCTTCACCTACACCATCAGCGACGGGGAACTGACGGACACGGCCACGGTGACGGTGACTGTGATTGAAGTCGCGGCTATCCGACCCATTCTGGAATGCGTGGTGGATAACCGGGATGGCACGTACATCGCCTACTTTGGATACCTGAACGGTAATGACTTCCCGGTTTCTATCGGGATTGGAGATCGCAACAAATTCACCCCGACGCCCCAGGATCGTGGTCAACCCACGATCTTCGAGCCTAGTCGCACGCCTTACTGGCCCGACGCGGCCTTCGGTGTGGACTTTGATGGCAATAACCTGGTATGGACGCTGGATGGACGGACGGCGACAGCCTCGCGTAACTCGACGCCTTGCTCCAATCATGTCTTCTTCGAGAAAGAGTGGCAGGATGAGAAGGGAAATCCGCTTGCGGAATTACCTGTGGGATTGTCCGCTGACTTCAACATCACGGCAGAAAGCGAAATGGGTACGGCCATCTGCTCCTATCCTGAAGATGGAACGGAGTTGGTTTGCGAATACGATAATGACGCTCCGGCGCTTGATAATAATGGCCTATGGGTCCCGGTTGGCAGCGTCTACACCGTAACTGAAACTGGTCTGCCGGATCGTTGGGTTACGGAGGACGGTGTAGGGGCCTTCACCGGGGGAGATGATTACTGTGAGGCCGGATTAGAGGGGATGAGCAAGTATTGTGAGCATACCGTCGTCAACGTTTACATCCCGAACCAGCCGCCGGTGGCAGTGGATGACAGCGCGGAGACCGACGAGGACGTGGCGGTCGACA
>CAZCAI010000174.1:0-9187 GCA_964496595.1 uncultured Anaerolineales bacterium
ATTAACATATTTACCTTGTCCAACAGCGAAGATTTATCAGAACCCACTATATATCATCTATCATCGCAACAGCATGCCTACGGCCGACTGTTAGTATCCAATGTTTTCCATACACCGCATCGCTTAGGATTGATTTTCTTGCTCGACTATCAGCCGTTACAGATACAGACGGACGCTGGTGTTCAGATGGCTTACTATCTTCCGGAAATGGCGGTTGGGGAAGAACAGGCCGTTGAGTTTCTATTTCCACCTTTGCCGAAGGGGCTACACTATTTGTCCGTTCTGCTGATAACAGATCCCGAGTCTGAGTCCACTGACCCGGTTTACCGCTGGAATCAGCAACAATCTTTTTCTGAGCAGCGTTTTGATCTCTGGGTCGATATCGAAGCTCTTCCGGCCGATGCCCCGACTTTCGCCAATCAAGAGCAGGCTATGGCTGCGGACTTTAGATTACCGTTTGATATTGTCAAATTAGATGCTTCTCATCAACTTATCGAGTCCCTTGAGTTTGAGGCCGGTACTGAAAACGAAGTGGGGTTACTTTTTACTGCTGAGGAATACTTCTCAAATCTTTCGCCCTACACTGGCACCTTGTCGGTTCGCATTGGCGTGTTCTGGAACGACACGCTTCACACAGCTTTCGATTATGAACTTGATCCTAAACTCAAGCTGTCCGAGCCGCTTTTGCTTCCCTTCCCGATAGAGGCGCCGGCGGAACCGGGATCGTATCAACTGCACGTCGTAGCCTTCGCTACGCCATGGCACCCACATTTTAACGCGGATGGTGAATGGATTGCCTTCAATCATGCCTCATTCAGTCGCCGTATTCCCGTAAGCGTGGTTGAGGCCGTTCCCAGAAAATAGTTCTTCGATCTGATGATTGCACGCACATCATCGCCTGTTGTTCCTCGTCTTGGCCTACGTGTAGATGGTGATAGACGCCGACCTCGCTGCGCCACACGTGGCTGAACCACCACTGGTTCCATTGCCAGATGGCCAAGGTGCGCTCTCCCGAATTGTCCTGCACGACCTCTAACACGAGGATTTCTTGGAGACCATCGCTATCCACATCGGCCAACTCCACCTCGGTGATGGGAAAGCCCACCGGAGAGCCACCCCACAGCTCGCGGTAGTAGCCGCCGCGATAGCCGATGATAAAGGGCTGGTTGGTGCGTTGGCCCGTCTCGTCCTCGCGCCAGAAGACGACGAACATCTCGTTGCGCCCGTCGTCGTTGGGATTGCCCAACGCTACGTCCACGACCTCCCACGCTTCGGGGCTGCGCCACATCTCAACATCATTCTGGTGGATTGTGATCTGGTCGCCTTCGAGGCGCACGTGTTCTGGGACGCCGTCGCCCGCCTGCGCCTGGCGGAATAGCGTAATCTCTGGCTTTCGGGTATACTTTTCCATAGCGTTCCTCCTGGAGTTAAGTGTAAGTGAGCGATACTCTTACCATAATAGAGGAACGTCAAACCGCCCAACCATTTCTGGCTGGGCAGTTCTTTTCTGGGTTGAACTTCACCGTTTTCTGGGTTGTTTTTGATCCCTTGATTCATTGCGCATCCCGTTCTGTCACGCCTGCACTTCCCCAAATAGGCAACTTGTCACTTGCCAAGACTTTGGCTTTCCTTTACGATGCGAATAGTCAAGAGTTTTGTTTTTAGTCAAATCCAATACAAGTGAGGGACTAGGTTATGTGCGGAATTTTTGGGATTATCACGCGCGATGAGCAGCCGCTTGGCCCGATGCTTATCGCGGCGGCGCAGCGGCTTTCCTACCGGGGCTACGATTCCGTCGGATGCGCGACGATTGGCGCGGACGGCGTCGCCGATTTGCGCAAGGATGTGGGCAAGGTGCAGGCGGTGGCCGAGCGCCTGGGCTTCGCCGAGATGTCCGGCACGCGCGGGATCACGCAGTTGCGCTGGGCGACCTTCGGCGCGCCCTCGCAGGTCAACGCGCAGCCGCATTTCGATTCCGACGGCGATCTGGTCGGCGCGCACAACGGCAATGTGGTCAACAACGTCGAGTTGCGCGAGCAGTTCATCGCTGAGGGGATGACGGTTCGTTCTACCAACGACGGCGAATCGTGCGTCCACGCGGTCGAGCGCTACGTCGATCAGGGCCACAGCATGGTCGAGGCCATCCGCCGCGCCTACGATGATCTGGAGGGCGACTACGCCTTCGTGATCGGGCGCGTGGATGAGGATGTGCTCTACGCCTTCAAGAAAGGCTCCGGCCTGGTGGCCGGCATCGGCGACGATTTTACCTGCATTTCCTCCGATCTGCCCTCGATTTTGCCGCTGACGCGCCGGGTCGTCTATCCTCAAGATGGCGAGATCGTCATCCTGCGGCCCGATGGCGTGGCGCTGCACAGCGTCGAGACCGATCAGGCGGTCCCGGTGAACATCGAAACGATCACGGAAAGCATGGACGCTGTGGAAAAGGGCAACTACGCGCACTTCATGCTCAAGGAGATCCACGAACAGCCCCAGGTGATGCGCGAGCTGCTGCACTTGCTGGATGCTTCCCCATACGTCGAGACCTTCTTGGATCGCGTGAAATCCGCCCGCCAACTCTATCTCATCGCCTGCGGCACCAGCTACCACGCCGCGCTGTTCGGCTCGGTCTATCTGGCCCAGTTGGCGGGACGCTCCGCCGTGCCCGTGATCGCGCCGCAGTTCAAGCCCCAGTATCTGCCCACGGTCGGCCCTGGCGATGTCGGCATCTTCGTCAGCCAGAGCGGCGAGACCAAGGATGTGCTGGACGCGCTGACGGCGGGACGGGCGCGCGAGATGGAGATTCTGGGCCTGGTCAACGTCATCGGCTCCACGCTCACCAAGGAGAGCGCGTGCTATCTGCCGCTGGCCTGCGGCTACGAGATCAGCGTGCCGGCGACCAAGACCTTCATCAATCAGGCGCTGGCCTTCCTCTATATTGCGCTGCGATTGGGCGGCCACGATACCGGCGTCCTGGCCGAACTCCCCGATCTGGTCGAGGAGACCATCGATCAGACGGATGCCCCCATCACCGAACTGGCGCAAACCATCAATGCATGGGATGATATGTATTGTCTGGGCTACGGCGCGACCTATCCCATCGCGTTGGAGGGCGCGCTCAAGCTCAAGGAGGTCACCTACGCGCACTGTGAGGGCATGCTCTCGACGGAGTTTAAGCACGGGCCGCTTTCGGCGGTGCACGAAGGCTATCCGGTGCTCTTCGTCGCCGGGCCGGAGGATGTCCCGTTGATGGTGAGCGGCATCAACGAATCTACCGTGCGCGGCGCGCGAGCCATCGCCATCGGCGCGGAGGATGCGCGCTTGCGGGCCAACGCGCACGATCTGATCCCCCTGCCCTCGACCGATCCCTACATCCAGCCGCTGTTAGCCGTTCTCCCGCTCCAGCTCCTCTCCTATCGGATGAGCGTCCTGCGCGGCTATGATCCCGATTTCCCCCGGAATTTGAGCAAAACGTTGACCGTTGACTGAGTTACTGTGGAAATAGGTGTACTGATTAGGAATTTAGAATTGCGAATTGCGAATAATGCTGCTGGGTAAAGATTCAAAATTCTAAATTCACAATTCATAATTTTCTATTTGTCGATTTGTCTATTTGCTGTTTTGTTGATTTGTCGATTTGTTGATTTGTCTATTTGCCACAAGGAGGTCTTTTGATGAAGAAACTGTTGCTTTCCGGCAATGAGGCCATCGCCCTGGGCGCGTGGGAGGCGGGGATTCAATATGCCTCGGCCTATCCGGGCACGCCCTCCACGGAAATCTTGGAGAATTTCGCGCGCTACGCGGGCATTCGGGCGGAATGGGCCAGCAACGAGAAGGTGGCCTTGGATAACGCCATCGGCGCGTCGTTCGGCGGCGCGCGCACGATGGCGGTGATGAAGCACGTGGGCGTCAACGTCGCCGCCGACAGCCTGATGTCGCTCTCGTACACGGGGACGCACGGCGGGCTGGTGCTGGTCAGCGCCGACGACGCGGGCGCGTTCTCCTCGCAGAATGAGCAGGATAACCGGCACTACGCGCGCTTCGGCAAATTCCCCGCCATCGAACCCGCCGACAGCGAGGAGGCGCGGCGCTTTGTAGGCATCGCGCTGGAGGTGAGCGAGCGCTTCCGCACGCCCGTCATCCTGCGCACGACCACGCGGCTCTCCCATTCCAAATCGGCGGTCACGCCCCGCGTGCCCGAAGCGCGCACGTTCGAGCCGCTGCCGCCCTTCGAGCGCGAGGAGGAGGTCACGCGCGTGATCATCCCGGCCATCGCGCGCCGGCGCCACCCGGAGATCGAGCAGCGCCTGGTTGATGTCGCGACCTGGTCGGCCAACGAGGGCTTTGAGCTGGGCCTCAACCGCATCGAGTGGGGCGACAAGGGCCTGGGCATCATCACCAACGGGATCGCGTACCAGTACGCGCGCGAGATCTTCGCCGGCGCCAGCATCCTCAAGCTGGGGATGAGCTATCCGCTGCCGATGGGCAAGCTCCGCGCCTTCGCAGAGCAGGTCGAGACGCTCGTTGTCCTGGAAGAGCTTGATCCCTTTATCGAAGATCAGCTCAAGGCGGCGGGGATCGACGTGGCGCATGGCAAGGACATCTTCCCCATCTGCGGCGAGCTGACGCTGGCGAAAGTGCGCGAGGGTGCGCTCCAGGCCGGTCTCTTAGATGAACTGCCGCCAGAAGAAGCGCCGGCGCCGATCCGACTGGATGTGCCCGCGCGGCCTCCGGCGCTCTGTCCCGGCTGCCCGCATCGCGCTTTCTTCTACGATATGGCGCGCAACAAGCGCAAGGCCATGATCGCGGGCGACATCGGGTGCTACTCGATGGGCGTGCTGGAGCCGTTCCGCGCGATGGATATGCTTATCTCGATGGGCGCGAGCGTGGGGATGGCCCACGGCTTCAAGCAGGCGGGCGGGCAAGAGGCCGCCGTGGCGACGATTGGCGATAGCACCTTCTTCCATTCGGGCCTGGCGCCGTTAGCTGCCGCGGTCTACAATCAGGCCAATATCACCGTGGCGGTGTTAGATAATCGCATCACCGCGATGACGGGCCAGCAGGATCATCCCGGCACGGGCATCACGCTCCAGGGCGCGGAGGGCTACGAGATCGACATCGCGCCGGTGGTGGAGGCGCTGGGCGTCTCGTTTATCGAGGAGGTCGATGCCTGGGATGTGGACGGCGTCAACGAGGCGCTCAAGGCCGCGATGGCTCACGAGGACGGGCCGGCGGTGATCATCGTGCGCGGCGCGTGCGTCTTCACGCCGCACTTTCACCTTCAGCCTCGGATGCGTGTCGATACCGATACGTGCGTCGCCTGCGGCGCGTGCTTCCGCGTGGGCTGCCCCGCCATCCTCAAGAGCGAGGAGGTCAATCCCAAGAACAAGAAACACAAAGCGCGGATCGATCCGCTGCTATGCACGGGCTGCACCGTCTGCATGCAGGTCTGCCCGGTGGATGCGATTGCGCCAAGAGATGAGGAATAAGCGATTGAGCGAATGGGCGAATAAGTGAATAAGCGAATCTGTGAATCAGTGCACCGAGGGGGATTGATGAGGGAACGGATGGCGTGTTCGTGTTATGCAGCGTGGGAAGCGGAGGTTCGCGAGGGGATCGAGCGAGGTTCAATGGGGTTAGTAGAGGACTTCAGCTATCGAGAGGCGATGCGCTCCGCAACGAAACTCAAAAACTCGCGGAAACTCGTCTCCAAATCGGAGGAGAAGGGCGCGGCGACAGCGCACTCATCCTAACTTGTCCAACAGCTTCTGCACGGTCTCTTTTTTCGCTTCTAAATTGTCGAAGGCGAAGAAGTCCTCGAACGTTTCCGTTTCGTGGAGTTGGCCTTGTTGGATGAGTCCGTCGAGTTCGAAGACGGTTTCCACGTCGTAATGGCGGGCCATGTCCAGAAGCTGGGTTTCGATGATGCGCAGACGCTGCTGCAAAAAGAGCTTGAGGCTATGGCGCTCTAAATCTTTCGGCGAAATTTGCAATTTCATAGCGACGATTTCGTATGTCATGCGAACCTCCACGGCTACTTCTACACACTATCAACAGAGATTTAGTTCCATGATAAGCCAACGCCGAAAATCGGTCAAGAATTTTTAGTAGTGGACACCGGATTGGAGGAAAGGGATATGAAGTTCTTACCTGTGGGTCCCTACACCTTTGAAAACCTTATCAAAGATGATTTTGTCTACGTTGACAAAACCGAGTATATCTACCAGTTGATCCGGCCGCCCATCGGCATCTATTTCCTCTCCCGACCCCGGCGATTTGGTAAGTCGCTATTGCTTTCCACCCTGCGCGCCATCTTCGAGGGTCAACGGGATCTCTTTGCTGATTTATGGCTCGGTCAGCACGCGGATTATGATTTCAAGACCTATCATGTCATTTATCTTGATATGAGTCAGATGAACGTCGAAACCCCCGCACTATTCAAAGAATCGGTGCGGATTGAGGTGGAGCAGTTGGCTCAGTCTTTGGGCATCCAACTGGAACAACCGGGGCACGGAAGCGCATTTGGGGAGTTGATTCGTAAGTTGGGGCAGGAAAAGCCCGTGGTCATTTTGATTGATGAATACGACAAGCCGTTGCTCAATCACTTGACCTCACCGATGCGCGACGAGATGAAGGCGGCGCTGAAAGCCTTCTACATCGCCATCAAAGCCAGCGACCGCTATTTGCGCTTCATCCTGCTCACCGGCGTGACCAAATTCTCGAAGGTCTCCATCTTCTCTGATCTGAATAATCTTGAAGATATTTCTATGCACGGCCGCTATGCAGATTTGCTGGGCTTCACCCAGGAGGAATTGGAAACTTACTTTGCCGAGCATCTGGCCGCTTTGGCTGTTGAACTTGATCTCTCCCGTGATACGTTACTGGAGAGAATCAAGGTCTGGTACGATGGTTACCGATTCACCGAGAAAGACACTCACGTCTACAATCCGTTTTCTACCCTGTTGCTTTTAAAACATCAGCGGTTTGCCTATCACTGGTTTGAGATGGGCACGCCTACGTTCTTACTGGAACTCATCAAGCGCGATCCGCAAAGCTGGCGCCAAATTCCGCAGGAGAAATGGGCCAGCGCCGAGGATTTCTCTATCTACGAGGTGGAGCGGCCCCATCCTCTACCTTTGCTGTTTCAAGCAGGCTACCTGACCATCAAAGCGGTCAAGGATGAGTATATGCAGCGCTTGTACCTGCTGGATTATCCCAACTTCGAGGTGGAAAATGCCTTCTTGAGCGAAATCCTCCAACATTTCTCTGAGGTGTTTCAGCAATCGAGCTATCTGTATCGACTGATGGAGTTTTTCAAGGCCGGAGAGATCGAGGAGGTGTTGGAGGAGTTGAAGGTCTTCTTCGCCAGCGTGCCGTATGATTTGCACGTCAAATATGAGCGCTACTACCAGACGATATTTTTCGCGATCTTCAAACTGCTGGGCTTCAATATCGATACCGAGGTGAAGACCAATCGCGGGCGCGTGGTTGCCGTGGTCGCTATGCCGGATATGATCTATCTCTTTGAGTTCAAGCTCTTTGATACTAAAGAGGCGGCCTTGCAGCAGATCAAAGAGCGCGCCTATTTTGAGCCTTTTATGCGCCAAGAGAGACCGGTCATGATGATTGGGGTGGAATTTGATCAGGAAGAACGGAACATCGGGGCGTGGATTACTGAACTGGTGTGACGCCTCACTGACATCCCCCCGCAGATACGTAAAAATCTTGAGATTTGCCCATTTGCTGTTTTGCCTATTTGTTGTTTTGCCCATTTGCTGATTTTTACAGGAGTGATGTTATGATTGAACGACTAAACTTGTTATTCGTCGGCGTGGGGGGACAGGGCGTCCTCACTGCGTCGGATATTGCGGCCCAGGTGGGCTTGGATTTGGGGCTGGATGCGAAGAAGTCGGAGGTGCATGGCTTTGCGCAGCGCGGCGGCGTGGTGGAAAGTCACATCCGCTGGGCGCCGAGCGTGGGATCGCCGACGTGTGAGCACGGCGCGGTGGACATCCTGATGGCCTTCGAGTTGTTGGAGGCGGCGCGCTGGCTCGACTGGCTCAAGCCCGGCGGCACGATCATCGTCAATCGCCAGCAGATCACGCCGATGTCGGTGAGTGTGGGCGACGCGGTCTATCCGCCGGAGGATGAGGTTCTGGCGGCGTTGGAGCAGCGCGCGGGCCGCGTCGTGCCGGTGGATGCGCTGCCGTTGGCCGAGGAGGCCGGCGATGCGCGCACGGTCAACACGATCTTGTTGGCCGCGCTCTCCACACTGCTGGAGACCAACCCCGATGTTTGGCTGGATGCTATCCTGCGCCGCGTGCCGAGCGACTATCGCGAGGTGAATCAGAAAGCGTTTGCGTTGGGGCGGGAGGCCGTCGCCGGCTCGTAACGTCCCCGCCGATCTAGAAAATACATCGCCGCGTAGCAGGGTTTTATTCCCAGGCTACGCGGCGATGTTGCGCTAGTCGGTTCTAAGTTGGTTATTGGATCAGGGCGCGGGCAACACCGCCAGGGCCGCCGTCGCGCCCAAGACCAGGACGCCGAGCGCGGTGTTGAGCATCAGCAGCGCCATCTGGCGCTGGGGCGTGATGCGGAGCGCGTCTAAGCGGACGCCTAAGCTACGCAGAAGGCTCACGGCGACCATCAACAGCACCAGAATGTGCTTGGCCATCAGCGCGATGCCGTAGGGCGTGCTCGGCTGGAAGATCCCGCCGCCCACGCGGCGCGCCATCAGCAGGCCCGTGAGCCACAATCCGACGATGCTGACGTAGACGACGGCGCTCATGCGCTTTTGAATAGCCGACATCAGCGCCTTGGTCTCCGGCCCGGCGCCGAGTGTCCGGCGCGCGGCAGGCAGTACGGCCCACGCCAGGGCGATCAACCCGCCGATCCACGCGGCGGTGAACAAATCGTGCAACCACGTGACGACGATGGGTACGATGGGACTTTGGGGCATGGTTTATCCTCCCGGAAAATCAAAAATACAAAGTAACAAAGCAACAAAGCAACAAAGCAACAAAGCAACAAAGTAACAAAGCGGCAAAGCGGCAAAGCAACTAGTACACCTCGGCGGAAGTTCCTCCCCAGTTAGCTACGCTCGGAGCGGATCGTCAGATCCGCGACGCTACGTCGGAACGGGGATCTGACGATCCCCGTGGAGCGAATTTAACTGGGGAGCCATTTATGC
>CAZCAI010000175.1:0-8775 GCA_964496595.1 uncultured Anaerolineales bacterium
TGGGGGTATGTGATTGTTAAGGTACCAGGGGGATGTGATTAATAAGGTTTACAGACAGCCATAAAATTGTTATGCAATAGTAGCAATCCCGTTACAGCAAACGCGGTACAATTTATATAGCCTGCGGTCACACCGCCGGGCATTATAGCAATTGGATAACGCAAGCATCTATTGGGATCAGCGAGGAGTGAGACACTTATTATGCCAGAAGAAGATGAACTACTCACGGCAGAAGAGATCGAGGGGCTAAAATCGGAGGCGGAAGCGCAGAATACCCCGTTGGATTTGGATAAAATTCGCCGCCACTTGTTGTTCAGCAAGGATGTCACCACGCTCAAGGATCTGGCGGAGAATCTTCTGGAGGAGGTTGCCCGGTTACGAGGCGCGATGACGGTCTCCGAGTGGCGCTACTACGTGTGCCACAATGAGGATCGCCCGGAGGCAGGCGCGTGGGGCGTCTGCTACAATTTTATGGGCGAACGGACGCTGTATGCCTCCACGCCGCATCAGGATCATGCCAAGAAGTTGGCGATGTTGTTGAATGTGGAGGCCGCCGGCAAAATCGGCGTCAATCGCGATACGATGCGCTTGCTGGCGGATTGGATCAAGCATGGTTCACCGGGCCTGGCGACGCAAGTCGCGACGGCGGCGATCTTCACGCTACAATATGGCAAGGTCGATCCTGACCTGCGCGCCTTGCTGGAGCGCTTGCTCAACGTGCTCAACCACGAGGCCTTCGAGGCGTATGAGGAAGAAATGTCGTAGCGGGGGGTTTTTAGTTAGGAAATCTTGGCTCTTCAGGAATTCGCCGGGTGCAATCGTCAAGCGCTATTGCGCCCCCACCTGCAACTCCGTAATTCAGAATTTAGAATTGCGAATTATGAATAATGCTATTGAGTAAAGATTCGAAATTCGCAATTCGCTGATTTTCGCTTTGATGATTTGATGATTTGACAAGGAGATATTCGCCTATGCCCCCCATGCCCCATCGAACCGAAGCTGAACTGCGACAGGAAATTGTCACGATTGCGTGCATTGCCGCCGACAAGGGCCTCATCACCTCCAGCGATGGCAATCTCTCGATCCGATTGGATGAGGCGCGCGTGTTGGTCACGCCCAGCGGTGTCTACAAATGGCGGATGCAGCCGGAGGATCTGGTCACCGTGGATATGACGGGCCAGAAGCTGGCGGGGCCGCCCCATCTGCGCGCCACATCCGAGGTGAAGTTACATCTGGAGGTCTACCGTCAGCGCCCTGACGTGGACGCTGTCCTCCACGCCCACCCGCCCTACGCCGTGGCGCTCTCGATTGCGGGCGTCCCGCTCCCCGTCAATCTCATCCCCGAGGTGCTGCTCGCGCTCGGCGATGTGCCAACAGCGCCCTACGCCACGCCTGGCACTGAGGATCTGGCGTTGAGCGTAAGCGCGCCGATTCGCGAGCACGACGCCGTGATCCTGAGCCATCACGGGAGCGTCACCGTCGGTGCCACGCTGGAGGAGGCGCTGATCGCTGTGGAGCGCCTGGAGGCCGCGGCCCGCGCCTATCACCTGGCGCACGCGCTGGGCGCCGTGCATCGCCTCCCGCCTGATGAGGTCGAGCGCCTGCGCGAGATCGGCGCGCGCCTGCGTGGGAAGGCGTGACTCACTATCCCCAGAGACGACAAAAGCCCTGAAGATCGCGAGATCTCCAGGGCTTTTTTGCGTTTGTAGTCAGCCACGTAGGTTAGCGAAGTGGCGACATCACGGCACTCCACTTCGTTGCGTGCCCAGCTACGAACAAGTTAGCGCAGCGTGAGCCTTTTCACCGCGCGGATGTCTCGCGAGGAACTGCCGATCAGTAACTCAAAGTCGCCGGGTTCCGCCACCCAGGCTTTTTCGTAGGGATCGTAGAACGAAAGCGCCCGCCCATCCAACGTGAAGGTCACCGTCTGAGCTTCGCCCGGCTCCAGATAAATCTTGCGGAAGCCCTTCAACTCCTTGATGGGCCGCGCCACGCGCGCCTCGACATCGCGCACGTAGAGCTGGACGACCTCGTGGCCGGCCCGATCCCCGGTATTTTCAACCGCGATGCTCACCTCAATCGAGGCGTCGCCCGCGACCTCATCGGGCGCTTGGATCTCGCCGTAGTCGAAGGTGGTGTACGACAGCCCGAAGCCGAAGGGGAAGAGCGGCTCGATCTGCTTCTTATCGTAGTAGCGGTAGCCGACGAAGATGCCCTCGCCGTAGCGCACCTCGCGCGTGCCGGGGTAGTTGATGAAGGTTGGATTGTCCGCTAGTCGCTTCGGGAAGGTCACCGGGAGCTTGCCGGAGGGGTTGACCTGGCCGGTGAGGATGTTGGCCAGCGCGCGCCCGCCCTCCATCCCCGGATAGTAGGCCAGCAGCGCGGCGGGGACCGCATCGATCCACGGCATCTCGACGGGGGCGCCGCAGTTTAAGACCACAACCGTGTTGGGATTCGCCGCCGCCACCGCGCGGATCAGCTCGGCCTGCGGGCCGGGCAGCCCCAGATCAGGCCGATCATGGCCCTCGCTCTCATAGCCCTTGGGCATCCCCGCGAAGATGATCGCCACATCGGAGGCCTTCGCCGCCGCGACCGCCGCATCTAACCGAGGATCTTGTCCGGGCGGATAGGTGCGGGCCATCTTCAGTTCGACGCGGGCGAAGCGCGAGGGGCGCTCGCGCACAAATTCGATCTTGAGCGGGTAAGGCTGGCCGCCGGTCAGCTCCCGCGTGGCGGTTTCGGCCTTGGGGACGGTATCCAAAGCGCCGGGGCCGCCGTCATTTTCCATCAGCAACTCGCCATCCAAATAGACGCGGCAGAGATCGGAATTCTCCAATCGGAAGGTATATTGCCCATCCGCCGGGACGGTCAGCTCGGCCGTCCAGCGCGCGGAGAACGCATCCTTGGAGATGTTTTCGGCGGGGCTGCTGTTGTACCAGCCGAACTCGGCGCGGATTTCGTGGCGGGCGATCACCGGCTCGCCAGTCAACTTTGTGTTGGCGAAGTACTCGCCCCACAGGCCTTGTTCCTCCTCGCCTTGCGTTGGCGTCAGATAGCTGCTTTGGATGCGCGGCAGCACGACGTAATTGTCGCAGCCTTCGGCGTAGTGCAGCGTGACCTCGTCGCCCAGCGCCTCCTCCAGGCCCTGCAACGGGCTGACGCGATAGGGCGGTTCCAGGTAGGAGCTGCCGCCGCCGCCGATGCGCGCTTCCGCCGCGTTCGGGCCGATGATGGCGACGTTCTGGAGTTTACCGGCGTCCAAGGGCAACAGGTCGCCCTCGTTCTTCAACAGCGTGATCGAGGCCTCGGCCAGCTCGCGGGCCAGCGCTTGGTACTCCTCCGTGTTCAAACTGCCGGCCGCGATGTCCGGCGTCTTGTCTGCTGCATCCAACTTCCCCGCCCAAGCGAGCAGGCGCAGGACGCGCCGGGCGGCCTCGTCGATCTGGGCCTCATCGATCTGCCAGAGCAGCGTTGCTTCCACCAGCAGATCGCCGTAGTACTTGGCCGGCCCCGGCATCTCCAGATCCAATCCGCCGGCGACGGAGGCTGCGATGGTGTGATTGGCGCCCCAGTCGGAGACTACCACGCCCTCGAAGCCCCACTCATCCTTGAGAATCTCGTTGAGCAGGTGGGTGTGTTCGCTGGCATAGTCGCCGTTGATGCGATTGTAGGCGCACATCACGGTCCAGGGGTGGGCCTCTTTGACCACGGTCTCGAAGGCGGGCAGGTAGATCTCGCGCAGCGTGCGCTCATCGACGAGGGAATCGCCCCGGAAGCGCTCGATCTCCTGGTTGTTGCAGGCGTAATGTTTCAGCGAAGCGCCGACGCCCTCGCCTTGCAGGCCGTTGACCCAACCCACGCCAATCTGCCCGGCTAAGTAGGGATCTTCGGCGTAGGTCTCGAAGTTGCGGCCGGCCAAGGGGGTGCGCACGATGTTGACGCACGGCCCCAGCAGAATATCGCAGCCCAGAGCGCGCGTTTCTTGCGCCAGCGCCGCCCCGACGCGCTCAATCAGCGCCGGGTCCCAACTGGCCCCCATCGAGATGCCGGTGGGGAAGGAGGTGGCCGGGCTGACCATCCGGCCCGCCTCCGGCTGGGTGGCGCGCACGCCGTGCGGCCCATCGGCCATCGTGACGGCGGCGATGTTCAGCCGCTCGATCGGTACTGTGTGCCAGGCATCCTTGCCGGAGAGGAGCGACACCTTCTCCTGGAGGGTCAATTCGGCTAAAAGAGCCTCCACCTGTTGCTCAATCTTAGTTTGTTGCTCGGTCATAGTCTTTGTTGCCTCCACGCTGTTAGTTGTTTGTGATTGAATGGGTAATGTTGCAAGCCGACTTTACTCAAATTCTTCCAGATACTTCTCCAGGCCGTGCCGAACGGCGTAGGCGGCCGCCTCGGCGCGATTGGTGAGATCTAACTTGGCTAAGATGCTGCTGACGTAGTTGCGCACGGTGCCTTCGCCTAAGTAGAGCGCCTTGGCGATTTCCTTGTTGGTGTTGCCTTTAGAGACCAGGCGCAAGACGCGCAACTCCTGCTCGGTCAGTTCGCTGAAGGCGGCGGCTTGTTCCTGGCGCGCGGCCATCCGCACGCGGGCCAGCACGCGCTGTGTTACCGCCGGATCTAAGAGCGCTTCGCCTCGCCCCACGCATTGGATGGCGCGGATCAATTCGGCGCTGCCGACTTGTTTGAGAACGTAGCCGGCGGCCCCGGCGCTGATCGCATCGAAGAGCATTTCGTCCTCGGCGTAGGAGGTGAGCATAATTACGTGGACGTTCGGCCATAGATCTTTGATTTCCTGGCATGCCTCGATGCCATTTTTGCCCGGCATGCGAATATCCATCAGTACTACATCGGGCTGGTGGACGCGCGTCATTTCTATCGCTTCCTGCGCGGAAGCAGCTTCTCCCACGACGTCGAAATCTCGTTTCTCTTCCAGTAATTTTTGCAAACCCAATCGCACGACTTCGTGATCATCAACAATCAATATCCTATGTGCCATATTTAATTACCCTTTGCTTGACTACATTATTAACTACCATTTTGTATTGCGCCAACCTTTCTATGCTCAAGTTTCTATATCAATAAGGAACGGTCAGGTGATAGGTGACGCCCGCGCCGGGCGCGCTCTCGACCCGGAGCGCGCCATCCAAGAGTCGGGCGCGCTCGCGGATGTTGCGCAGGCCGTAGCCCTTGCTCACCAGCAATTTCTCCATCCCCACGCCGTCGTCGGAGATGGTCAATTCCAGGGCCTCTTCGCCATAATGAAGGTGGAGTTTGGCCCAGCGGGCCTCGGCGTGGCGCGCGGTGTTCGCCAGGGCCTCGCGCACGATCTGGAAGATGTGTCGCCGCCGCTCGATGGAGAAGGTGTGATCCGGCGGCGCGCCGGTGACATTAAACTCGGTTTCCAGTAGGGTGTTGATGTGGAAATCGCGCAGCAGGCGCTGGATGCCGGATTTGATGGTGTCGTCGGGCATATCGCTGCGCAGATCGAAGATGTAGCGACGGAGATCCTGGATCACGTCGTTGAGGTTGTCCATCACGCGGCCTAATTGGGCCTGAGCGCGCTCCGGTTGTGTCGGGATGCTGTTTTGGACGCTCTCCAGCAATAGGCCAACGGCGTAGATGGACTGGATGATGCCATCGTGCAGTTCGCGGCTGATGCGCTCGCGATCCGCCGTCAGGGCCTGCATGCGCTCGATACTCTCGATCCAATGCTCGATCTCCAGTTGGATGGTAGTCAACGCGCGCACTAATCCCCATGCCAGCCCAAATCCGACGATGCCCCACAGCCAGGCGGCGGGGAAATCGGCCGGGGACATGCGCCAGTTGTTCATAAATGAGGCCGGGGGCGCGAGCGCCAGATTCAATAGGCCGAACATGCCGGTCATCACCTCGACAAGGCGCAAGTAGTGGCGAATCTGCCCGCGAAGTTTGGGGGCGAGGACCTGGTAACTCTCGCGCCGTAATCCCACCGCGGCTAACACGCCGCCGGGGAAGGCTATCCCATACCGCACGAGGACTTCTGCATCCTGCATAAGCCGAGGGATATTAGACGAAGCGCTTTGTAACGCTACCAGATAGGGGATCAGCCAGAGGAGATGCACGCCGATGAGCAGCCAGCGCGCGCGGTGGGTCTCATCGGCATTGCCATCGTTTTTGATCAAGAGGGCCTGCAACCCAAAGGCTGCCAGGAAGCTGTAGCCCGTTGCCAGGATCGGCAGGCGGATCACAGCGGGGAGGAAGTGCAGATCGGGGCGGAGCGTTACCAGCAGGTCATTCCAGGCGATGATCGCTTCGCAGAATAGGAATACCTCCAACCACGAAAGTCGTCGCGCCAAGATGATGCGACGATTCCGATATTGAAGGAAATAAATCATTAAACCAAGCGCGAAGAACGTCAATCCATGGAAAAAGTGTCCTAGAATTGCCCAGGTTGTCATTGTCTCCTCTGTGGGAGGATAAAATATCCTCATCAACAGCCACGCTGTTTCGTACGTTCGATGCGTTAGGGCCTGATGGGTCAAACTTGAAGGTGTATCATCCCAAGTATACCACACGTGGAAAGCGCTTCAAACGCAGAATGTGTGCGTGTGTGCGTTGATGAGCGGGTTTGTCTTTCAGAGGAGGGGGGGGTAAGGGAGAAGCCGCAATGTCTCTCCCTTACCCGGATTTTTTACGCGCAGTCGTTCTCTAGATGGAACGCGATCCCGATGGCGCCGGGGCCGCCGTGAACCCCGACGACGGGAGAGAGCAGGCCGGTGTAGAGGCGTTGGGGATTGAGATGCTCGGCAACCCACGCGATGACCTGATCGACGTCGTCATCTACCTCGCCGCCGGTGTGCATGATGGCCAGCTCGGTGGGGCGGCGACCGGCCAGGCGCTGCTGGATCGACTCTCCCAGCACCTGAAGCGATTTCTGACGCCCACGACATTTATCCAGGGCCTCCACCACGCCCCCTTGGATCGCCAACAGTGGCTTGAGATTCAGGAGGGTGCCTACCAGATGGGCCGCGCCCCCGATCCGACCGCCGCGCCGCAGATAATCCAGCGTGTCTAAGGTGAAGAGCAATTCGGTGTGGGCGCGGACCCGCTGAACGCGCGTGAGGATCTCATCAACCGAGGCGCCGGCCCGGCTCGCGCGCGCGGCGCAGAGCGCCTGGAAGCCTACGCCCATCGAGACGAAGCGCGTATCCACCAGCGTGATGTTCAAGTGCGGGAGCTGCGCCTTCGCCTGGATGGCTGAGGCCAGCGTGCCGCTCAATTCGGCGGAGATGAATGTCCCGAAGATCGTGTCGGTCTCGTGGCGCGCTGCGACCTGCTCGAAAAATTGGATAAATTCCCCCACCGAGGGCTGCGAGGTTTTGGGCATCTCCTCCCGCTCCCCCAGCCATTGATAAAAGGTCTCCGCGGTCAGCGTCACGCCATCTACGTAGGTCTCATCTCCCCAGTGTACATTCAGGGGGATGACGGAAATCTCGTAGGCCTCCGCCACCTCCGGCATCAGGTTAGCGGTGCTATCGGTTACCACAGCTATCTTGTCCATCGTTTGTCTCCTTGTATTATGCAAATTTTTATACAAAACATCCATCACGTTATCTCTCCCATACACTATAACCCCCAACTGATCCAAAAGTCACGCATAAACAGCAACTGGCTCAGAGGAAAACTTCCTCTGAGCCAGTTGCCGGTGCGATAGCCGCCCGGACTTCTCTCTGTGAACGCGCTTCTATGAGGCTAACGTCTCTTGGATGCGCTCTGTGGCCTCCGAGATGGAGGTTTGCAATTCATCGAAAGCATCATCGACGCCGCCCTTCACTCTCTCCCAGGCGGCCTCGCTGGCCGCGCCTAACTCCTCTAACTTCTTCTCGGCGGTATCACGCTGGGATTTGAGATCTTCCAACTGCTCCGCGTAGGTGAGCTGCGCTTCGGCCCCGGTCATCTCCGCCTTGGCCTTTAACTCTTCAATGCGGGCCTCGATGGCCTGCAATTGCGCTTTTTTCTTCTTGCGATAGGCTTCCTTCTTTAGATCCTCTGTCATATTCGCCTCCTGGCTTTTCTCTTGTATTTAATGGATGATACGACTAGCTGATGATCGTCAGGCTTCTCACTTGACCAGATCGGGCGTCACGGCCCACGCCAGATGCCAGACATCGTTCTCTTTCTGCTCCAGGCAGACGATGCCCGCGTTCTGGAAGTCCACGAGCTTCGTCTCGGCGTCGCCGATCAGTAGATAGCTGGCCATGCGCTCCATAAAGGGTAGATGACCCACGAGCATGAGCGGTTGCTGCGCGACGGTCAACTCGGCGGCGATGGGTTTTACATCATCCACCGGCCCTAATCCCGCGAACTCCACCACGCCGCCCGGCGCTATCAGACCTTCGGCCAGCGTGTTGGCCGTCTGTGCGGCGCGGGTCTTGCCGCTGTGACGAATCTGCTGCACTCTAAGCCCCACGCTGGCGGCCCATCCCGCCATCCGTTCGGCGTCGTCGTGCCCCTCCTTGCTCAGGGCGCGATCAGGATCGATCTCTTCGGGTAAAGCTTTGGCATGCTGTACAAGATAAACTTTCATCCGGCGGCCCTCCTTGATAGATGTCTTCTCTGAATGTCTGAATGATCTTCTATCAGCATACCATAGCAGCCGGGCCGATTCTATCTGACATGCGTTGCGATAGGCGCTGAATTGGGTTGTAAAAGTTGGGTTTTCGTGGGGGACTTGTTTCACGGGATGCGCAATGAATCAAGGGATCAAAAACAACCCATAAAACGGTGAAGTTC
>CAZCAI010000176.1:0-8672 GCA_964496595.1 uncultured Anaerolineales bacterium
TGGCGCGTTAGCGCCTGTCTCAGGACTTCAGTCCGGGATCACACAACATTTCACCTAAATACCCATAAGAGCCAAACCTATTTTAGCTTGTAGATGAGCCATCCCGAACTTTTGACTGTTTTTCTACCAGGCCTATACTGGGATCGTCACATTTCCCCATGTCGCGGAACGATGCGAATGGACTAAGAGCGGCGGAGAAAATGATTCAGCCACACGCATTAACCGAAAAGGAGAAGACCGATGACAGAACAAAATCAATTCGAGACAGATGTGTTACCCACGTCCGAGGGGGATCTGGCGATCACCTTCCTCGGTCACGGGAGCTTGATGATGACCTTCGACGAGAAAGTCATCTACATCGACCCGTTCAGCCGGGTGGCGGATTACGCGGCGCTGCCGGCAGCCGATCTCATCCTGATCACCCACGAACACCGCGATCACCTCGACCCGGAGGCTATCGCGGCGGTGCGCACGGACGAGACGGAGATTGTCCTGACCGAGAACTGCGCCGAACAGATCGAGGGCGGCATCGTGATGCGCAACGGCGACGAGCGGACGGTGGCCGGCATCTACATCGAGGCGGTCCCGGCGTACAACCTGATCCACAAGCGAGAGAGCGGGGAGCCGTTCCACCCCAAAGGCGCGGGCAACGGCTACATCCTGACCTTTGGGGATCAGCGGGTCTACATCGCGGGCGATACGGAGAATATCCCAGAGATGAAGGCGCTCGAGGGGATCGATTGCGCGTTCCTGCCAATGAATCTGCCGTACACGATGTCGCCGAAGATGACGGCCAAGGCCGCGAAGATGTTCCGACCGGCCATCTTGTACCCCTATCACTATGGCTCGACCGACACCTCGAAGCTTGAGACGCTCTTGCGCAACGAGGATGACATCGAAGTGCGCATCCGAGAGCTAGCGTAGGTCATCATCCCCAAGGCAATGATAATGAACGAACGCGAGCTATTCGAATCGACGCCGTTGTTGGATGAAGAGGGCAATCTCGTCCAGGTGGGATGGGCGCGCCAGCCGCTCCTCGATTGCAACCTGGAGAACGCCCACTTCTACCGCCTGCGCCCGCTCCAGCGCTTCCGCATCAAGCGCTGGGACTATTATGGCGTGACCACGCCCACGCACTACTACTCCTTCACCCTGGCCGATCTGGGCTATGCCGGCCAGGTTTTCGCCTACGCGGTCGATTTCGAGGCGGGAGCCTATCACGAGGAGACGCTGACGATCCCCCTATCGCGGGGCATCCACCTGCCGAGGAACAGCACCTCCGGCGCGAGCCACTACGAACGGGGCGAGACTCGCCTCGTGTTCAAACACACGCCGGAGGGCCGTCACATCGCCGTCGCCTGGCCCGATTTTTGGGGACAGGGCCTCGCGGCCGATTTCCACCTGGCCCTGCCCGCCGAGCACGAGTCGATGGTCATCGTCATCCCCATCGGCTACAAGCGCTTCTACTACAATCGCAAGGTCAACTGCATGCCGGCCCAAGGCTGGATCAAACTGGGAGATGAGAAAATCGCCCTCGATCCCCAGCGCGATCTGGGCAACCTGGACTGGGGGCGCGGGGTGTGGGAGTACAACTCGTTCTGGGTCTGGGCCAGCGCGTCGGGCTTCCTGGCGGACGGACGCCGCGTGGGGCTGAACATGGGCTTCGGCTTCGGCGATACCTCGGCAGCGACGGAGAACGCGCTGATTCTGGACGGGCGCGTTCACAAAGTCGGGCGCGTCGACTTCACCTACGATCCGGGCGACTTTATGCGCCCGTGGCGCATGGTCTCCGCCGATGGACGCCTCGACCTGACCTTCACGCCATTCTTAGATCGCACCGCCGCGACAAATTTGGCAATCATCACCAGCGAAGTCCACCAGATGTTTGGGCGCTATGAGGGCGCCGTCCAAACGGATGAGGGGGAACGGATCCAGATCGAGGGGCTGGTCGGGTTCGCCGAGGAGCATCACGCGCGGTGGTAGGTGGACGGTGAGACGTCTCATGTAAACCATAGACAACGTCTTGTAAAACGTATTGCGTAATTCGTATTCCGTAATAGATTCCAAAGAGCACTGTAGGGACGCCACATAGAAACGATTTATCAACAAGATATTTAGTTAAAGACCCAAAATATGATCCCAAAGATCACTTTTTTCGAGCATGAAACGAAACCCTTCGAGTGGACAGACCAGGACCTGTTCGCATTGGAAGGTTTGAATCGCTCGCTTGACACCGAGGTGCTGCACGCCACCGTGCGAGGCCGCCAACGGATGCTCAAAGCGAGACAAATGGTCGGCGTTGTCCGGCTGGGCAACCGCACGATTCAGATCCTGCCCAAGATCTATCGTTCCAGAGGAGAAGAACAAAGGCAGATCCAAGAGGCCACGCGGAACTTGCTCTACCTATTAGCCTACGCAGGCCGGCTGTTGGTGCGCGAGCACGATGTCGCCCCACTACTTCGGCGTAACCTGGATTGGTTCGAGCTTTTGACTCACCTTTTCGCCTCCAATCTCTTAGAAGAATGGCAGCGGGGAGCCTACCGTGGCTATCAGATCATAGAAGAAGAGAGCCACGTTCTGAAGGGAAAGCTACGGGTTGTTGACCAGATACGTCGCCCCGGTCGCAAGCATCGTTTTGATGTGAGGTACGATGAATTTACCGCCGACAACCAACTCAATCGGGTCTTCCGATTTGTAGTCGAGCGCCTGTGGTATCTCAGCCGCGACGCTGGCAATCGTCGACTGCTGGGAGAACTCCGGCACTGGATGGATGACGTCACACTACTACCTTCTGTCGTAGCGTCGGAGGCGAGTCCAGCGCTGCTATCGCGTCTCAACCAACGCTACGAGCCGCTGCTCAACCTGGCGCGCTTGTTCCTTTCGGGTAGCGCGCTTCAGATGGCGGCGGATCGATTAACGACGTTCGCTTTTGTCTTCGATATGAACGCATTGTTTGAGAGATTTCTCGTCAACTTCATTCGTCATCATCGACGCCATATCCTGCCACCAGAGTTGCAGAACTGCGACCTGCTTCCTCAATCATATCGAGCACCACTCTACCTTGCTCGAACAGAGAATCGGCTCGTTTTCCAACTCCGCCCCGACCTCGTCTTTCGCGTCGGAGATACCTTCCCGCTTCTTCTGGATGCCAAGTATAAGAGACTGACTGAAGCTGACACGAAACTGGGCATAATCCAGAGCGATTTCTACCAGATGCATGCCTACGCTGGGCGCTACGATTGCCCCCGCGTCCTCTTGATCTACCCGCAAATATCGGAAATGACGGCCCCACTCTACCGACGCTTTATGCTGGAACACAGCGCGCAGGTCATCGTCGCCGCCACAGTGGACATGCGCAGAGAACTTCGATTGGGCAGCGAGAGACAACAATTGATCGACGAACTCAAGCACGTAATAGGAGGAGAAAATGACTCATCCTGACGAAAAAGCATTTCTTGAAATGCTGGAGGATTTTGCATCGTTTACCCACAGTGAATTTTATGATAAAAACGAGCGCGATTATAAAGATGAGACTCTCAAGAAACTGGGGCAAGCCCTAACGAAGGAAGCCTTAAATTCGCCCGATTTTCCACAGCCCTTGCAGGATGCCGTCCATCAGAGGCTCTCCTCACTTAACAACCTGACCCACTTTACCACGACCGATGATTTCAGAAAATACCTAGAGCGTGTGTCACCGGGCCGCCTCCGCAACTTGTTATATAGTCTTCTTTACGGTGAAGCAGACCTCGCCGCGCGAATCAACACGTTCAAGCGCGAGATAGACGCTGACTATGCTGAAATTCTCGAAAAGCGAAAGCACATCTCTCTAGGGCTGATTTCAGTCCTGATGGCCGCCCGCTTTCCAGAAAAGTACATCATGTATCGATGGGGACCTCTAAAGGAAGCTTGTGAGGCATTGGGAGTGGATCCACCCAGTGGAAACAACGGCGTCCGGTATCGACGCACTCTAGAATTCACCCAACAAGTTCAGCCTATGCTGTCGGAAGCCCTCGGCAAAGAGGCCGACCTGGTCGACGTCCATTCGCTATTCTGGCATGGCTACTCACACAGCGGCTATGGGAAACAAGAAGTAGTAGTTCAAGAACAGAAAGATGGTATTCTGCCAATGAGACAACTTGAGCTTTTGACGGAGATGACCGAACAGCCCCGCACCCGCAACCTCATCCTTTACGGCCCACCGGGTACGGGAAAGACCTATTGCGCGCGTCGATTTGCCCAAGAGTTCCTGGGCGACCAGCAACCCGATCCCGAACAGATCTCCGAGTTCTCCGAATTCACGACGTTCCATCAAAGCTTTGCCTACGAAGAATTCGTCGAAGGATTACGCCCCCAAGTGAACCAAAATGGTGAGGTAAGCTACGAAGTTCGGGATGGCGTGTTCAAACGGATCTGCAAACGAGCAAAAGATGACCCGGAGAACAAATACTTGCTCGTCATCGACGAAATCAACCGGGCCAACATCGCTAAGGTATTCGGCGAACTCATCACCTTGATCGAGGATGACAAGCGCTTGGGCCAGCCCAACGAGATCCAGGTGAAGTTACCCTACTCCCAGGACACGTTCGGCGTGCCCGCTAACCTGTTCATCGTCGGCACGATGAACACGGCAGACCGCTCCATCGCCTTGCTGGATCTGGCCCTACGCCGGCGATTCACGTTCGTAGAGTTTATGCCAGACCCTGAGCTATTGGGCACGGTAGCGGACATTGACCTCGTCACGCTTCTCAGATGCTTGAACCAGCGGGTTGCGGCACTGATTGATCGCGACCACCAGATTGGGCACAGCTACTTCTTGGAGATAGACGACGTGGCTAACCTACGCTTCGTTTGGTATCATCGCGTCATACCGCTTCTTCAGGAATACTTCTACAACGACAGCGAGCGTCTGAGAGCCGTGCTTGGGTCGAGCTTCGTCCGAGAGATTGAAGTCGATCCTTCGACCCAAGAGGCGCTGGGAGAGCTATACGAGGTACAGGGCAACCGATACGAGGTTGTCGAGCTGAAAGACGCTGCTTTCCTGGCAGCATTGCAATCTCTGACCAGTCAAGAATAAAAACGCCAGCCCTAATGTAGCACAAATCGTCTCACTCGTAGACCCGAAGGGGTTTGAAATCCATATTGACACCCCCGCCATCAAATCTTACAATAGAAGTACACAAGTAAGACACAGGAGGACAAGCATGTCGGTCAAATTATCATCTAAAGGTCAATTAGTCATTCCCAAATCCATTCGGGAAGCCTTGGGACTAGGAAAAGGCACCCGCTTCCACGTGCGGATTGTCGAAGGACGTATCATTTTAGAGCCGGAAGCGGAGACAAAGTCAGCCTCCCCCATCGACGCGCTCTACGGCAAATACGCCGATACTGATCTCCTCACCGATCTAGAGACAGAACACCGTCAGGAACTTCAAAATGACACGCCGCTTCGTCCTTGATGCTTCAGTAGATCAGATGCAAATCGGGCCACTGAGGCAAAAGCACTGAAACCACCGCCGGACAGTGATCGCTCACAGATCAAATTCACCTCACTAACAGCCCCGAAGAGATTCCAACCCTCTCCGGGGCTAAGTTTTGCCTCTTGACTTTTTTCCCATCGCTTCGACAATAGGCCACGCCGAACTTATCCCCTATCCAAACGGAGGGACGCACTATGACCCATTGGCGCTTGTACCTCACCGCCTTCATCGGCGGCTTGATCACGTTGGCGCTGGAGTTGACGGCCGCGCGGTTGTTGGCCCCGGCCTTCGGCGCCAGCGAGCCGGTCTGGGCCGCCATCATCGGCCTGATCCTGCTCTATTTGGCAGCCGGCTCCGAACTCGGCGGGCGCTGGGCGGATCGCTCGCCGCGCGCGGTCACGCTCTACACCATCTTAGTGGCGGCCGGCGCAGCCATCGCCGTGATCCCGCTGCTGGCGCGGCCCGCGCTCAACTTAGCCACGCAGGGGATGACGACCTGGCGCCTGGGCTGGATCGCGGGACCGTTCATCGTCGTGCTGCTCCTCTTCGTCGCGCCGGTGACGTTGCTGGCGTGCGTCTCACCCTTTGCTATTCGCCTCTCCATGCGCGAGGTGCGGGCCGCCGGCAACGTGGCCGGTCGCATCTCCGCCCTCGCGACGCTGGGGAGCTTCATCGGGACCTTTTTGCCGAACCTGGTACTCATCCCCAACATTGGCACGCGGCGCACCTTCCTGCTGCTGGCGCTGCTGACCGTGGCAACGGGCCTGTGGGGCCTCTGGTCGGCGCGCCGCGCGCGCTTCTATGCCCTGGCGTGGCTCCTGATCGTGCTGCTAACGCTCCTCCTGGCGTCCACACCCGGCCCGATCAAGCCGGCGCCGGGTCTTATCCACGAGGAAGAATCCACCTACAACTTCATCCAGGTGGTGGAGCGCGACACGGCGCGCTATCTGCTGCTCAACGAGGGGCAGGGCATCCACTCCGTCGCCTTTTTGGATAATCGCCTGCTGACGGAGGGGCCGTGGGATTATTTCCTCATCGCGCCCTACTTCAACGCCGCGCCCCACCCGCCCGAGGCCGTGGACAGCCTGCTGGTGATCGGGCTGGCGGCGGGAACCACCCCAGATCAATACACGCGGATCTACGGACCACTCCCCATCGATGGCGTGGAGATCGACCCGGAGATTGTAGCAGTCGGGCGGCGCTTCTTTGGGATGACGCAGCCCAACTTGGATGTACACGTCACGGACGGGCGCTACTTCCTGCGACAATCCAAGGCGCGCTACGATGTCGTCGCGGTGGATGCGTACCGCCTGCCCTACATCCCCTGGCACCTCACGACAGTGGAATTTTTTGAGGAGGTGCGGGCGCACCTCACAGAGGAAGGCGTCGTCGCCATCAATGTGGGCCACACGCCCGGCGATTGGCGCCTGGTCGCGGCGATGGTCGCCACAATGCGCCAAGTCTACCCCTCGGTGCACGTGATCGACGTGCCGACCAGCTTCAACGCGATTGTAGTCGCCACTGTGCAGCCCACCACCTCGGAAGCGCTGGCCGATAATCTGCCGCTGCTGACCGATGCGCGCCTGCGCTCCGTGGCCCAATCGGCCCACGAGAACCTGCACACCGTGCCCGCCTCCGACCTCATCTTCACCGATGACCACGCGCCCATCGAGCAACTCACCCACGACTTAGCCGTGCGCTATCTGCTGGGCATATCTCCCCCCTAAAATCCCAAAAATCGCACGCGAACGCGGACTTTGTGACATCTTTTACACAGTTTTTGCACGCCTCTTACATGGAGAGTCGCTATAATGAGCGTGCTGGGGGAGAGAAACCACCAGCTAAAATTTAAATCCATTTAGGAGGATAGTATGGCGAGTAAAGCATTTTGTCCGGCCTGTGATGAGGCTATCACGATCCAGGGGAGTCCCAAAGTAGGTCAACGCCTACGCTGCCCTTCCTGCGATACCGAGATCGAGGTCATCGACGTCAATCCGGTGGAACTGGATTGGGCCTACGAAGACGAGGATGACTTCTACGAGGACTGGGATGACGAAGACGAAGACGAAGATTGGGACGATGACGACTGGGATGATGACGACTGGGACGACGAAGATTAACGGCTCGTAATGCCGCCCTCCCCTTGCGAAGGTTAGCCGAGAGCTTTTCAAACCAGGTTATCCAGAATCAGACATCACTTTTTGGACTAAAATCCCTGCGCAACTTTCGCAAAGGTTCTCAAAACACAATCGCGGTCTGCTTGATGATCTAAGCAGACCGCGATTTTTGGTGTGGGAGAGCAGAGACTCGAACTCTGGACCTCGCGGATGTGAACCGCGCGCTCTGGCCAACTGAGCTACTCCCCCAACGCCGCTCATTATAGCATAGGCGTTCGAAAATGCAACTGAGATTCAGGGCGTGAAGCGCAGCCTGGCCTCGTCAAACTCCTCCGAGGTCGTGTCCAGCGGCGCCAGTTGGAACCAGGTGTTGCCCTGCTTGAGCGGCACGGGATTGCCGGCGTCATCGATGAAGGTCATCATATGCGAGGGATCTTCCCGCCGCCAATAGGCCTGGAACATCTGGCCGTCGCGCATGATCAGCGCCGGGCCGGATCCCCACATCTGGATCTGAATGGAGAGTTTCCAGTTACTCTGATCCCCAATCATCTCTTCCCAAAAATCGGTCTCCACGTGATGGGCATAGACCAGCACAACATTCGCGGCCGTCAACTGCTCGCCGGTCAAATAATCCGTGTGAGTGCGGCCGGCCGTCTGACGCAACCAGCGCCCTTGCGCGCCATCGTAGGTCCATTCCGCCGTACACACCCCCGGCAGATAGTTAATCTCGAAGTACTCGATCGGCGCACCCTCAGTTGCCGGCGTCTCGCTAAAAGCCATCAGCCGGGGGAATTCGGGCCGTTGATTGATCCCCCGCTCTTCCGCCAGTTGGCGCAGCACCTCTGGATTGGTGAAGAGCGTGTGCTCAAAGGCCTTGCCCTCCTGAGGAACGCGATAGAAGTAGGGCTGCCCGACGCCAAAATCGGGCGCGGCGATCTGATCCGGGAAGAGGGGCGACTGCCGGATGAGATCCTTGACGCCGGCGCTGGAGCCGGAGTAGGCGAAAAGCGCATGATACATCGCGGGAATCTCCAGATCAATCAGCCGGCCGCTGCGCACCGACCCCACCTGCTCCGGG
>CAZCAI010000177.1:0-8594 GCA_964496595.1 uncultured Anaerolineales bacterium
GCTGCTCGCGGGCCAGGGAGCGGCTCAGCCCCAAGGTTCCCGCAAAGGTGATGGCGCACCAGAGCACCCCCGGCGCCGCCGCGCGCGCGGCCGTCCCGTGCAGATCGAGCGCGAAGCTGAAGATGAGCAGGATCAGCGCGGCGAAGACAAACATCGCGCTGAGGATCTCGCGGGTGTGCAGCTCGGCGGCGAGGTCTTTGACGACGAGGGCTCCCACCTGACGCCAGAAGGGGACGGCGGGAGATGCCTCTAGCTGCGCGGCGTTTTTGGTTTTGCGCGCCGGCCTATCCGGCGCTGTCGCTGCGCCCGCTTCTGCGGTGACCAGGCGGCGGTAGAGCGCGGGGAAACCCGCGCGGTCGGTCAGCGGCGCGTCGTGGATGATGCGCCCGCGACGCAGGATCACGGCGCGCCGTCCGAGGCTGGCGCTGCCCTCGAGCGTGTGGGTGGTCAGCAGCAGCGTGCATCCGGCGGCGTTGAGCTTGGTCAGCAGGTGGGATAGCGACTCGGCGGCGAGCGGGTCCAGGCCGGCGTAAGGCTCATCCAACAACAAGAGCCGGGGCCGGTGCAGCAGCGCCCGCGCCATCGCCAGCCGTTGCTGCATTCCCCGCGAGTAGGTCGCCACCCGATCATGCCGCCGCGCGGTCAAATGGAGTTGCTCCAATAATTCGGCGCTGCGAGCGGGGCCATCCGGGAGACCGTACACGCGCGCGTAAAAGGCGAGGTTCTGCTCGGCGGTGAGATCGTCGTAGAGCAGCGTGCGGTGCGAGAAAAAGCCGATCTGGCGGCGGATGGCGTCGCCGCGCCGCTGTGGATCGAGGCCCCAGAGCCGCACGTGGCCCGAGGTGGGTCGACTGAGCGTCGCCAGGATGCGCAGGAGCGTGGTCTTGCCCGCCCCGTTCGGCCCGACAAGCGTGACCCATTCGCCGGGGGCGATGTGCAGGTCGATGCCGGCGAGCGCCGTCTGCGGCCCGAAGGTCTTGGTGAGGTCGCGGAGTTCGATCATGGGCGTGGGGGCTGTTCAGCGCGCAGCACGGCGCGCAATGCCTGCTTGCGCCGCGTGCGCTGACGTTCGTACTCATCTTGAGGCAATGCCCCGGCGGCGAAATCGGCATCCAACGCGGCGATGGCCTGCACCTGCGGTCGCAGCGCCTCTGGCAAAGGGGGTACAGCGGGCGCGCGCCACAGCCTGTAGGCGACGCCCAATCCCAAGGCCAAGGCCATCATCCCCAGACCGATCTCGCCGGTGGTGTTGCGCCCTGTCGCGTGGGGCGTCGTCGTCGCCGCCGGGATGACATCCACCACCAGCGGCTCCCCGGCGGATAACGGCCCGGCAGCGTACGCGCGCGCCGGCCCCATCTGCGTCTCCGTTCGCTCCATCGCCGAGAGCTGAGCGCCGGCCAATGCCAGTCGCTCGCCGTGCAGGATCAACACCACGGAGGTGACCGGCGCATCCCAGGCGCGCGTCAATGGGGCCGAGGAGGCGGGGAGTTCGTAGCTATAGCCGACGCGACTCGTGGCCGATCCGGGGGGAATGGGCTGCGTGTCCACAAAGCGGTGCGGATCACCCAGATAGCGCTCGCCCAGACCCGGCCCATCGAAGGTCAACGCGCGCGCTGCGTTCGGCAGGGTGAAGGCCAACGCGCCCGTGTAGGTCTCGGCGCCGTGGTTGCTGATGACGTACTCCTCCGCGATCAGCAGCCGATCCCCCTCGGCGGCGTCCGTCTGGGGCACGATGAAGATGTGCGCGGCTTCGATGACGATGTCGGGGGGAACGGACGTCTGGGCCAGTGCGGCGGTCGCGCCCGCGAGGAGCAACGCCAGCAGGCCCAAGAGCAAGATGACGCGCAGCGATCTCATCCGCGCTCCTCCCTATCCGCGGCGGGTGCGGGAAGATGACGCGCTTCGTCGGCGATCCAGGTTTCGATGATGGTGTCGAGATCATCCGGCGTGCGACGAAATGGCCGCGCCACATAGGCCGTGACCGCCACGACCACGCCAATGCTAAACAACAACGTTCCCGGACTCATCGCAACTCGGACTCCCATCTTTCCAGCAGAACGGCCAGTTCGGCGGACAACATCTCGGCGGTGAGCGGGCCGATGTGGAGGTGAGCCACCGTGCCATCGGGCGCGATGATGAAGGTCTCCGGCGTGCCCGTGATCCCGTAGCGGTGCGCGATGCGCTCTCCGCCATCCAGGCCCACCGGATAGGTGATGCCATACTCGGCGCGCGCGCGCGCGACGCCGCTCCGCGTGTCCTTGTGCGCGATTCCGATGAATCTGACCGGATGTACTTGATAGGCCTCCCAGACCTGCTGTAAATCGGGCAACTCCTCTCGGCAGGGTGGGCACCATGATCCCCAGAAATTGACGACGACGATCTCGCCGCGCAGCTCTTCGAGCGCGAGCATCTCTCCATCCAACAGCGGGAGGCGGAAGTCGGGCGCGGGCTGCCCGATGAGGGGACGTCCGGCGTCGGCGATGACCGCGCCGTGAGCTGCGCCCCACATCGCCCAGGCGGAGATCAACAGCAGTAGCAGGCCGCCGACCAGCGCGGCCGCGTTCCAGGCGGGGCGGCGCCATCGCGGCCAGAAGGCCAGCATGCCGCCGGTGAGCAGAACCAGGCCGCCGAGCCACAGAAAGTTGATCAGGACATTGATCATCACCGTGAGCGTCGCGCGGTTGCCCCCGTCGTTCCAGCCCGCCAGCACCAGGTAGAGATCCTCGCGCGCGCCGGCCCGCAGCGCCGGCGTGGTGATGCGCTGCTCCGTGTGCGGATAGAAATCCAACCGGGGATGCAGCGTCGCCAGATAGGTTTGCTCGCGGTAGACGGCGACGACGGCCCGGAACGCCTGGTGATCCTCCCGCGTCTCACGCTCCAGGGCCTCGAAGACGAGCGTGTACGGCCCCACCTGCGTGGGTTGCGCCAGCTCCAAGGTCACCTCCTGGCTGAAGGGATACAATCGCGTGCCGAGGATGCCCACCGCCATCAGGATGACGCCCGCGTGGACGAGGTAGCCGCCATATTTGCGACGCTGCCGGCGCAGCAGGCGCCAGAGCGCGTTCAGCGGCGGGGCCTGGGATCGGGCGCGCTCCCGGTTGATCCCCTGGACGAATTCGGCGAGGGTGGCCGCGCCGGCCAGCCCTACGAGCGCGAATCCGACGAGGGACACAGGGCGGCGCAAATCGAGGGCCGCCGCCGCGAGCGTGGTCATGAGCGCGCCGGCACCAAGTGTGATCCAGCCCCGGCGACGCAAGCGTCGGAGCGCCGTCGTCGTTTGACCCAGCAGCGGGCAGATGCCCATCAGGAGCAGCAGCGCGGCCCACTGCGGGCCGGTCACGCGGTCGAACCACGCCGGGCCGGCCACAAAGCGCTGCCCGGAGAGCAGCTCGGTGAGGATGGGGAGCAGGCTGCCGATGAGAATGGAGAGGGTCAACATCGTCAGGAGCAGGAGGGTGAGGAAGAACGCTCCCTGGCGCGAGAGCAGGTCGGCGGATGGGGCGTCGCGGGGCAGCGCGGCGCGTCGGAGCCAGATGAGGCTTCCCGCGCCGACGACGGCGGCGATGAGAGCCGCGAGGAAATAGCCGCCAAGCTCGGAGCCGGCAAAGGCGTGGACGGATTCGATCAGGCCGCTGCGGGTGGCGAAGGTGCCGAAGAGTGTGAGGGCGAAGGAGGCCGTCGCCAACAAGAGATTCCACAGGTGAAAATCGCGGCGCTCCTCTTGCATCACCGTCCCGTGCAGGAGCGCTGTCGCGGTGAGCCAGGGCAGGAGGCCGGCGTTTTCGACCGGGTCCCAGGCCCAGTAGCCGCCCCAGCCGAGCACATCGTAGGCCCAGCGCATGCCCAAGAGCAGACCCGCGCCGAGGCTCAGCCAGGCGAGTAGCATCCACGGGCGCAGGGCGCGCGGCCAATCATCGACCCGGCGGGTGAGCAGCGCCGCCATCGCAAAGGCGAAGGGGATAGCCAGCGCCACAAATCCCACGTAGAGCGCGGGAGGATGAAAGACCATGCCGGGATGTCGCAGGAGGGGATTCAGGCCCTGGCCTTCCGGCGGGGCGACGGGCAGCAGGGTGAAGGGATTCGAATGGAAGAGGATCATAGCAACGAAGAAGGCCGTGATCAAATTGAGGAAAACCGTGGCCCAGGGCGCGAGGGGGCGCGCCTGTGACTTGGGCCGATGGATCGCCAGCGCGCTCAGGAGCGCCTGGAGGAAGCCCCAGAAGAGGAGGGAGCCTTCTTGTCCCGCCCAGAGCGCGGAGATTTTGAGGTGAACCGGGAGGAAGGTGGCGGCGTGTTGGGTCACGTAGCGCACCTCGAAGCGGTTGGTCAGCAGGGCGGCGAGTAGCATGACAATCGCGCCGCCCATTAGGGCGGCCAGCGCGAAGGTAGCACGGCGCGCGCTCTGCGCCCAGCGCTCATCGCCGGTGTGGATGCCCCAGAGCGCCGCGCCGCCGCCATATCCGGCGAGCGCCAGGGATAGGGCGAGCAGCACGGCGCCGATTTCGCCCAGCATTACTCCGTCGCTTGTTCGGGGAGCGCCTCTTCGTAGCGGGAGGGGCATTTGAGGCGGAGTTCGTCGGCGTGAAAGCGTCCGTCCTCGCCCATCCGGCCATACAGAATGGCTTGTGCTTCGTGGCGGAGCATATCGGGTTTGCTGCCGTGGTAGACGACGTCGAGTGTGGGGGCTGTGGTATCGCGCAGCGACGCGCTGATCACCGGCTCTATGCCCCCGGCGCGCTCGACCTCTTGGGGATCGCCCGGTATTTGGACGATGGTGAAGGTGAGCGTCGCGCCCAGATCGTCGTAGACGATGCTTTCGCCCAGCACGGCCCCGGATAGGGTGAGGTCGCGCTGCTGCCCGGCGGCGTCGAGTTGAAGCGCCTCTTCAACGGTGAGGTAGTAGTGCGCCGCATCGCCCGTGCTGCTGATGAGGAGGTACAACACGGCTACGATGATCAGCGCTCCCGCGACGATAAAGTTGGTCTTACCTTGCACGTGATCCTCTCTGCGCTCGGCGATCAGGGCCGGGTGTAGCGCTCGATCTCAGGTGCAGCCGCGCCAGCCTCGTTCAAATCCTCCAGGCTATCGTAAAGGAGTTGGAGGACATAGCGGGGATTGTGCGCATAAGCGCCGCGATCCTTGAGGACATAGTTGTAATTGTAGACCGTGCGTACCAGGCGGGGCGTCCAGGCGACGTAGCGGTTGCCGTAGTTCACCTCGTCGTCATCGGCGACGCCGTTAGCGTTCGAGTCGATGAAGTAGTAAGGGTAGGCGCTTCCATCGTAAATGATGGGCGTACCGATCACGGTGGCGGCGTAGTCCTGCACCGCGGCATAGAGTGATTCGTGCAGCGCGGCGATCTCATCTGCGATGGGTTCGTCCGTGTCGCCATCGCCATCATAATCTACCGGATCTTGGCGAATGTCGCGGAGATCCTCATTATCCACCACATTGAGGTGGCAAGGGCTGCACGTATCGGGGTTGATTGAGGTGCTGTGGGGGTCGTGGCACTCCACACAGGTGCTATAATCCTCCGTGTGCTCAAAGTACCCGACGTAGGATTGGCCATCATATTGATAGCCGACTTGGGCGTCGTCGCCTTGCTGCGTGGCCGCTGCGATGGCGTAGTGGACGTTGATGAAACCCAGATCCTCGGAGACAGTGTCGAGATCCAGGCCGGAGATGGCCTCGTTGACCGTCGCCGTCGCTTGGCGACCCTGGTGGCACTGCATACAGTTCTTGGCGCCGGACGGCTCTTCTATCTCGATGCCGGAGGGGAATTCGACGGCGGTCATCGCCTCCGCGGAGGTATTGTGGCAGGTATTGCAGTAGAGCACTGAGCCGATTTCGGCCGGCTCATCCACCTGCCCGGCGGCTGTACCATCCGCGCCGAGGAAATCGAGATAGCCGTAGAGGCTGTGACATTTGGCGCAATTTTCCGGCACCTCCGGCGGGTCATCCTCATTCCAATGCACGAACGACCCGGAGCTTGTATCCGCGTGCCCGGCCTGCTCCCATTTTTGAGTGACGCTTTGGATCGATTCCGGGGCGATGAAGAATTGATACCCCCAGATCACCAACCCCGTCAAGGCCAGCAAGACCAGACCCAACGTTAGAATTGTAGATGTAGACCATTTCATAGTAATGCCTCCTTGGTTATCGAGATTGTGCCAGTTTGAGAGTTGCGTGGCGAGATATTTGCATATTCCCTCGTTTAGTATACACTACACTTCGTAAAGCTCAAAACTTGAGTGAGTAGGGTTTTCCTATTTTGTAATTACGCCCCATTCGCTCTAAGCGAATTGCTAAATCCGCGCGTCTGGGGCATAATCCCCGCCTAACCGCCGGATTTAGCAATCCGGCGAGAGCCTGGCACGACATGGCGAATACTTTGAGACACAAGCAAAATCCCAGATTCAGTTATCAGTTAAGAAAGGATTGGCTCTATGCAAAAACAACGTACGCAACAATGGCTATGGATCGGGGTCTATTGCATCCTCATCTTCGCGCCGCTATTGATCCTGCTGCTCGCGCCGCGTCCGGCGGGGCGCACGTTTTGGCGCGAGCTTTCTGTGAGCCTGGGCTTTGCGGGGTTGGCGTTGATGGGGTTGCAATTTATTCCCACGGGCCGCTTGCCGTTGATGAGTGAGGCTTTCCCGATGGATGTCCTCTATGACTTTCATCATCGACTTTCTATCGCGGCTTTTTTCTTGACGCTCGCGCATCCCGTGATCCTCTTTATTCAAAATCCGTACACGCTGCGTCTCCTCAACATCTTCACCGCGCCGTGGCGCGCTCGCGCCGCCGTCGCGGCCACCGTGTTGCTGATTGTGCTTGTCATCTCTTCCGCCAAGCGTTTGGCCGTGGGTCTATCCTACGAGACCTGGCGGTTGCTCCATGACCTCCTCTCCGTCGGCGTCGTCGGGTTCGCGCTCTATCACATTTTTAACGTGAATTACTATACATCCGTGCCGCTGCAACGATGGCTATGGGTCGTGATGGGCTTCATCTGGGCCGCGATGATCCTCTATATCCGCGTGATCAAGCCATGGCAGTTGTTGCGCCAGCCTTATGAGGTTGCGGAGGTCATCAAGGAGCGCGGTGAGACGTGGAGTTTGGTGCTCGAGCCGGTGGGGCATCCCGGCGTTCCTTTCCGCGCCGGGCAGGTGGCGTGGTTGAGCATCGGTCACTCTCCCTTCCGCATCGAAGAGCATCCTTTCTCCTATGCCTCCAGCGCTGAACATCCTGAGCGGCTTATCTTTGGGATCAAGGAATTGGGCGATTTCACCTCTACCGTGGGGAGTATTCCCCCCGGCGCCGAGGCCTATGTCGATGGGCCGTACGGCACCTTTGATCTTGATCAGCACGCGGAGAGGAGCCACATTTTCATCGCGGGCGGCATCGGCTCCGCGCCGATTATGAGCATGTTGCGCACGCTTGCCGACCGCAACGACGAGCGCCCGCTACAATTCTTTTATGGCAGTCGGAGTTGGGAAGAGGTCATCTTCCGGGAAGAGCTGGAGGCTCTACAAGAGCAATTGGATTTAGACGTCATCCACGTTTTGGAGAATCCTCCGGAGGATTGGGAAGGTGAGCAGGGGTATATTACCAAAGGTGTGCTAGAGCGTCATCTTGCTTGTCCGGCTTACGAGTGCGTCTACTTTATCTGCGGCCCCTTGCCGATGATCAACCTGGTAGAAAGTTCCCTGGAGGAGCTAGCGGTTTCTCGTAAGGATATGCATGAGATCAGTCGCGAGCATGCTTTTGAACTCACCCGCGAGAAGATTTATTCCGAGAGTTACAAGATGGCGTGAGCGGCGCTCGTGCCGCCGCGCGAAAGGAGTTGTATGTACAGGATTTACGCCCGCCGTTTAACGCTTGTCACACTGGCGTTGATTTTGGTGTTGGTGCTTGCTTTCTCCGTTCTTCAGGGAGGCTTGCCTTTCTAGTACACCTCGGCGGAAGTTCCTCCCCATTAGCTACGCTCGGAGCGGATCGTCAGATCCGCGACTCTACGTCGGAACGGGGATCTGACGATCCCCTTGGAGCAAATTTAACTGGGGAGCCATTTGTGCCGCGCTGTACCAGGGTTTTGATTTCGTGGAGATGGGGGCAGCGCTGCCCGACAAATCATTAACCTGCTGGGGGATGCTGGCCCGAGCATGAAAACAGCCCGCCGATTCTAGATGTCAGGATCGGCGGGCTGTGTTTTTGGGGATGGAGGTTACGACATCAATTGAGGAGCGATCTCAGTTGCCCACTTGCGGATCGTCTCCCAATCTCGGTGATCCTCTAGATCCTCCGCCATTGCTTTGACGGGAATTTTGAGCAGGGAGGAGAGTTGATCGAAGTCCTTTCCTTCTGCTAAGACCGCTCCTGCGAAAAGTCCTGTCGCGATGGGCTGAACTTCCGAGGCCGCACTGCGCAGGGGGTTGAGATAAGACAGGGCTTTTTTACGGTTTTCCGGCGTGTCCTCCGCCATCGTCAAGCTGACGAGGAAATAGGCTACCGGCCTTTGCGCCAGCACGTGACGGTGCTGCTTGATGAATTTCCGAATCGACCGGGGCAATTTCCCCGCGTGTACCGCCATCCCC
>CAZCAI010000178.1:0-8588 GCA_964496595.1 uncultured Anaerolineales bacterium
GATGACTCGACCCGAACGCACAATTACTGACATGCGTCTTCACTCTTGATCGTCTCCTGATTTTTTGAAGTCCACCAACCATCGGCGCAGCACAGTAGCGAATACTCCGTGACAGTAACCAACTTGTATCTGCATGAAAAAGGGGGCCGACTTCTTTCGAAGTCGGCCCCCTGCGCGTAACAGTGTGCTACAGGCGACTGTTATGCGACTGGCAAGGTCATTGCCGCAAGACCAAGGGCAGGAATACTTGACGTTCGGTGACGGTGATGGAGAAGTCTTGGGTGTCCTGAGCTTGGCCATCGGTGACGGAGAGTTCGACGGGGAAGGCGCCGGCGGAGATCGCCGTCCCCGCTAAGAGCGCGACGCCATCGCCGTTGTCGGTGAGTGTGAGCCAGTCAGGCCCGGTGGCCATGGTGATGGTCAGGGTATCGCCATCGGGGTCTTCGGCGGTGACGGTGTAATTGTAGGTAGCGCCAACGTTCGCGGTGGTGATGGGGGTGCTGGTGAAGAGCGGCGGCTGATTGGTGAATTCGAAGGTGGCGGTGACGACGGTGTCGCCCTCGATGGTGATGGTCAGCGGGTTGGTCTCCGTCACGATGTCGCCGGACCAGCCGGTGAAGGCCCAGTCGGGATCGGCGGTCGCCGTGAGCGTGACCACGTCGCCGTAGATGTAGGCGTCTTGCTCCGGATCGACGGCTACGCTGCCGTTACCGACCGTATTGACATCCAATGTAAAGGCATACGCCTCCACTGTGGCTGACTCGGCATACATCTCGCCGTTCGCGTCAACCATAACGGTGTTGGTAATCGGCGTTCCGTTGGCCAGGTCGGCATCAACGGTTACCTGGAAGCTGATGGTGTGTTCCGCGCCCTTGTCCAGGACGCCGCTCCAGGCAATGTCACCGGGCGGATCGTCAAACTCCGCGCCGCCGGTGACGCTACCCGCAACATACGTGGTGCCGTCAGGGATAGTGTCGGTGAGAACGATGGTGAGCGGGTCGTTGCCGTCGTTGACGAGATCGATGGTGTAGGTGATGGGGTCGCCGGGCATGACGTAGTCGGCGGGATTAGCGGTCTTGGTCAGCGAGAGCACGACGGGCTGCTCGGCCACGGTCGTCTGCAATAGCGCCGCGGCCTGCTGCTCATCTGTGCCTTGCGATTCGACATCGATGGCGACGGTGTCGGAGTAGCCGGAGTGGGCGTCGACGGGGATGTCCACGTCGACGGTGAAGGTGACCGTTTCGCCTGTCGCCACATCCACGGTCGCCGGCACGGTGGTCGTCCAGACGTTGCCGGAGGCCAGGATGTCGAAGGTCACGGCGGTATCGGCGAAGTTGGTCACGGTCATCACGTAGGTGACCGTCTCACCGGGGTTGCCCTCCTGCGCGTCCAGCGTCGGCGTCAGGATCGTACCATCGGCCACGACCGTCATCTGGATCGGACGGACGAACATGCGTGAAGCCTGGAGGTCGTTGTGGACGATTTCCATGTTGGATTTGTAGACGCCGGCATCCAGCCCGGCAGCGTCGAAGACCACGTTCACAGATTGGGCATCGTACGGCGCGACGGAGCCGGTCACGGGATCGACGGACAGCCAGAGACTGGTGGCGAGGGCGTTATCATAGGTCAACCAACCTGCGCCGTCGTTATTGAGCATCAACGAGCGCGTGACCCGTTCACCCTGCGCGACGACGACATCGAAAGCTTCATCATAGGTCATGCTGGCACACGGGGCGTCGAGGTGGAGGTACATGTCTGGCTGCGGGGCGAAGCCAGATTCCACGGTATCCGTTATGGCAACGGGGAGGTAGCCCTCGTGCTCGACCGTCATCGTGATCTGCCCGGCCTCGATCCACACGGCGTAAGCGCCGTCGGCGTCGGGGGTCAGTACGTGATGGTCGCCGTGTTCGGTCTGGAGGATGATGTCGGCGCCCGGCAGCGTCTCGCTGATCGCGTCACAGTAGCCCCAGCCGTAGATGTTACCCGACAAGCGGGCCATCGTAGCCGGCATATCCACTGTCATGGTCACCGGGATGATCTGGTACGGATTGATCGGATCGTCGCTGTCCACGATAAGCTCCGCCAGGTAATCGCCCGGCGCGCCGATTTCGGTCGCGCTGGCGTCGAGGGTGACGGTGATTGTCATATCATCGTAAGCGGCGATGTCGCCTTCGTCCACGTCCACATCCAACCATGGTACTTGAGTGGACTGGCAGTCGAGCCATTCGCCCGGATAGGCAAAGCAAATTGCCAGATGATCCGCCAGGGTCGACCCGTAATTAAGGCCGGCGCTGCCGAACTCATTTTCGATACCGGTGGTCGCATCCGGCGCGTCGACTTCCGCGTACTGCATCAGGATGCTGCCGGAGTGGAAGAGGACGACCTCCCAGGTTCCCGCCAGGCTGCCGTCGCTGTGGGTGAAGTCGTCGTATTGGACGATGAAGCAGGCGTCCACGGTGTTGGGGTTCGGGTTGTACGGGCACTGGGCGAAGCTCTGATAGTAGACCGTCCCCGGTTCGAGATCGTCCCAGGCGGCAGCGATGAGGTTGTTGGGTAGGGTCGTATCGGGCAACGCGAGATCGGGGCTGAAGTCAGTGGAGCCGTCGCCGAAGGAGAGGAAGCCGTTGCTGCCCACGAAGACGGTGTCGTAGTAATCGGGAGTGAGCGCGTCGGCGCCGTAGAACTTGAAGTCGAAGCCGATGTTCACCTCGGCATAGTCGTCATCGTCCAGCGCCAGCGACGCCCCGATTTCGGAGATATCCACGAAGTCGTAGACCGGGCGGATGCCGGCCTCATTGGAGTCGGCGAACTGGTAGCCGAAGCCGTCCGGGCCGCCGGCGGCCAGTATGCCAAGCTCGTCAAAGCCCAGGCTCCACTCGTTGAGCATAAAGGAGCCGGGGAAGGCGCCCATGTTCGCCAGGTTGATCTCTGCGGTGGCCGTCGTACCCATCGGCACGCTCAGCTCCAGCGCGTCCGGGGTTGGTTTGAGGCAGGGTTGCAGCCAGTTCAGGTTGGCGTTCAGTGTGGTGATGGTGTCGCTGACGATTTGGACGTCGGTGAAGACCTGCGCGTCGTAGCCGGCCTCGTGAGCGACGGTGACGGTGAGCGGGCTGTACATCTCATCCAGCCAGATGCCGTAGGTGCCGCTGACATCGGTGGTCAACAGCCAGGTAACAGGACGTTCGGACATCTCCATTGCATCAGTCTGAATACGCACGTCATCGATGTACCAGCCGGCGCGATTCACGACCGTGCTAGCATACATGCGGAACTCGACTGTAGCTACACCACCAACATAAGGCGTCAGATCCACCTCATGCTGCTCCCAGGCAGTGGGAATGACATACGAGGTAGCGCGATCATAAACCTCAACACCGTTGACGTAGACTTCGCCGTGATCAAAGTATTCATATACATCATACCAGTCCCACCAGGACAGGGTAGCCGTTATGGCATCGCTCAGATCGACTTCGAAGTTCAGGATACTGGTATCGCCCAGGTTATTGTAGCAGTCGTTGAGTACGGCGCCCCACATATCGGCGCCGGAGTGCGCGGCAGGAGGCGGATAAGCATCGCCATCGCAGTTGCTGCCGTCCCAGTTATAGGTACCCCACTCCCAGTCGAGGCTGCCGACAAAACCACCGTCGTTACCCTCAAAGTCTTCTTCTATCCCGGCGGCAACGGTCTCTGTCATCCAGCTTTGAACCAGGACGCGCGCGCCCTCAATCGGCGCTGTCATCACGTCGCAGTAGCCGAGGCCCTGTACCAGACCCTCAAGCTTGCCCCATGTTGCGGGGTTCTCGATAGTCAAGGTCACCGGGACGGTGAGGGGGTCATTGGCAGAGTCATTGTCCACGAAGAGGGTGGCGGTATAAACGCCCGGTTGATCGAAGCCGGCGGCATCCAGCGTTACCGTGACAGCGGAGGTTCCGCCATCCGGCGCGGTTTCGCCGGCCGCCGGATCCTGATCCATCCAGGCTACGCCGCCATTCTCAGAGAGCGACCACGCCAGCGTGTAAGCGCCGGTGTTCCCGATGGTGATCGGTACGGTCGTGATCATCCCCAACGTCACCACTTCATCGATTGCCGATGGCGCGACAGTCGCGCACGGCGCGAGCGGACGGAGAGCGATGTCAGGAGCGGCGGTGGTGGTATCGGAGATAACGGTCACGCCGGTCACGACGTCCGAGACGTAGTCCATCGCGTCCACGGTGATGGTGAAGGGGCTGTGCGCCTCATCCAGCCAGAGGGCGTAAACGCCGTCGGCGTCGGTGGTGAGTGTCCAGGTCTGCGTCGCGCTAGCGACGAGGACATCCGCACCTTCCAGCGGCTCAGCGGTCAGCGGGTCGTCGCACGGGCCGAGGCCCGCGACGGTGCCGGTGACCTGGCCGTAGGTGGCGGGGAGGGTAACGTGCATGGTGACGGGGAGGGTAAAGCCATCCCACACGGGGTCGTTGTTGTTGATCTGAAGCTCGCCGAAGTATTCACCCGGTTGGGTCACTTCTGGCACACCCGCATCGAAGGTGATATCGGCCACGCCCGTAACGGTGAGCGGCACCGTGCCCGATTCGGGATCCTCGAAGAGCCAGGGGATCGACGCGAAGCCAGCAGTCTGAACCGCGCCCTCGAACTCGCCCAGAGGGTCGCTCACCGCCAGCGGCGTCACTGCGCCGGTCGTGAGATCTACCGTGCCGTAGACATTCGCGCCACCGCCCTGGTAGAGGAAGATGTAGAGGATGCCTTCGTCGTTGTCGAAGTCCATGCCCTGCGCGAAGTTTGCATCGTAGCCCGTGGGGCCGACCAACGTGGCCGCGCCGGTTGCCGGGTCAATCTGGTAAATTGAATCGGTACCGATGTCGTGGCCGTACATCTCGCCAGCCGTGTTCATCGCGATATCGATCATCAGGGTCGTGCCAAACGGTCCGACCAACGTGCTCGCGCCCGTCGCCGGGTCGATGGTGTAGAGGTTGTCGGCATCTGAGGCGTAGAATGTTCCCGCAACCGGGTCAATCGTCAACCCGCTCCAGCTCCCTGAAGGTGCGGGACACGGTACCAGCGCCGTGAACGCGCCGGTGGTCAGATCAATCGTCCCCAACTCACCGGTCGTATCGTTCAGCGCGTAGAGCGTTGTCGCGGTCGGGTCGAAGTCCATGCCGTAGTAAGCGTTGGTGGAGGCGCCCAGTACCGTTTGGCCGGGGAAGTCGTTCAAGGCGAAGGTCACGAAGTTATCAGAGATGTAGCCAATGTCCTGAGCATAGCCCGAGTCGGTCGGGGCCAGGGGCTGCATGGTAAACGTCTGCGGGGCCGGCACGAAGTCGTAGCACTCCCGAGCTTCCGGCGGTTCCGCCAGGATCGAGTCCTGGTACACCGCACACTCGCCCGCGAGCTTCTCCGCGTTCCAAACCACGGTAGACGCCTGGACAGCTTGCTGCACCGACATCATCAACATCGGCGTAAAGCCGCCGTTCATCTCCACAAACTGGAAGTCCAGCGTACCTGCGCCCGCGTTCGTCATCGTCAGCGGCAGGGTTTCGCTCATCCCCATCGCCAGGGTGACTTCCATGAAAGACGGCGTGATGTCAGTCACGCACGGGCCGAGCCAGGTCAGACTCGCGTCCTGTGTCGTCGTCGCCGCAGCGGTGACGAGCACATCGGTGATGACCTCGGTGGCGTGGTCGGGGGCGGAGAAGGTGACGGTGTAGGCGTCGGCGGGCAGCCAGTAGTGATACGTGCCGCTGATGTCCGTCGTCAAGGTGACCACAGGAGCAGCGCTATCCCAGATGACGACCTCCGCGCCTTCCACCGGGTTCATTTCTGCATCGCAATGCCCCAGGCTGGAGACGGTTCCCAGCAGTTCACCCCAAGTTGCGGGGGCGGTGACGGTCATCGTCACCGGCAGGATCGCCGGCGCCGTGGGATCGTCGCTGTTGACCCAGAGGTTGGCGAGGTAGTCGCCGGGCTGATCAATACCGGTCACGGAGGCGTCGAAGTCCACGTCCACGACCTGCTCGCCGGTATCAGCGACGAGGGTACCGGAAGCGGGATTCTCGGCCAGCCATGTAACGGGATCGACCTGCTGGATAGCTACATCGTCGATGTACCACTCGTCGGACCAATTACCCTCATAACGGAAGGCAATGTAGATGTCCTGCCCGGCGTAAGCATCCAGACTCAACGCGATTTCTTCCCAGACATCTTCGGTTCCGGGGCCAAGTTCGATCCATTCGACGAAGTCAGCGGGATCGTTCGTAGCCGTCGAAATCCAGATGCCGTGGTAGTCGTAGTAATCAGACCAGTCTTCATACTGCCAGAAAGCCAAGTCCGCACCATCAGCAGGGACGGTCACTTGCGGCATAATCAACCAGGAAATGCTGTTTCCTGTTGTGCTTGCATCATCATGGTAAACCGCGTAATTCCCGGAATACACACGCGCCGTCGTCGTAACCCAACCGGGATCATCCGTAGCGCCGGTCTCTGTCACCACCCAACCCGCGGGCGGGAACGCGCCCTCGAAGTCCTCAAAGAACAACTGAGCCACACCAGGCGGCGTGACAGTCGGGGCGCCGAGATTCTCCTCGGCCAGATCCCAATTCGTGCTGACTGCGCCGGTGTTGGTGAGGGTCAGGGCCTCGGTCGCGGTCGCGCCGAGTTCGAGCGTGGCGTGCAAGGCCATCGGATCCGCCTCGACACACGGCTCAAGCCAGCGGAGATCAAGGTTCTGGGTCGTTGTCGTGCCGCTGATGACCGTCACACCGGTAACTGTGCCAGTTTCGTGATCGGTCGCAGCAACCGTGACCGTAAGCGGGCTGTACGACTCATCCAGCCAGAGCTGGTAGGTGCCGCTGATGTCGGTCGTGACGGTCCACGACACGCCGCCGCTGCCCTCGATGAGAACCTCTTGGCCGGCGACAGGTGTAGGATCGGCGTCGCAGTAGCCGAGGCTTTGCACCGTACCCATCAGCTTGCCCCACGTATCGGGCGGCTCGACGGTCATCGTGACCGGGACGGGGATGTTGTTGTTGATGGGGTCGTCGCTGTTAACGAAGAGCGTGCCGAAGTACTCGCCGGGTTGTGTGACTTGCGTCACGGCATCACTGGCGTCAAAGGTCACATCCACGACGGAGGTGTCATCGGCGTTCACTGTGCCGGTGATGGGGTCTTCGGAGAGCCAGGGGATATCGCTACCGCCACTGCTGCCGCCGCCCGTCGGGAAAGCCAGACAGTCTACTTGGCTGGCGCCAGGATCGGGGAACGCCCCCACCAACACACTATTGCCCGTGCTGGTATCAGCGATGCGTAACTCGGCCTGGGAAGAATCATAGTTGAAAGCCGCCAGGTACAAGACCCCACTGACTTCCTCAAAATCCATCCCTTGTCCAAAGTTGGCATCAAAGCCAATCGATCCAATCGCCATAGCGGAACCCGTCGCCGGGTCAATCTGGTAAAGCTGATTATCTATGATGTCAATGGCGTACATCTCACCATCGCCATTGATAGCAACATCAATAGCACACCCTAGCCCCGTATTCGCGATAGTAGCTGCGGCACCTGTGTCCGGGTCAATGGTGTACAATGTCGAGTTGCCTCCACAATCCGTGGATATGGCATACAACGTACCATCAGATGCACCTGTCATCCCCGTCCATGATTCGCTACCACTTGGAGTAGTTGATCCAACCATGGTTGCCGCACCCGTAGCGGTGTCAATCACGTAGAGAGCATTGGTGTCTCGAATAGCGTACATCTGGCTAAAATCTCCATTCAGGAAATCGCCAGCCCAATACGTCCCACCTGCTCCGCCCACGAGACTCCAGGTTCCGGGGACAGTCGTATCAGGAATATAGTTCAATTCCTCAGTGGACGTATTGATAGCATACGCCGGTTCCCCAGCGAATATCTCTACAATTTCCACCGCCGGAGTCTCAGAGGAAGTTGCGGTACCCAAAGGCACGCGGCCAATTGAGGCCGGTTCGCTACTTGCAGGCAACTCACCATCAAACGCCGGGATGGAAAGTAGACTCATCGGCATCATTCCACCGTCCATCTCAGACAGGTCAAAGCTCGCGCTCGCCGCCCCCCAGTTCGTCAGGGAGAACGGAACGGTCGTGCTCATCCCCAACGCGACCGTGACATCGAAGAGGTCAGGGTCCACGGTGAGGCACGGCTGATCCCAACGCAACGCGGCATCTAACACGGTCGTGTCGCCCGCCGCGACCATCACATCGGTGAAGACCGCTGTGACGTGGTCGGGGTATTCAACCGTGACGGTGAGCGGGTTGTGCGCCGCATCGAGCCAGAGTTGGTAGGTGCCGCTGACGTCGGTCGTCAGATCCCAGACCAGCGTGCTGGCCCCGGATTCGACGGTGACCTCCGCGTCCGCCAGCAGCGTAGGCGTGACGGTATCGCAGTAGCCCAGGCCGGTGACCTCGCCCATCAGCTTGCCCCAATCATCGGGGGCGCTCACAGTCAGGGTGAGCGGGACGTTGGGCACGTCGTTGGCCGCATTGCTATCCACATTCAATTCACCATAGTACGTACCGGGTTGCATCGTCTCCGGCACACCGGCGTCGAAGGTGAGGTCGACCATG
>CAZCAI010000179.1:0-8560 GCA_964496595.1 uncultured Anaerolineales bacterium
CTTTGATGTTTTGTTGTTTTGTTGCTTTGATGTTTTGTTGTTTTGTTGCTTTGATATTTCTATAAGGAGACCAATGTGATTCGATTATCAGATCGTACCCAGGCCCTCTCCCCCTCGGTGACGCTCACCATTTCCAGCCAGGCCAACGAGATGTTGGCGGCCGGCGTGGATGTGTGCAACTTTGGCGTCGGGGAGCCGGATTTCAACACGCCGGCGCATATTCGCGAGGCGGCGAAGGCCGCCTTGGACGCCGGGAAGACCAGGTACGCGCCCTCCGGCGGCGTGCGTCGCCTGCGCGAGTTAATCGCGGAGAAGTTCCGCCGCGAGAACCACCTCCCTTACGCGCCGGAGCAGGTCATCGTCAGCACGGGCGGGAAACAAGCGCTGCTCAACGTGATGTTAGCCATCCTCAGCCCCGGCGACGAAGCGCTCATCCCTGCACCCTACTGGGTGAGCTACCCGGAGATCGTCAAGCTGACGCGCGCCACGCCCGTCTACCTCCCCACGACCGAGGCAACCGATTTCAAAATCACGCCCACGCAGCTCGAGGCCGCAATCACGGAGCGGACGCGCGCGCTTATCCTCAACTCGCCCTCTAATCCTACCGGCGCGATCTACACCGAGGCGGAGCTGGCCGCGCTGGCCGAGGTCATCGTCAAGCATCACATCGCCGTCGTCTCCGACGAGATCTACGAGAAGCTCATCTACAACGGACAGGGCCATCGCAGCATCGGCAGCCTGAGCGACGACATCTTCGACCTGACCATCACGTGCAACGGATTCAGCAAAGCCTACGCCGCGACCGGCTGGCGATTGGGCTACGCCGCCGGGCCGCACCACGTGATCAAAGCCGCCATCAACATCCAATCGCACACGACCTCCGGGGCCAACACCTTCGCGCAATACGGAGCAATGGCCGCGCTCGAAGGCCCGCAGGAGGCCATCGACATGATGCGCGAGCAGTTCGCCCAGCGCCGCGATCTAATGCTGGCGCGCTTGCGAGAGATTCCCGGCCTGGTGTGTCCCGAACCCCAAGGCGCGTTCTACGTCTTCCCCAACATCAGCGCCACCGGCTTAGGTTCGATCACCTTCTGCAATCGCCTACTGCAAGAGGCCCATGTCGCCATCGTGCCGGGCGCCGCCTTCGGCGTGGATACCAACGTGCGCTTCTCCTATGCCACCGACCTCGCCACCATCGAGAAAGGCATGGCACGCGTCGCGAAGTTCGTGCAGGGGTTGTAGGCGGGCATTCATCAACGGACACCGCCACTCCAAAAAGTGAAACCCACCCACGTTGACAAAATCGCTACCCTGCGTATAATAGGGAGCAGCTTAGGGACACACCTGAGTCAGCCCCAGTGGCGGAATTGGCATACGCGGCAGGTTGAGGGCCTGTGCCTTTAATGGCGTGGAGGTTCGACTCCTCTCTGGGGCATTAAACAATAATTAGCGGCGGTCATCTTTTATCGAGATGACCGCCGCTTTTTTTATGGAAATTTCCCCTCAGTCACATTGTGACCAAAGAACCTCACGGAATAAATATCCGACCTGTTCCCAAATAACTGTCAAGCTCTATGACAATCTCAATCAGACGCTCAACACACCGCTCGCGGTATGCCCGTTCTGCCACTCGCTCCACATTGCCAATAGTGAGCACCGGCAGGGCTTCTATCGTGTTTTCATCACGAATGGTCTGTTCCAGGGAGTCTGCCTCATTCGAACTACGATTGTTCGTCAAAAGCAGCATGCAGTGCGTTTGCGCAAAGCGCCAAACGGTGCGATCATCACTGTTGGGCGCAAGTCCCACATCGGCAAACATCAACATCCGCACTGGACGTAAATCTTGCCATCCCCCCGCCACGAAGGTGTCCCAAAGTATGGTCGCCTGTCCCTCTATGTTGTAATCCACCAAGATGGTGGTGGTTGAGTTATACACGATAGTCTTGCGATGCGGATAGTTTTTCCCACACTGCTTGATGCTCTGGGCGGGGGGAACGCGCCGCAATCTCCGCGAAGCGCTCGGCATTCCGCTGCTGCCAATACTCGCGATTTTCCTCGGCTTGCTCCAAAATGCGCTGATACTCCGCCTCTACCTCTTCGCGATGTTGCTCAATATAGGCCAGCACATCTTCGGTTTGTTTGATGGTCAGCCGGAAATGATCACGGATCATCTCGACCGGTTTTTGCGCCTTGAGATAGTCCATAATTTGATAGAGCGTAATACGTGTCCCGGCAATCGTTAATCCCCGCTCCGTCCGTACGACCGTCGGCTGACCCAGGGCGGACTCGCTCATATCGGATCGCTCTCTGTCCATTTTTTTGTCCATTGTGACGCACCTCGCTCATATACTCAACGTTCTACGTTTATCATAAGCCCGTTGGGAGCAAGCGTCAACCCTTGCGAAGGTTAGCGACAGATTCCGATTTCAGGATCAGTCGCGCTTGTCCAGGTTCACGCCGTTGGTGTTTCTCGCCGCAACCTTCGCAAGGGTTCGGCCCAATGATCTCATTCCCCAATCGTCAACAGACGCCCGCCGCTGCGACCGAAGACCTCCGGGAAGTAGAATTCCTGCGCGACGGTGGGGATGACGTGGTAATCGCCGGGGAGGGTGGCGCGGAAGGTGTAGCTGTACTCGTAAGTACCCGCCGATAGATACTCAGCGAAGAGGACGACCTTCTCGTCGCGCAGTTCGCTGCGGCTGTACCAATGCCACCACCACCAATACCGGGAATCCTCGCGGCGGAGCGTGGGATCCATCGCCAACATGCTCGTGGTCGCCAGGCCGGTATCGATGGCCTCGCCGCCCGCCGGGAGCGGGTCCTCGACGACGACGTAATAGCGGTCGTGCGGCGTGACTAACGTCAGATCGACGCGGATGACGTCGCCCAGCTTGACCTCGCGCACTTCGGGGCAATCGATGCGCCGCTCGGCGTCACAGCTTGCCAAGGTGTAGCGCCGCTGCACGCTGAAGCCGCGATCCGCCGGCTCGACGTTCTCCACCGGCTGATAGACCTCCAGATGCGCCGTGTAGTAGAGGCGACCGGGGCCGTCGCTGCGCGCAATCGTCAGCGCGTTCGCCATATCCGCCACCAACTCGCTGATGGGAACAACCTCGCGCACGCTCTCCCGGATGGTTTCGGGGGTCGCGGCGCCGGCGGCGATCTCCTCGTCGTTGAGATAGGCGGCGAAGTCATAGTCGGCGTCCAACTCGCCGGTGTGGACCATCCAATCGGTAAGCGCGATGAGCGCCCACGCGGTCTCCTGCGTCGTCTCCCAGATGCCCGTCTTGCGGGCGGTCATCAGCCAGCGCACGATGTTAGGCACAAGTTCGTTGTCGGGATCTAATTTGGTGTAGGTGTCCAAGATGATGGCCGTCGAGCGCGTGTCGGTGTTCATCGCCCACCACGAGTAGTTGGATTCCTCCCAGTGCGCGCCGGTGGCGCTCAGGATGGCGGCGTTGTTCAGATCGGAGAGGAGCGTGTCGAGGCGGCTATCCGCCGGATCGGCCAGCCAGAGCGCCTGGGCCAGATAGGCCCGCGCGTAGTAGCTGAGTTTCTGCCGATTCTCGTAGAGATCGTCCAACTTGCCCGCCGGGGCTTGCTCGGCCTTGGCCAGGACGTAGAGCAACCACGCCTGGCGGTTCGCATCGCGGAAGTTGACGTAATCCTCGATGGTCTTGAGTTGCGATTGGAGATAGGCCAGCCCCTGCTGCAACACCTCCTGACGGACCTCCCAGCCAGATTCCTGCGTCTTGAGCAGCCCGAAGACCACGTAGGCGCTGACGTGCGCATTGCTCGACCCCCCAGAGCGGGTAGAAGCCAGGGGGGTAGGCCACCAGCCCCAACCGCCGTCGGGGTTCTGCTGATTGTAGAGCTTCTTCAGCCCCTCATCGACCAGGGCGGGCAGCTTTTCCGCCAGATCTGGATTCTCCAGGCCCAGCGAGGTGAGCGCGCGGTAGGTGAGGATGTTGGGCAAGAAGCGGCTGACGGTCTGCTCGGTGCATTCGTACTCGAAGTGCTCCAGATAATCTAAGCCGTCCTGCATCCCGGCGGCCAGGCTGGGATCCATCTGAATGGTGAGGTTGCCCTGCCGTTCATCGTAGACCGGCGGTAGCGCAATCGCCTCCGTGCGCGAGCCGCCCTCGGTGATCTGCCCCGCCGTGCCGACGATGTCGGGCGTGGTGTAGCGCAGCACCAGGAGCGAGCCATCCGGCCCGGTGGTGAGGCGCGGCTTGCTGGCGTCGGCGTATTGCACCTCCCCTCCTGCATCAGGGGGGGATTGAGGGGGGGTAACCGCGCTGAAGATGAGTTGCGCCTCGGTCACGTCGTCCACGGTGGCCCACCAGGTGACCTTGCGCTCGCTGCGCGCGGGGATGGTCACGGTCTGGCGCGGCGGCGTGTCGGTGCTGATGCCGACGCCCTCCGCGCTGAGGCTGACCTCGACCTCCAACGATTCATCCGTGTTGTTGCTGACGTTGGCCGCAAGCTGGGCGCGATCCTCTACGACGAAGAAGCGCGGCGCGACGGGCCGCACGAGCAGCGGTTTGGTGGCGACCAGCTCCTCGGTCGCCTCGCCGACGGCGGTCTGCGCCGTCAGGCCGACGCCGCGCACGACCCAGGTGGTGAGGTTGTCGGGCAAGGTGAGAGTGAAGCGCGCCTTACCCTCCTCATCGGTGACGAGGCGCGGCTCCCAGTAGGCCGTATCCTGGAACTCCTCGCGAATCTCCACGCCCTCCGGCGGCGCGATGTTGGCCGCGCGATCCCCAGCCTCCATCGTTTTCTCGACGGTCTGGGTCGCCATCGGCGCGGCCGACTGCATCTCCTCGGCCTCCTCGGCAACAGCGCCCTCAGCCATACCGAAAGCGCCCGCTTCCTGCCGCAACTCGACGCCCAGATCCTCCGCCACCTCCTCCAGATAGCGATTGACGGAGATGCTGAGGCCGCTGGCCGTGTTGATCTGCAACGTCCGCCGGGCATAGAAACCCTGCACGATGTCGTCGGTGCGGGGGCGCAGGCTGAGCACGGCCTTGTCCACCACATCCAGTGAAAGCTCAGCGCCGGCGGCTGGCTCACCGTCAGGCTCCCGCGCCGTGACGGTGTACGTAACATCCTCGCCCGGCTGCGCTTGCTCGGATTCCGTCTCAAGCTCCACATTCAGCGTGACCGTGTCCAGCGTGACATCCAGCGGCAGCAGGCCCATCTTGAAATCGGCCAGATGTGCGCCGTCCTCTCCTGCATCAGGGGGGGATTGAGGGGGGGCGCCCGCCCGCGCCCGCCCCTGGATCAGCACCACGGAGACGTAGATGTTGGGCGCGTCACCCTCGGTGATGGGCAGGCGGTAGATGTGGCTGTTGGTCTCCAGGCGGATGACCTCGTGGCGGCGGATGTCGGCGCGCTCGATGGTGACCAGGGCGTAGTGCGGCGCCTCGAAGGGCGAGGGAATGAGGATCTCGGCGGTCTCGCCGACGTTGTAGGTGGTCTTGTCGCTGACCAACGTGATGCGGTCGTGGTTCTCACGCCGCCAGGAGACGTAATCCTCGCCCGCCACCCAGATAAAGATGGAGGAACGGATACCCTCCCCTGCTCCAAGGGGATCGCCAGATCCCCGCAAGGAGGCGGGTGTCGCTACAATATGGTAGGAGCCGCCCTCCGGCGGGATGAAGGTCGCGACGGCCTCGCCCAACTCGTCGGTGGCGACGGTGACCTCATCCACCAACTCCTCCTCCGTCTCCCACGACCAGCGCCCGCCGCCCAGGTCATTTTCGATAAAGGTGTTGATCCACTCGCGACGATAGAACTGGACGCGCAACGCTTTATCCGGCAAGCGCTCGCCGGCCCAATCGACTGCCGCCAGATCGATGGCCGTCTCCTCGCCCGCGTTGCTCACGTACTGCTGCGGGCTGAGGCCGATGTAGTAAGGGCCGGGATGGACGACGGTGCTCGTCCGCCCGGAGATGGGCTGGTTATCCGGGCCGGTGGCGGTGGCCTCGATGGTGATGCGCGCGGCGTGGAGATCGTGTTTCTTCAGCGCTTCGTCCAACGCCGCGCCGTCCAACGTGATGGCCAACTCGCCGTCGGCGTCGGTCGTGCCGCTACCGCTCAGGATCGGTTCCGGCGGCGCGGGCGGCTCCCACCACCAGCAACGATAGCAGACGTAGGGATCATCGACGTCATCGAAGCTGTAGCGCCCGCCCCACGGCGGCTCGAAGGTGTAGCGCTCGGCCAGGACGTTCCACTGCACCTCGGTCTCGGCCAGCGGCCCGCCGAAGTAGTAGCGGGCGGCAATCGTCGCCGCGACGTCATCGCCGCGCTGGACCTCGTCGCGTTCGGTCTCGACCACCACCTCGAACTCCGGCGGGCGATAGGCGGCCACCATAAAGGTCGCTTGGGCGTAGTTGTCGTTGTAGGTGACCTCGATCCTGTACTGGCCCAGGCTCGCGCCATCCCCCAATTCCACACTGCCGTCGAAGCTGCCCAGCTCGCTGAGGCGCAGCTGTTCATTGTAGATCTCCTCGTACGCCGCGTCGCGGATGATCACGTGCGCCTGGCCGCCGCCGGGAAGCTGGTAGGCCGCGTCGTCCTCGGCGCGGAGCACGCCCTTGAAGTACACGGTCTGATCGGGGCGGTAGATGGGCCGGTCGGTGGTGATGTGCATACGGATCTCTTGCTCCCCCACCCCCTGGCCGACGCCAAAATCCCAGGGGCTGATGCCCCGCCCCCAGCCATCGGCCACGGCGACAAAGGGCGACTCACTGTAGGCCAGGAGCGATCCCCGGTCGCGGTTCAGATCCAGGCGGGCGACGCCATCGGCATCCGTCGTGACGCGGTCGATCTCCCCACGCCGTATCTCATTGACGGCCAACGTCAGATCGGCCACCGGCTCGCCCGTCGCCAAATCGGTCGCCCAGACCAGCGCCTGATCGGGGCCGGCCTTGAGCGTGAGGTTGAGATCGGAGACGATCAGGATGTGACGCGAGTTGTAGTAGTGGCGATCCGCGTCCACGTCGGGCGAGTCGCTATCCACCAGATAAACGCCCGGCGCCAATGTCCCGCCCGGCGTCTCGGTCAGATCGATGGCGGTGTAGCGCTGCTTGTTCTGCGGCGATTCCAGATTCTCCCGCCACTCGCGCAGCAGCTCCACCTCCGCCGGCAGCGCCTCATCCCGCCAGTACCAATCCTCATCCGTCAAAATGCTGAGCGGCAGACGATAGAGCCGGAAGTTGACGCGGTTGACGTTGATGTGGCCCAGCACAAGTTGCGCGGGCAGCGCGGCGTCGTAGGTGCCCACGGTGTCCGGCGCCACCAGGCGATAGACCGGCTCCAGCGGGCCGGTGCGGAAGCGCACGGTGCGCCCGCGCGGGATCGTGTTGCCGTAGGGATCGGCGATGCCGTCGTCGATACGCACGATGTAATCGGTCGCAGGCTCCGCGCCAAATTCGACGTGGAAGGTGTTGTTATAAGGCGACCAGTAGGTGTAGACCTGCGTCGGCGAGAGCGGCGGCGTCATGGTGAGATTGGGCAGCACAGTTTTGGGATCGATGCGGGTGTTGAATTCGATGCTAAAACCGGTATGGGGCGGCGCGTCCCGCTCGCCATCAGCGGGGATGGTAGCCACGATCTCGGGCAACGGGACGGTCGTGAACTTCCAGGTATAGCTTTCGACCATACCTTCGCCCCCCGCGCCAGAGGCCGCCGATTTTACGCCCGCGGCCATCTCGGCGGTGTAGGTCGCGTCGAACTCCAGCGGGCGCGTGGGCGTGAAAACCAACGTCTGTTCCTCTATTCGGAACGCGCCTCTCACCTCTGAAGTCCTGGGGCCGCCCTTGGACAGGGTGAAGGCCGCCTGGGCCGAGGCGGGATCGATGGGCTGATTGAACTGCACCTCGATGGCGGTGTTGATATCCACCAGCGTCTCATCGTTGCGCGGGCGCGTCCAATTGATCCGGGGCGGGACGGTCGTGAACCGCCAGACATAATCCTCATCTAACACCGCGCCGGAGACATCCTCCAGCCCGGCGGCCACGGTCGCCTGATAGGTCATCCCGCCGGCCAGCGGCTCATCGGGGCGGAAGACGTAGATCGAGGTATTAAGCCACTCGCCCGTACCGGAGATCGCGGGGGAAAACGTCAGGGGATCGGGCAAATCCTCCATCTGCTGGAGCGAGGTGAGCGGCACCACGGGCCGATTGAAGAAGATGGTGATGGCGGCGTCGGTCTCCACGTCGGTAGAACCGGCGTCGGGGACGACCTGCGCCACCTCCAGGTAACCGGCGGTGCTGAAGCGAAAGGAGAGCGGCTCGCGCAGCGGCTCGCCCGATTCGGCGGTCGCGTCCTGCGTGAGGATCACGTCGTAGGCGGTAGCGCGGGCCAGCGCCTTCACGGGCGTGAAGCGAACCGTGCGCTCATCCTGCCAGGACAGTTCGCCCGCCAAGGCCGACTCCGCGCCCGCCGGTTGGACGCGCAACGCGCTTTGGACGGCGTCGCGATCCATCGGCTTATCGAAAGTCAGCTCGATGGCGCCATCAGGCGTCAGGGATTCGCCGCGCTGGGGCGAGCGCCA
>CAZCAI010000180.1:0-7195 GCA_964496595.1 uncultured Anaerolineales bacterium
TCTCCGAGGGCGCGGGCAGTACCACCTTCTACGACGAAGCCAGCGTCTACAGCGCGGCGTGCAGCGGGGACGCCTGCCCCACCGCCAACGGCTCGTTCCTCGATTTCGATGGCGCTGACGATCTGGCGATGATCCCCAGCAATCCTTACATTGACAGCGACACGCTCGACGAGTACAGCATGATGTTGAAATTCCAAATTCATCGCCAGACAGACGATCTCTGGACGCCGGTTGACGATATGATGGTGCTCTACGAGCAGGGCGGCGGCACCGGCGGCATCAGCATTTCCGCCAATGAGCACACATACTACGGTTCCTTTATCACGGTTTGCGCGTGGGATTATGGTAATGGATGGAGCGATTGCGTGACCAACGACGACGGGACCACCGGGACCGAAAACCGACTCAGCCCCGGGACCAGTCACCAAGTCGTGCTGACCTACGACCGCGCTGCTTCTTACAACAGCAACGCCATCAAAGTCTACGTGAACGGCGACTATCTGGGCAGCATTGGCGCGTCGCAACTCGACGCCCGCACCGATGGCATCGGCGTCGGCGGGATCAACGGCGGCGTCCGCGTGAATGGCACGTTTTACGCCAGCGGCGAAGCTCACTTTGACGGCTGGATTGAAGAGTTGGCCTTCTTCAACGACGTGCTCGCCTCCGAAGAGGTCGCCTATTTCTACGAAGAGGATTTCGGCGCCTTCCCCACTCTGTACGTGTTCGGCGTCAATCTTGGTGTGGCTTACAAAAGAGTTGGCAAGACTCGGATGAGTGATTGGATCGCCTACAATACCCTCAACCTTGATGCTTGGAACCACGTAGCCTTGACTTTCGATGCCGGTACCGAATCTTTCATCTTTTATCACAACGGCAGTCCTGTCAAAGCGTGGACTGGCGAAGCTCCCACCATCACCTTCCCCGACGATCCCGAAATCCGCCTGGGATGGGCCGGCGGCGGCTACGGCCACTTCGAGGGCCAAATGGATAGCGTGGTCTTCTACGATGAAGTCCTCTCCGAGGACGAGATCGCCACGCTGATGGCCTCGTATCACAGCGAAAACGCCCAACTCCTGCTAGAACTGGACGAGGTCCCCGGCGCGTCCGCGTTCCAATCCGGCTACGGGGCGGATGATATTGCCACGTGCAGCGGGGAGGCGTGTCCGATGATGGGCCTGCGCGGTATCATCAACTGGGCCGCCTATTTCGACGGCGATGACGTCATCGAAGCCGAGTTCACGGATGTCGATGCCGGGAGCACGGTCGAGACCGAGTACCTGAGCGTGGCGGCCTGGGTCAAGGAAGGCCAGGGCACGCTGCTTCACTACGATGATGCGCACAGCATTCGGCTCACCACCGACGCCGGACTCAAAAAGTCCGCATTCACCGTCTATGATGGCCAGACGCGCACGCTCAACTTCAGCGGCGCAACCGCTACCGACGACTGGACGCACATCGTCGCTACCTACGATGCCAATGATGCGCTGCGTGTCTACATCGACGGCGTCGAAGCCGTCACCACCACGCTCAACGGCGCCTACGTCGCGTTAGATAGCGCCACGCCCGTCTACATCGGCCAGCGCAGTAACGGGAGCGACGGTTTCACCGGTTATCTGGATGACGTGCGTCTCTACGACGTGGTGCTCTCTGCTGAGCAGGTGAGCGCGCTCTCCAGTGAACTGCCGCCGCAGATCAAGTTCACGTTTGATGAACGCGAAGGTGCATCCACGGCGAAGGATAGCTCGCCCAACGCCTATGTGGGCGCCATCGAGGGGGCGCAGCCCGGCGTCGAAGGGCGTCTGGGCAACGCCGTGCGCTTCTACAACGCCGACATCTGGAACAACGAGGCCAACCGCATCAGCGTGCCTGATGCGACTGTGCTGGATGATTTGCAAACGAATTTTACCGTCGTCACCTGGTTCAAGCCTGACATGGACGCTGTGGAGGACAATTCAAGCCGTGACGAGATCATTGCCCACTGGGGTAACGTCTATTTCGAAAAGGGCCACAGCAACTATCTGCGCATCGGGCGCGGCTCCTCCCTGACGGATGTGGCCTTCGAGTACGACACCTGGAATCACCTCGCCGTCGTCGTGGACACTACCACCGCCTACTTCTACCTCAATGGTGAACTGGTGGAAACCGGCGAGATGGACTGGTCGTCCACCGGTTACTCCGGTCTTTCCCTGGGCGAGTCGCTTATTCGCGATGATTTCGGCCTGGGGGATACCACCCTCGACGAGTTCGCCATCTACGCCCGCACCCTCACCGCCCAGGAGATCGCCGACCTCTATCGCACAGAATCGCGCTGGTATCGCGCCGTCGCCGCCTTCGATATTATCGTGGATGGCGACGCGCCGACGGTCACGCTGCGCTCCTATACTTCCCTCCCCGTGGGGGGGACTGAGGGGGGCGCTTACCGGCTCAATCAGAGCACCGTGCTCGATGTCGCCACCCGCGATGCTACCTCGTCCGTGGAGCGCGTGCTGATGGGCCTCAAAGCGCCCGGCGATAGCGACTACACCTGGGAAGGTGTCGATGCCTGCACCGACGCCGATCCCGGCGTGGCCTGGTGTCCGACCTTCGATCCGCCGTCGCTCGCGGGCGAGGGCCGCTACGATGTGCAGTTCCGCGCGATTGACGCGGCGGGCAACAGCGCCACCAGCGAGACCTACACCATCTATGTGGACGATACCCCGCCCGATGCCTCCGCCGCTTACAGCGGTGACTGGCTCCCCGCGAGTGAGATCACCGACCGGACGTGGACATTTGCGCTCACCGGCTCCGTCAGCGATCCCGACCTGAGCGACGCCAGCGCGGCGGGCAGCGGCGTGCTCACCAGTAGCGTGAAAATTGCGCTGTTCGATTACGCGGGCGAGGAGGCCGGGCGCGGTTATCAGACCGCCTCGGTCAGCGGCAGTGCGTGGACGGTCGACTACGTCTTCGGCGGGACGCGGCCTAACGGTCTCTACGACGTCGTCGTCGCCGCCGAGGACTGGGCCGGCAATGCTATGACGTCCACCGTCGGCTCCGTCCGCGTCGATGTGACCCCGCCAGACATCGCCTTCCACGATTGGTCTATTGCCGACGACGCCATTACGTCCAGCCACACGCTCTCCGGTACAATCCTTGATCTCGCCCTGCCCGGCAGCCTCGCGCTGATACTCCATCTGGAAGAAATCGATGGCGCGGGGACGTACTACGATGCCTCGCCGGAGGCCAACCACGCCGCGTGCATCACCTGCCCCACGGCAACGGCCGGCGTCTTCGGCCAGGGACTGGATTTCGACAACGCCAACGCCAGTTCGGGCGATTACCTCGATCTCGGCGACGACGAGTCGTTGCGCCCCGACTACCTCACGCTGGCCGCCTGGGTCAAGCCTGATGCGGCCTCGCGGGATCAGGATCAGCTCATCACGCAGGAAAACTCCGGTTACCGGTTCTCGTACAAAGGCAACGGCCTGACCCTGCTCATCAAAGACGCCGACGCCGACCAGGCCGACGCCTGGGGCGAAATCCATCTGAGCGCGCCCAACGTGCTGACCGTCGGGCAGTGGCAGCACGTCGCCGCGACCTATGGCTCCGACCGCCGCATCCGCCTCTACGTGAATGGCGCGCTGGTGAGCGCCAGCGATGCCTTCACCGGTGGCGATGGCACGATCCAGTACAACGGCGCCAGCAGCACCACCGTGGCGAAGGCCGGCGCGCCAAACTGGCGCTATGGCTTCGACGGCGCGCTGGATGAGATCGTCATTGCTGACTATGCCCTGAGCGATGACCAAATCTACGCGCTGGCGCAGAGCACGCCAAAAGGCGTCAGTGACCTCGATCTCGCCTGTGAATCGCTGAGCGAGATGTCGCTTCACTACGAGGACACCCTTCCCAATGACGCCGTACTCTACCTGCCCTTCGCCGAAGGGGCCGAGGATGACGAGGGCAACGTCACCACCGAGTTTGCCGACTACGCGGCGGGCGATGTGGCGCAGTACATTACCTGCGCAGAGGCCAGTTGCCCCACTGCCGGGGCCAGCGGTATCCGCAACGGCGCGCTCTCCTTTGATGGCGAGAGTCAATACGCTACCATCTCCGGCACGACAGCCATCAACCTGGCTGACCACAACCAACTCTCCGTCGCGCTCTGGTTCTGGGCCGAGGATATCGACAAGGACGAGCGGATTCGCAGCGGAACGACTAGCATCGCGCGCACGCAAGTCCTCTACGACCACGAGGGCGTGAGCCTTTACCTCTACAACAGCACGTTGTACGCGAATGCCGGCGGTCTCTCGTATATCTCGGCGTCAGGCGCGATGTCCCAACGCTGGCATCACGTCACCCTCGTCATCTCCGGCACGGCTGAGTGGCAATCCAACGCGGTCACAATCTATCTCGATGGCGAACTGGCGAATAGTTCAATCGGGCATGGCTACATAGCCGGAACCTCCGACTTTCAGGACATCGGCCTGGGCGCGGATGCCGAGATCGCCAGCGCGACCGACGCGCCGTGCAGTCTGGCGGCGTGTTATAGCTACTTCGAGGGCCGTCTGGACGAAGTCGCCGTTTTCGACCGCGCCCTGACCCAGGCTGAAATCCGCGCGCTGATGTATCGCGGCGATCCGCAGTTACAGCTTGGCTTTGAGGAGAGCACGCTGTACGACGGCAGCACGTTGGCGGATGAGCACGGCTTGACGTACACGGCGACCGTCGTCGTAGATGATGGCGGGAGTAAGTCGGCTGCTGGGCTAGTCGGTTCTGGCGCGTTAGCCCTGGACGGCGACGGCGACTACGTCAGCATCGAAAGCAATCATCTGAATGCTGACACCTTCACCCAGATGGCCTGGGTCTACCCCGACGCCTCAAATACAGTCCATCCCATCTTCTCCAATCGCGCCTATACCGAAAGCGCCGGCCCCTATCCCTACATCTACATCGTCAACGACTATATCCGCTACGGCGTCGATGCCATCTACCGGACAACGTCTCCCGGTGTGGTGACAAAGGGCGCCTGGAACCACATTGCGGGCGTCTTCGATGGCACAACCTACCGCGTCTACGTGAACGGCGTCGAGGTTGATTCCTCGACCTACTGGGCGGGCAAGACCCCCATCGCCGCGCAACAGATCGACATAGGCCGCAGATATGACGTGAACACGGACACGATGCAGTACTTTATGGGCTACCTGGACGACGCCCGCATCTATCCCCGCGCCCTCAGCGCGTTAGAAATCGCCGAAATCGCCAACGAACCCTGGCAAAGCGCCACACTCGACGCTGCTGGCGCGAATCTCTCCACCTGGAGCCACGCCGTCCCGGAGCTTGAGGGCGTCTATCGCCTCAACGCGCAGGCAAGCGACGCCGCCTCCAATGCCGGCGATACCACGCCGCTCTGGGCGGGCACGCTCGACGCCCTCGCGCCGCGCATCACGTTCGAAGCGCGGCAGCAGGGGGGCGGTCTCACGGGGCAGACGGTCTACACCTACACCGTCGGGGACGTCAATCTGGACGAGTCCAGCATCACCGGCCCTTGCCCGGACGAAACCCACGCGCTCGGTTACTTCGACGCGCTCTGGTTCCGCGTGCTGATGGGGCAGACCACGCCGAGCAGCAGCCAGATCAACGCTCTCAGCGCGGCCTGTACCCTCAACGGCCACGCCGCCAACGCCGCCGTGACCGCCTGCGACACTTACGGCAATTGCGCCACCCAGACCTTCACGCCCCCCGTCGGCGCGACGCCCCTGGTGGATGCCGCCATTCTCACGCCCACGCACTACGCCATCTTCACCAGCGCGGGCAACATCGAAGTGGCGGGCGCGGCCACCGCGCAGGACGGTGTGCAGGCTATCACCGTCACGGTCGACGGCGCGCAACTGTATACCCAGACGTGGGCCGCCGGTACGGTCAGCGATACCTGGAGCACGATCTGGTCTCCCGTAGATGATGGGAGCTACACTCTGGACGTCGTCGCGCAGGATCAGAATGGCGCTGTGCAAACGACGACGCGCCCCATCGATGTCATCGTCAGCCTCAATCCGCCAACCGTGACGCTGCCCACGTTAATCTTGACCCGCACGCACTACAACGCCGCCAACGGTAAACTCGATTTCACCGGCAGCGCGAGCGCGCCCGCCGGGCTGGCCGACGTCGCGCTCACCATCGTCAGCGGCACACAATCCAGCGAAGTGGCGACCGTGCTGGCGGGCGACACCTGGAGCGCCGCCTGGCATCTCGCCGCTGGCGATGTGCCCGATGGCCGCCCCTACACCGTCACCGCCACAGCCACCGACCTCGGCGGGCGCACCACGCAAGTCACCGAGGTCATCACCGTGGACGTGAAGACGCCGTCCGCCGTGACACTATCCCTTTCTCACGGCAGCCAGCCTCTCGCGCCCGGCGACGTGGTGCGCGACGCCGCCCCCACGCTCACTCTCGACTGGACGGCCTCCGATGATGGCAACGGCATCGCCGCCTACCGCGTCGGATGGCAGGCGCTCGGCGCGTATGCCAGCACGCTGACCACGACCCTTCACACCCTCGACACGGCTACGTTCCAGGACACCTACACCGGCGCGGACGGCACGCGCCTCACGCCCTATCTGGAAACCGTGGATGCCTACGGCAACCGCCGCTGGCAATCCTACGGCGATATTTATGTGGACAGCCCCCTCACGCCGGATTATATCCGTCTCCCCTCCTCTGCTAACGGGGGAGGGGCCGGGGGTGGGGGGTATTACGGCTGGATGGAGAGCGGTTGCACGCTCTTAGGCGTGGACCGTCGCATGTTCGATGCCACCGCCGCCCGCGACCTCCTCCACGTCGAACAGCACTTCTACACCACCTGGGATACACCTTCCCCCTCGCAGGGGGAAAGCCGGGATGGGGGTCTGCGTTTCGCCTGGACGGGTGTGGATTGGGATACTGCTGGCGATCTCTTCATCTATCTGGACACGGTTTCTGGCGGCGCGACGACGGCCTACAATCCTTACACCAGCACGTTAGACATCACCTTTCCCGGCAACTTAGACGCAGTCGCCATTACCGCGCCGCTCAACGCGCGCACCACGGCCCGCCGCGCCGCGATGGATGCCCAAACCGCCTTCGCCGCCGATTACGCGCTCTGGGTGGAGGATAGCGCCACCGCCCATCTGCTCCGCTGGGACGGTGCGACCTGGGTCATCAGCGCCACGCTCGGCAGCGCGCA
>CAZCAI010000180.1:7295-8426 GCA_964496595.1 uncultured Anaerolineales bacterium
CCCAATGGGGATGCCCAATATCCAACGTCCAGCATCCAGCAACAAGACTACGACCTCGACTTCACGCTGTCCACCTCGCCCGCTGGCGCCGTCTATCGCCTGCTCGGTGACGACCTCTTCTGGCTTTGGGACGTGCTGCGCGCCACTGCCAGCGCGCCATCAGGAGATGGCGTGCCCGATGGCCGCGATTACCAGATCGCGCATTTGCGCGACCTGCACCTGGGCCTTTTCAACACCAACCATGCCCCGCTGGCCGACGGGCAGACCGTGACTTACACGTTGAGTTACGCCAACCAGGGTACGATCACGGCCACCGACGTTGTGCTCGACCTCTTCGCGGCCTTTGCGTTGAGTTTGCCGGGCGGTACTTCCGTCACCGTCGGCAACGTCGCGCCCGGCGCGAGCGGCAGCCTCACATTCACCGGGCAGATTGACGTTGCGGGCGCGCCTGCCGACGCCACGGACGTGGCCGCGCTCGATGTCGCCGTCACCGTGGATGGCGGCGCTCCCATCGAATGGCTCTGGGCCGACCACGCCGTGGATTCCGCTGCGCCAGTCTTCGCCGACTTCACATCGCCGCATTACGCCATCTCCGTGACGACGACGACCTTCAGCGGCTACGCCTACGACAAGAATCCCTGGCGCGGCTCCGGCGCGCCGACGATCACGCTCTCCTTCGATGTCGGATCGTTCTTCAATCAGCAGGTGATCTGCATCGACCCCACGCCCGACGACGGCGCGTGGTCGTGCGACGTTGACCTGAGCACGCTCTCCGGCGCGTCCAGCCTGGGCGATGGCGATAGCATCACCGCGCGGGTGCGTGCTACGGATGGGGCGGGCTTAGTCGGCGATTGGTCGCCCGGTCACACGCTCACGGTGGACGCGATCCCGCCTTCCACCACCGTCTCGGCGAACGGCAGCCGCATCGCGACGAACGGACAGTTCGTGGGCGTTGGCGGCGGCTACGTCATCGGCGGGCGCGCCACCGACGATCACGCTGTGGCGCGCGTGGAAGTCTGTGTGAACGGCGTATGCAGCGCGACACAGCCCGACGTCGCCCCGCTCACGCACAGTTACCAGAACACCACGACCGCCAGCATCGGCAGTTGCGGCGGCGGCGAACTCGTCCGC
>CAZCAI010000181.1:0-8326 GCA_964496595.1 uncultured Anaerolineales bacterium
GTAACCGTTTAGTCCTGTGAGGTGCAACGCACTCATGGGCTTATCGCCAGGCTTATACTACATCAGGTGTTGCCCTTCCTTCAATTCAAGTGCGTTGCATCTTGGTCTGCTCACAAAATTAAACTGATACTAAAAAATTAGTTCGGTAATAGGCACGGCCTGGAAGAGAGCCAGAGAGTCGGCGAAGGCCGACTTTGTAAGCGTTGCCGCGACTTCAGTCGCCGGGCTTTTTCTCTCCTATCGTTGGCCTCCATCACGATCCGATTCTCCGACTGATAATCGGTGACCACGAACGGCCCCGTGCCGTTGAAATCGGTCGCGTCCTCAGTGCCGTCCTTGACGATCAGCGCGTGATTGTCACTCAGATCATAGGAGAGGCCGTCGTCGCTGTGTGTCCATTCGGTGGCCAGCCGAGGCTGGATGTCGTTGTCGGCGTCCACATCCACCAGATAATCGAAGACGTGGTTGGCGATTAGCACCTCTGTCTGCCGGGCGGCGGCCACGATGTCCTGCGGCATAAGCCCGTACTTCTCCAATAGCTCCGGGGCTTGCCTGATTCGGCGTACGTGTTGTCGATGCCGACGAAGCCCATCGGTAAGGCCTCGCCGATGGCCGGCAGCGCCACGTTGCCCACGGAACTGCTCAAGAAGACCGAGCCGGAAATCAGGATCGCAGCGACGAGGGGCCAACGCTGCGCGGCGTCGGTGGGTTGATCAGGCGCGCGACACGGGCCTATCCGCTTTCTGGGCGACGGAGGCTACGTTCTGCACCAGTTGATTTTTTGCCCCGGCTTCATCCTCGACTTTGATGGTGGTGATGACGTGCGGTACATGCTTCCGGACTTGATCGTGGCATGTGCGCACCAGCGCCATCACCTCGTCCCAGTCGCCCTCGATGCACGTGCCGCTCGGCGTCATCTGATAGGGCAACCCCGATTCACTCACAATCTGCAATACCTCGGCGATTTCATCACTCATGTGGGCATCGCCGCCCACGGGAATGATCGATAGTTCAAATAGCATTGGTTTCTCTCCTTTCTTTTCGATGAATTGTGAATTGCGAATTTAGAATTTTGAATCTTTATTCAACGGTATTATTCGCAATTCTAAATTCCAAATTTAGCGGCATACCACGTCTGCGCCAGATTCGTGGAGTGAAAAAGGCCGTCGGGCGTGCCGGCTAAGAGCGTCTGCCCCTGCCGACTCATGGTGGTCACGAGGTGGTTCTTCAGCGTGTGTAGCACCTCGCACGCTTCGTCCAGTGGGCGCTCGAACGCTCGAACGCCGTTCTGCGTCGCGACAAATATAAGATGGTCTGGAGCCATTCGTTTCGTCACCTATACCTCTAACCTTCGCAAGGGTTGGTTGACCTATTATCTCTCTTTGCGTTTGACCGCGTGGCCGCCGAACTGGTTGCGCAGGGCGGCCAACAGTTTGAAGGCGTAGCTCTCTTCCTGCCGGCTGGCCAGCCGCTGCAACAGCGCCAGCGTGATGACGGGCGCGGGCACGTCCAGGGCGATGGCTTCGAGCACCGTCCAGCGCCCCTCGCCGGAATCATCCACCCAGCCCGCGATCTCCTCCAGATCCTGGCCCTCGGCCAGCGCCGCGGCGGCCAGATCCAACAGCCAGGAGCGGATCACGGTGCCGTAGCGCCACACCTCGGCGACTTGATGCAGGTCGAGGTCGAAGTCCTCCTTCGTGTGGAGGATATCGAAGCCCTCCGCGTAGGCTTGCATCATCCCGTACTCGATGCCGTTGTGCACCATCTTGACGAAGTGCCCGGCGCCGTGCGGGCCGACGTGGCCCCAGCCGCGTTCCGCGCCCGGCGCCAGCGTCTCGAAGATGGGGCGCACGCGCTCGACGATCTCGCTTTCGCCGCCGATCATCAGGCTATAACCCTCTTGCAGGCCCCAGATCCCGCCGCTGACGCCCACATCCAAGAAGTGCAGGCCCTGCTCCGTCACTTCCTCCGCGTGGCGCATGCTATCCTGGTAATTCGAGTTGGCGCCATCGATGATGATGTCATCCGGCTGGAAGACCTTGAGGAGCTTTGCGACCATCTTGTCCGTCGGCGCGCCCGCCGGCACCATCGACCAGCCGATGCGCGGCGTGGACAGCGCCTGGGCCAGCGCCGCGAAGGACTTGACCGCCGTCACATGCTCCTCCTCATCCGCCAGCGCCAGCGCCTTCTCCGTGGTGCGATTGTAGACCACCACGCGATGACCGGCGCGCGCCAGCCGCCGCGCCATATTCTTGCCCATCTTGCCCAATCCCAGGATACCGATCTCCATACGCTCAAGCTCCTTTGTATGTTTGACTTCCGATCTCTTTCCGAATCAATCAAGCGTCATAAACAGATTGTTCAGCGCTTCCGCCAGGGTGGGATGGGCGAAGACGCCGTCGCGCAGGGCCGTGTAGGGCAGGTCGCCCATCATTGCCACTTTGATCACGGAGGCGACCTCGCCGCCTGCGATGCCCAAAATCGCCGCGCCGAGGATGCGATCTGTCTCCGCGTCCACTATCGCCTTCATCAGGCCGCGCGATTCATCCACCTCTAACGCGCGCGCTACGTGACTCATCGGCATCTGGGCCACGCGGATGTCGTGACCGCGCCGGCGCGCCATCTCCTCGGTGAGGCCCACGCGCCCCAATTGGGGATCCGTAAAGACCGCGTAGGTGAGCAGCCGCTCGTCATAGGCGGCGTCGCCCTCGCGGAGCAGGTTCGCGCGCACGATGCGAAAATCGTCATACGAGACGTGGGTGAAGGCCGGCCCGCCCTTGACATCGCCCAGCGCGTAGATGCCGTCGACGTTGGTCGCCAGTCGCTCGTTGACCTCGATGTAGCCCCGCTCATCGGTCGCGACGCCGGCCGCCTCTAAGTTGAGCATCTCGGTGTTAGGGACTCGGCCCACGGCCAAGAGAAGATGCGACCCATCTAGTGTTTGCGCGCCTTCCGGCGTGGTGGCGTGCACGCGCACACCCGTGCCCTGCGACTCGACCCGCTGGGCCTCGCTCTCCAGCAGCAGTTCGATCCCGTCCTCGCGCAGAATCTCGGCCGCCTCGGCGGCCACATCCGCGTCCTCGTGGGTGAGCAGTTGGTCGTCCCGCTGAACGATGGTCACCTGGCTGCCAAAGCGCCGGAACATCTGGCTGAACTCGACGCCCACATAGCCGCCGCCCAAGACGATCAGATGTTCGGGGCCCTCGGCCAATTCCATCATCGATGTCGAATCCAACGCCGCCACCTGGTCCAGGCCCGGCAGCGTGGGACGGCGCGGGCGCTGCCCGGTGTTGATGAAGATGTGCCCGGCTTGAAGATGGCGCGTCCCGCCCTCGTTGAGATGTACTTCCACGGTCGTCGGCCCCGTGAAGACGCCCCCGCCCATCAGCAGATCGCTGCCCTCGGTCGTCTCCATCTGCTCGCGGCCCGCGCTGCGAAAGCGCTCCACGATGTCGCGCTTGCGCTCTCGCACCCGCGCCATATCCACCGCGATCTCGCCCGTGTGGATGCCATAATCGGCCGCCCGCCGCGCCATGTGCGCCACGCGGGCGCTGGCGATCATCGTCTTGCTGGGCGTACAGCCTTCGTTGACGCAGGTCCCGCCAATGTGCTCCCGTTCCACCAGCGCGACGCGCCATCCCTCGGCGGCCAGCGCGGCGGCCAACGGCTTGTTGGCCTGTCCCGCCCCGATGAGAATCGCATCGTATACCTTTGGGTTTGTCATAAGCTTGTCTGCCTCCTCCGCCTCGTGATTGGAGAGTTAATTTTAGGCCCGAAGAGGGTATGACCCCTTTCGGGCCTGTGACGTTACGTTATTCAATCACCATGCCGCCGTCGATGATCATCGAATGACCGGTGACGAACGAGGCCGCATCGGAGCAGAGCCAGATGACCGCGGCGGCGATCTCTTGCGGCTCGCCCATCCGCTTCATCGGCGCGCTGGCGGCCATTTGCTTCTCCGCCTCTTCATTGCCGCCGGTGAAGCGCTCGATCATCTCGGTGTAGATGACGCCGGGACATACCGCGTTGACGCGGATGCCTTGGGTGGCGTACTCCAGCGCCGCCGCCTTTGTCAGGCCTATCACGCCGTGTTTGCTGGCCGTGTAGGCCGGGATGTTCGCGTAACCAATCACCCCCGCCACCGAGGACATGTTGACGATGGCTCCGCCGCCCTGTTCCAACATCTTTTGGATCTCGTACTTCATACAGAGCCACGTGCCTGTGAGATTGATCCCGATAACGCGATCCCAATTCTCTTGGGTGCTCTCGCCTGTGGGCGCCTGCTCGCCTTCGATGCCGGCATTGTTAAAGGCGTAATCCAACTGGCCATAGGTCGCGATGGTCTCGGCGATCATCGCCTCGACTTGATCCGCCTTCGAGACGTCGGCCTCGATGCAGCGAGCCTCCCCGCCGCCATCTCGGATCTCCGCCGCTGTATTTCGGCATCCTTCGACGGCCACATCAGCGATGACGACCTTCGCGCCCTCTTCGGCAAAGGCGAGCGCCGCCGCCCGCCCGATCCCTGCGCTTCCCCCTGTGACCAGGGCGACCTTACCTTCCATCCTCTTTGTCATTTGGTTCCTCCTTAACCCTTAATTCTTAATCCTTGATCCTTGATCCTTGATCCTTAACCGCCACACATGCCATGCTCTCATGTCTTTTATCGTAACATAACCAACTCGCCTCAACCCGATGAGGTTGGTTGGATTTTCCGTGGGAATCTGTGTGGAAATGTTGGGATCGGGTTGGATGGATTGGGGAGGGTTCTGTTTGACAAGCTGAGGTTCTAAGATAGCTTATGCGGAGGATAGGCGTCTTCCTGTCCCCCTTATACCATTTATCATATTACGCACCAAGGAGTTTTTCTACATGCCCAAGATTAACATGGCAGAACAAGAGATTCACTATCTGGAAAAAGGTTCGGGCGATACGCTGCTGATCTTCCCCGATAATCTGCACGCCTCAGAGGGCTATCGCAAGCAGATAGCGTATTTCTCCGATAGATTTCATGTGCTGGCGTTTGACTATCCGGGGGTGGGAAAATCGACGCGGGACGTCAAATATTTGGATGAGGCGGAATACGACCTGTGGAACTACCGGGCGGATTTCGCCTGTCATCTGTTACTGGCCTTGGGGATCGACGGCTGTTACGTCATGGGCGCGGGGGAGGGCGCGTGGATCGCGCTGCACTTCGCCGGCAAGCAGGCCGCCCTGCACAAATTGACGGTCAAGGGCGTGATTGCCGACGGCTTTTTGGGGAAAGTCGATAGCCGGACGCTGCACCGCGCGCTTGATCGCCGCGAGCACTACTACGTGCGCAACGTGGATTTTTTGCAGCGCCAGCACGGCGACGACTGGCGCGAGGTCGTCGATGCGGATACGGCGTTCCTGCGACGCCTGGCGGATCGGGGCGGATACGACGTGCCCGACTTCGTTTTAAACTCGATTGGCTGTCCGGTCCTGCTCACGGGGAGCCTAAAGGATGTCGTAGCCCCCGGCATCGCTCAAGAATTCGCGCGGATCTCCGGCATCATCCCCGATGGTAGCGTCTATCTCGCCAGCGAGTCCGGCCATCGCTATGGCGAGGAACATCCCTTGATGTGGACGGCCCCGGAGACATTCCATCAGGTCGCCGATATGTTCTTGACCAGAACGGCGCCTGCTGTTTAGGCCGTAAGGTGGATGATCCAATCGCCCTCAGCGCCATCCTTGTTGATGGCGCTGATTTTATATCAGCAGATAGAGCAGATATAAGTAGATCGAATTTCAGCTAGATCATGGTAGAAGTCCCTATCCAGTTAGCCGTGCTCTGAGCGGATCGCTAGATCCGCGACGTTACGCCGAAACGGGGAACTGGCGTTCCCCTTCGAGCAAGTTTAACTGGGAGCTATTTTTGCCGCGTCATACTAGTGTCTTAAAGTTTCGCTGCTTGGCTCATCTGCGAATGAATTCGAAGCTGATACACAAAACCCGTTAAAAACGGGGATGGTTCACTAATTGGTTAACGCTTGTTCGTAGTCAGGCATCCGCTGCGCGATGGAATGTTAATGGAATGGAGTGCCGTTGTGAAGCCCGAGAAACGCCACTCCGCTTACGCCTGACGGCGCCGCTTCGAGGCTTACTACGAACCAAAATTGATGCTTTTAAGATGATTGGAGTGTTTTTGAAGAATTTATTGCATCTTATGACCTAAATTATCAGAACTAAAGTGTAAACCTATTTTAGCTTGTAGATGAGCCATCCCTAAAAACGGGTTGAAAAACCGCGCCCGGCGGACTTCTCGCGTATTGACAAAACCGGGACATAGGTTAATATATGCAAGCTCATATATAAGAGAGGTGATACAAGTTATGTCCTTGGAGTACGCTATTTTGGGCTTTTTAGAGGACGAGCCGATGACGGGTTATGACCTGAAGAAGGCCTTCGATATGTCGGTTGTCCATTTCTGGGCGGCGGATCAGAGCCAGATTTACCGGATGCTCAGCCGGTTGCACAAGCGGGGCTGGGTGCGGAAGGAGATCGTGCCGCAGGAGGAGCGACCCACGCGCAAGGTCTATCACATCACCGAAGCGGGGCGGGCGGCGCTCCAGGCATGGCTCGCGACCCCCTTGCCGGCGGATACCCCGCGCATTCCCTGGCTGATTCAGCTCTTCTTCGCCGGGCAGATCGAGGACGCCGAGGTGTTGCAGGTGCTGGAGAGCAAGGCCGCATCCTTGCGCGCGAAGTTGGCGCGCTACACGCAGGTGCTGGCGGAGGCTGAGGCCCATATCGGGGAGGCGGCGTCGCCCCGCGATAAATTTTTCTGGCTATCGACCTTGGATTACGGCGTGGTCACCGCCGAGGCGCAACTGGCCTGGTTGGAGCGGGTCATCGCGCGGGTCCGGCAGGGCGCCTGGTCTGCATAATTCCAATCATCACATCATTCACACATTATTTACAGGAGAAAACTCAAGATGAAATCAGTTAAACGGTCGGATGTCGTGCGCGTCCTTATCGCGCTGGGACTCAGCGCGCTCAGCGGGCTGGCCTTTCTGGTCGCTTTCCCGCCCTATGGCGTGTGGTGGCTCATCTGGATCGGCTGGATCCCGATGTTGGTGGCCCAATACCGGGTGATCCCCGGCAAGCTCTCAATGTTGCCGCCGGCTGTGGCGACCTTCATCTGGTTGCAGGGGTACTTGGGGCCGGTCTTCGGCGGCTCGGGCCTCTTTATGGAATATCTGCCGCTGGCGATCTTCTTCCTCACGCTCTTCACGGAGAGCGGCAGCCGCAGATTCCACGAGCGCACGGGCTATCGGTGGTTTGTGTTCCAAAGCTCGATCAGCGCCGCCGCCATCGAGATGATTCGCCTCTTCATCCCCTTCGCCGGCACGTGGGCCTTTGTGGCCTACGCACACTACGAGCAACCGTGGATCATCCAGCCGGTGAGCATCTTCGGCATCATCGGGATGGGCTTCCTTATCATGGTGTTCAACTACGTCCTGGCGCAGGGCGCGCTCCGGCTCTTTGATCAGCGTTGGCAGTTGGATGACGATCTCGCTCCGTTGAACGGCCATCACGTGCGGCGCTGGCTTGTGGGGGCGGGGGCCGCGGTTGTTGTCTGGGTTGTCCTCAGCCTGATTATGTTCCGCACGCCCGATACGCCCACGATTCGCGTGGCGGCCCTCCAACCGGAGGTCTCGCCCATCGTCTCGGCGAATCAGGGGAAAGAGGAGTTGGTCGCCCAACTGCACGCGCGGCTGATCGAGCAATCGCGCGAGGTCGCCGCCCAGGGCGCGGAACTCATCATCTGGCCGGAGGCCACCTTGCAGTACGATCCCCAGGTCAGCGATCCGCTGGGGCTGGCTGACTTGGCGCAGGAGTTGGGCGTCCACCTCGTCGTTGGGTACGTGGTGGATGTCTCGGAAGGCATCTTCCGCAACGAGGCGACCGTCATCGATCCATCCGGCGAGTTCTTGGGCGTCTTCGGCAAAGATCACCCGGTCACCTTCGCCGGGGAGACCAGCCCCACGCGCGGCTCTTATCCCGTCTACGATACCGACCTGGGCAAATTGGCGACCATCATCTGCTACGATCAGGATTACACCGACACGACGTATAAGATGGCGCGGCAGGGCGCGCAACTCGTGGCCGTGCCCTCCAACGATTGGGCCGGCATCGCCGATAAGCACTACGCGCACACCGTCTTCCGCGCCGCCGAAAATCGCGTGGCCATGGCCAAGGCGGATGGCGGCTTCGATTCCGCCATCATCGATCCCTACGGGCGCATCCTCGAACTGGCGGTCGAACCGGAGGGCGGCGAGGCCACGTTAGTCTCCGATGTGGCGCT
>CAZCAI010000182.1:0-8194 GCA_964496595.1 uncultured Anaerolineales bacterium
ACGCAGGATTACGGGACGGCAATCACCGCGCCGGCCGATCCGACCCGCACCGGCTTCACCTTCGCCGGGTGGGATCCAGAACTCCCGGCGACAATGCCCGCCGAGAACCGCACGGTCACAGCGCAGTGGGCGATTAACCAGTACATCCTCACCTTCGACAGCGCGGGCGGCACGACGGTCGCTCCCATCACGCAGGATTACGGGACGGCAATCACCGCGCCGGCCGATCCGACCCGCACCGGCTACACCTTCGCCGGGTGGGATCCAGAACTCCCGGCGACAATGCCCGCCGAGGATTTGACCGTCACCGCGCAATGGACGATCAACCAGTACACCCTCACCTTCGAGAGCGCGGGGGGCACGGCCATTGATCCAATCACGCAGGACTACGCTACGCCGATCACTGCGCCCGATGCTCCGACCCGCACCGGTTACACCTTCGCCGGCTGGGATCCAGAAATCCCGGCGACAATGCCCGCCGAGAATCGCACGGTGACGGCGCAATGGACGATCAACCAATACACCCTCACCTTCGACAGCGCGGGCGGCACGGCGGTCGATCCCATCACGCAGGACTACGCTACGACGATCACCGCGCCGGCCGATCCGACCCGCACCGGCTACACCTTCGCCGGGTGGGATCCAGAACTCCCGGCGACAATGCCCGCTGAGAACCTCACGGTCACAGCGCAGTGGACGATCAACCAGTACACCCTCACCTTCGAGAGCGCGGGCGGCACGGCCATCGCTTCAATCACGCAGGACTACGCTACGACGATCACCGCGCCGGCCGACCCAACCCGCACCGGTTACACCTTCGATGGCTGGAATCCGACGGTACCTGTGACGATGCCCGCCGAAAACCTCACCGTGACGGCGCAGTGGACGGCGAACGCCTACACCGTGACCTTCGCCGCGCAAGGGGGCAGCGCTCCTGAGCCATTGACCAAGATGGTGACGTTTGACGCAGCTTATGGCCCTCTGGCGACGACGAGTCGCACGGGCTACACCTTCGCGGGTTGGTTTACGCAGACCACCGGCGGGAACGAGATCACGGCGGACAGTATCGTGGCGACCGCAGCCGACCACACCCTGCACGCGCGCTGGACAGCCAACACCTACATCATCACGCCGACGGCGGGCGCGAACGGGAGCATCACGCCGGACACGCCCCAAACCGTGACTTACGGCAGTGACCTAGCGTTCACCATCGTGGCGGACACCGGCTACCACGTCGTGGACGTGGGCGTGGATGGCGTCTCGCAAGGCACGCTCACGAGCTACACGTTCACCGCTGTCACCGCCGATCACACCATCAGCGCCACGTTCGTGCAGGACGAATACACGCTGGATGTGTACGTCGATCCGGCGACGGGCGGCAGCGTGGCGGTCGATCCCGACCAGACGAGCTATCACTACGGCGATATCGTCACCCTCGCGGCGACGGCTGATCCCGGCTGGTACTTCGGTCAATGGAGCGGGGCTGCGAGTGGTATCCTTACCCAAACTACCGTGACGATGACGTCCGACAAGGTGGTCACGGCAACCTTCGTCGCGACGCCGCCGACCTATTACACACTGACGATGAATCTCGTCGGCAGCGGCACTATCACGCCGGATGTAGGCGCGCACAGCACCCTCTCCGGTACACTTGTGGATTTGAGCGCGAGTCCGGCAACTGGCTGGCAGTTTAACGGCTGGTCGGGCGCTTTGGAGAGCATCGATAATCCGGCGCAGGTGACGATGGATGCTGACAAGGCGATCACGGCGACGTTCACCTACACCCCGCCCCCCACCTACACCTTGGACGTGCGTATTGAGGGCAGCGGCAGCGTGGCCGTCGATCCCGACCAGACGACTTATCTCTATGGCGACGTGGTCACCCTCACGGCGACGGCCAATCCCGGCTGGACGTTTGCCGGGTGGAGCGACGGCCTGGGGAATGCAGCGGAGATCACTGCTGCCCTCACGGGCGATACCGTCATTACCGCCACGTTCGCGCAGGACGAATACACGCTGGATGTGTACGTCGATCCGGCGAAGGGCGGCAGCGTGGCGGTCGATCCCGACCAGACGACCTATCACTACGGCGATATCGTCACCCTCGCGGCGACGGCTGATCCCGGCTGGTACTTCGGTCAATGGAGCGGGGCCGCGAGTGGTATCCTTACCCAAACCACAGTGGTGATGACGTCCGACCAGATGGTCACAGCGACCTTCGTGGCGGCACCGTCGACCTACTATACCTTGACACTGAGTGTCGTCGGCAGCGGCGTCATCACGCCGGACGTGGGCGCGCATAGCTACCTCTCCGGCACCGTTGTACCTCTGAGCGCGGCCCCGGCGGCCGGCTGGCAGTTCGACGGCTGGTCGGGCGACCTGGAAAGCAGTGTAAATCCAACACAGCTCACGCTGGACGCGGATAAAGCGATTACGGCCACGTTCAGCGAACTCGCGCCGCCGCCGACCTACACGTTGACCGTGGACACGGTCGGCAAGGGCAGCGTGACGCGCGTCCCAAGCCAGACCACGTATCTCTATGGTGATGTGGTCACACTCACTGCCACGCCAGACGCGGGTTGGGACTTCGGTCAGTGGTCGGGCGATGTAACCGGCATCCTCACTCAGACCACAGTAGTGATGACGTCCGACAAGGTCGTAACGGCCACCTTCGTGGCGACCCCGCCGACCTACTACACACTGACCATGCAGCTTGAGGGCAGCGGGGTCATCACGCCGGGGGTGGGCGCGCATAGCTACCTCTCCGGCACGGTCGTTGACCTGAGCGCGGCCCCGGCGGCCGGCTGGCAGTTCGGCGGCTGGTCGGGCGACCTGAGCGGCGATACAAGCCCCACAACGGTTCTGATGAACGCCGACAAGGTCATCACGGCGACGTTCACCGAGTCATCTTATTCGATCTACCTGCCGCTGGTGCAACGCGAGTAACACGCGAAGGAAAATTCAGCGTCACAAAAAACGGCCGTCCGCGGTCTCGTGTATCGCTAGCCTCAGCGACCGAGACTTCGGACGGCTGTCTGTGTGTGCAACTGGATGGGTGCTTAAGGGCTATTGGCGCTACGCTTCCGCCAGCAGCGCCGCCGCTTCTTGCAAATCCGCCGTAGCGAAGCCTTCCGTGAACCATCCGTAGACCTCGCTCAACTGCGAGCGCGCCGCCGCCTCCTTAGCCGTTTGCCCAGCGGCCTGATACAACCGGCACAAGCTCGTCGCGGCCCGCAGTTCCCACGCTTTGGCGCATTGCTCCCGCGCCACGATGAGGGCGCGTTGGAAACATGCCGCCGCTTCTTCTGGCGCGGCAAGCGTCCGTAAGGCTTCCCCCCGGAGCCGCAGAAATTCGGCCTCAGCAACCCGGAGGTTGGTCGCGTTGATGATGTCCTGCATGGCGTCCAAGCGGGCCAGCGCCATGTCAGCCTGGCCCAGCGCCAGGTAGCCATCCATCAGCAGGTTATATTGGAGAAGGATGCCCCGCTGTGATTCAGCCGCTTCCATAGATTGAATGGCCTGGTGCATCACGTCCAGTCCCTCGGCGTCATGCTGGTCAACGGCCCGGAGCCAGCCGGAAAACAGCAGCACCCACGGCTGCAAAATAACCGGGTCGGTCGTGGTGTCGAGCGCGGCCAGTTGGTGGAGCGCCGCCTGCATCGCGCGCGGTTCGCGCCGTAAGTAATGCACGCCGATCCCGCCCAGGCTGAGCGCAAATTGCAGGAGGAGCGCGTATTCCAGATCGCGCGTGGTCGCCAGCACCCGCTGGCTACAGGCGAGGGCCTGGTCAGCATAGCCCAATAACCACAAGACGTAGATGAGAAAGGTGTGGCCGACTACGCGGAGCGTGGTTTCTACCAGGGTGTCCGCTGCCGTGTTGGATGTGCTGGACAAGCGCGTGAGGTGCTGGTGCGCTTCCGGCAAATCGCCCCGGAAGAAATAGAGCGAACCCCACACATAATCCACATAGAGAGCGACTTGGGCTGCCAGGGATGGGGCGTTGGCGACGCGCGGATGTTGGGCCGAAGCCAGGAGTTGCTTGCCAATGGCGGCGAGTTGGGGCAATTGACCATGGCCTATCGCAGCATCGGCCATCATGACTAAACTGCGCGCAACCTGGGCAAAGTCGCCTACGCGCTCCCCGAGCGCGTAGGCCCGCGCTGAGGCGTGCGCGCGTTCGTCCGTATCCCATCCCTGGGCGAGGAGCGCGTTGCCCAGGGCTAAGTACAGGTCGGCTTCCTGTTGCTGCCGCGTGGATGAGGGCGGAAGTTGTTGGCACAGCGTCAGGGCGCGCGTCAACAAGTTGAGCGCCTCCTCGGTCGCGCCCAGGCGGATGGCGCGTTCGCCGGCGTGGAGCAGGTAGGTCACGGCCTTGTCCCCCGCCCCGCCCAGTTCGAAATGCCGCGCCAGGGCCAGGCTGATGTCGGGGGCGCGGTCGGCGTAGCGCGTTTCCAGCGCGCGCCCCACCTGTAAGTGCAAGCGCGCCTGCTCCACCGCGTCCAACTGGGCATAGCAGTATTGCTGGAACAGGAGATGGCGGAAGCGGTAGCGCGCCAGCCCGGTCGTCCCCACCGGCTGCACGCCGAGCGGGACGAGCAGGCGATGTTGCCGTGCCAGCGCGCCGCTGCATCGACGGCGGACTTCGGCCTCGGACCAGCCCAACACGTCCGCCGCGACGGCCGCAGTAAATTCATCGCCTTCGACGCTGGCGACGCGCAAGAGGGTCTGCCAGTCGGGCAGCAGTTGGCCGATGCGCGCGGCGATGACGCCTTCCACCTGGGCCGGGAGCGCTGTCCATGCCAGCCGCGCGCTGGCAATCCAGAAGCCGCGCGCGTCGCGGATAAGATCGCCACGGGCTTGCAGCGCGCGCAGCAGCTCGGTGGTGAAGAGCGCGTGCCCGCCGGTGCGCCGGTAGAACGCCTCCCGAAACGTCTCGTCCAGGTGATTGGGTGCGCTATCCAGCAGTGCGTCAATAAAGGGGCGGCCTTCGGCCTGCGCCAGATCGAGCTGGATGGCGCCGAGGTGGCGGCGCAATTCGTGGTAGACGGTCGCCAGCGGCGGGGCGGCGGCATCGGCAGGATCGCCAGGTTCCAGCGCGTCCGCGCGCGCCGCGCCGAGGAGCAGGAGCCGTTGTCCGGCCAGCCGGCGGCCCAGGTGCAGGAGCAGATTGAGCGATTCCCGGTCGGCCCATTGCGCGTCATCTATGACCAACACCAGGGGCCGGTTGGCCGCTATTGCCAGGAACGCGCGGGTGAGGCGGTCGGTCAAGGGGGGCGGCGGCGTTTCCAGCGCGGCGGTGAGCCAGGGCAGCAGGCCGGGCGCGGCGGCGGTCAAGGCGGCGCGCGTGGCGGTGCGAGCCGCTTCCAGGCGCGCGGCTTGCGGATGTACCAGAAACGGGCTGCCGGGGACAGCTTCATCGAGTTGCCGCAGCATTTCGAGGAACGGCCAGTAGGGGTCGCCGGGGCCGGTGTAGGCGTTGCCGCTGCTGTTGAGCAGCAGCAGGTCGGGATGCGCGGCCAGCGCGCGCCGGGCAAACGCAGCCAGCAGCGCCGTCTTGCCGCTGCCGGCGTCGCCCGTGATGAGGCGCAGTTGGCCCTGCCCCCGGATCGCCAACGCCAGCGCGGCGTCCAACTGCGCTAATTCCCGCGCGCGGCCCACGAAGGGGGGGCGCGCGCCGCCCGGCGGCGATGCGTTTTCCGGCCCGTGAGGCTCAAGCGCCCGCTGTAGCGGCGCCGGCGCGCGCGCGGCGCGCAGGTGCTCGTACAACGCGGTGGTTTCCGGCGCGGGGGCGAGGCCCAGCTCCCGCGCCAACAGCGCCGCGCAATCGGCATAGTGCGCCACCGCCTCCGGGCGCCGGCCATCCCGCGCCAGGGCCGTCATCAACTGGCGGTGCGCGATCTCGCGCAGCGGCTCCAGCGCGATGTGGCGGCGGGCGTAAGCGGCGGCCTGGGCGGCCTGATCGCGGGCGAGGGCGTCATCCGCCAGGGTTTCCAGCGCCTCCAGGACCAGCAGGTGATAGTGGGTGCGTTTGAGGAGCGCCCACTCCTCAAACGCCTGGCTGTTGATCTGCCAGAGGTCGCTTAAAAACTCGCCGTGATACTGCGCCACGGCCCGCGCGCGGGCTTCCGGGGCAGCATCCACCGCCAGGCCGGCCTCGAAGTCCGCCACATCCAGGGTGAAGTCGCTCTCCGGGTTGAAGCGCAAGGTGTAGCGGGCCGCCAGCAGGAACGGCTGGGGCGCGCCCATATCGCCCAGGAGTTGGCGCAATCGCAAGAGCGTCTGGCTCAGGCTGTGACGCGCGGCGGTTTCGGGGACTTCGGGCCAGAGCAGGCCGGCCAGCATGGCGCGGCGGTGGGTTTGCGCGTGCTCCACCGCCAGGTAGGTCAGGAGCGCGCGCATTTTATCCGTGCGGAAGCCCGTGAGCGGCCGGCCGGCCAACGTCACGGTAAACGGCCCTAAGACGGCGATCTCTAACTGCGCCATTTTTCTCAATTGCTCCGATTTTCCTCTAAAAACCCCGCTTGGTGATACTGTGGTGATAGTAGCTTTTTATAATGGAGCTATGTTCAATCATCAAACTCATCCGTATGCGGCTTACGTGTTGCGCGTGTGGCGCGATGGCCCGGCGGCCCCCTGGCGCGCCGTGTTGGAATGCGCCCGCACGGGAGAGCAGCATCCCTTCGCCCGTCTGGCGGACTTGTACGCTTTCCTGGATGCGGAGACTGGGACGGCGCGCGCGCCAGTGCTTGAGAATGACGATACCGGAGATGGGGGGAATGTCAAATGGAGGGATGAAGGATGAAAGAGGAAGGGTGAAGGAATGGAGAACGGAGAAATTAGCATTTTAATTTTATTACGGAGGATAAACATGGAGACTTTACGTATGTACAAACCGCAGCGAAGCGCCGGACGGCAACGTCGCCTGGCGTCCACTCTGGCGTCGTTTCTAGTATTAGCCGGGTTGCTCCTGAGCCTGGTTCCGTTGAGCGGCGTCAGTGCGGGACCGGCGCCAGCCAATCCCGTCGCCGTTCCGGCCGGCGACCGCAACCCGGAGGCGAAGGTTGAGCCTTTGATAGTCGAGACGCTCGCCACGGCCGGGCAAACCGATTTCTTTATCTGGCTGACGGAAAAGGCCGATCTGAGCCAGGCTGACCGGCTTCAGACGAAAGCGGAAAAAGGAAAGTTCGTCTTTGAGACGCTGCGCCGCACCGCCGAACGCGCCCAAAAGCCGCTGCGCGCGTATCTGGACCGGCAAGGGATAGAGTATCAGGCTTTCTACATCGTCAACAAAATCCTGATTCGTGGTGGGGATGCGGCGCTGGTGGACGCGCTAGCGGCCCGTGCCGATGTGGCCCGCATCACAGCGAATCACACCTACCAACTTGACAAGCCTGTCGTGTCCCCCACTCGCCCGCGAGCCCCGCAAGCCCTGCAAGCCGTCGAGTCGAACCTCACCTTCATCAACGCCGATGATGTGTGGGGAGCCGGATACACCGGCGCCGGCATTGTGCTGGCGGGCAATGACACCGGCCTGGACGTGACCCACCCGGCGATTGCGCCCCACTACCGCGGCTGCCTCAACCCGCCCACCTGCACCAGTTGGGATCACAACTACAACTGGTGGGACGCGACCGATACCTATCCGACCGCTCCCGCCGATGGCGACGGGCACGGCACGCACACCACCGGCACCATGGTCGGCGATGACGGGGCCGGCAACCAGATCGGCGCAGCCCCCGGCGCGCAGACCATCCACTGTAAGGCCCTGGACGATAGCGGCACTACCACCATTGCCTGGGCCACCGAGTGCTTCGAGTGGAGCCTGTCGCCCTGGGACCTGTCCGGCAGCAATCCCGACCCGGCTAAAGCGCCCGACGCGGTCAACAATTCGTGGGCGTTTCCGAGCGGCAGTGTGTACGCTTTCGAGGACGAGATCGCGGCCCTGCAAGCGGCCGGCATCCTGGTCGAAGCCTCGGCGGGCAACAGCGGCCCGACCTGCGGGAGCCTGGGGTCGCCGGGCGACTACCAGAACCTCCTCACCACCGGTTCAGTGGATCACGCTGCCGCTTTCCCCGGAGCCATCAGCGCCTTCTCCAGTCGCGGCCCTTCGCAGCTTTATCCGGGCGCGACCTTCCCGGATGTGATGGCGCCAGGGGAGAACATCCGCTCGGCGTTGCCGGGCGGCGGGTATGTA
>CAZCAI010000183.1:0-8146 GCA_964496595.1 uncultured Anaerolineales bacterium
GAACTTCACCGTTTTATGGGTTGTTTTTGATCCCTTGATTCATTGCGCATCCCGCAGAACGGGGATTTAGCAATCCCCTTGGAGCATTTTGTGATTTACTTAACCCCGATGAATCAACGTCCCAGGCGTGGTCTCTGGAGATGCCAGCACGCGCTGGAGATGGCCCGGCTCGCGTCCGGTGAGGATCCAGACGCGCAGATGGGGCGTGCGCTCGACCAGGGCGATCATCCGCTGCACCTTGTCCGCCATCCCGCCGGTGACATCGGTGCTCGCGGCGCCCGCCAGGAACGGCGCGATCTGGGGATAGGTCGCCGGCGTGATTTCCGGGATCACGCGGTGTTGATCATCCAGGACGCCGGGCGCGTTGCCGAAGAGCAAAATCCGCGCCGGATTGAGGCGTTCGGCCAGGTAGCAGAAGAGGCGCTCAGTCGAAAGGATCGTCCCGCCCTGCTTTTGATCGAAGGCCGCGTCGCCGAAGACCAACGGGACGAGGCCGTGAGCCAGCGCCTCGCGCAGCGGGGTGGTGTGCCAGTCACGGATCTCGCCCGCAGCGGCGCTGGCCGCCGCCGAGGGTTGCAGGCTGATGACGGGAACGCCCACCTCCCAGAAAGTGTCCGTCACGATCCGATTCAGACGCGCGGCGGCGGCGCTCACGCGCGCGAATCCCCGCCACTGATCCGGCGTTGCGACGCCCTGAGCGGCGCCGTGCTTATGCGCTTCCCAATGCCCAAAGGAGCCGGAGCCGTGGCCCAGGACGACGCGCAGTTGGGGATGGGCGTCCAGGGCGGCGCGCATCTCCTCGGCCAGGCGGCGAATCAGCGCGGGGCGCGCCGTCGCCTCCCGACACTTGTCGGTGATGAGGGAGCCGCCCAATTTGACGAACACCAGATCGTCACTCACATCCTGCTCCCGGCTGCCCCACTTGCGTACACCACACCTGCGCCGCGCCGGCCTCGCGCAGTGCCGCCTCGACCGCCGGGATGCGCTCTTTGGGCGTCAGGGCAATGACGTTCCCGCCCTGACCGGCGCCGGTCAACTTCGCACCCCACGCGCCCGTCCCGCGCGCCGCATCCACCAATCGCTCCAACTCTGGTAGAGAGACGCCCAACTCCCGCAGTAATTTATGATTCTCATTTAAGAGCGCGCCCAACATCTCAAGCTGTCCGGTCTTGATGGCCTCGCGGGCGGCGTCGGCAATCGCCCCGATGCAGTTGAAGAGGGTTTCATAGAAGTCGGGGGCGGTTTTCCAGTGATGGCGCACGGAGGTCACCGCCTCGCGAGTCGAGCCGGAGATGCCGCTGTTGGCGAGGACCAGGTAGAAGGGCTGTTGAATCTCGAACGTCTGTGGCGGCTCGTTTTTGACGAAATAGACCGGTTGCTCCCAGGAGATGACGGTGTTGTCGATACCGCTGGGGTTCCCGTGATGGATCTTCTCCACCTCATAGGTCATCTCGTTGATAATCTCCGGCGGCAGTTCCTCGCCCAAGAAGGCGCTCAACGCGCGCGCAATGGCTACCGTCACAGCGGCGCCGCTGCCCATCCCGGCGGCGATGGGTAAATTGGAGGTGATGGTCAGAACGATATCCGGCTCCGGCTGATCCAAGTGCGCCAGCATCAGACGGCAGATCTTGGCCAGCGGGTTCCCCTCCGGTGCCGATTGGAGGGCTATCTGCCGGGCCAGATCGGGCGTCACGATGCGCAATTGGCGCCCCGGCTTTGATGGCTCCACCCTGGCATAGGCGCGGAGATCGCTCACCGGCGCCGCGATGGCCGGTCGCCCGTAGACAACGCTGTGCTCGCCGCACAGGATTACTTTCCCACACGCCGAACGTTCAATTTTCTGCGGTTTCGTCATACTTTCCTCCATTGCCATCTATCCAAAGTACAAAATACTCACCGCCGATAAGCCCCACAGCACGATATCGACCTGCATCGCGCGATCCGTCAGCAAGACCTCGTCGGGAGCCAGCGTGCTCCCTTCCACATGGATGAGGTAGAGATAGCGGAAGAGGCCGTAGATCACAAAGGGGATTGTCAACATCATCAGGTGATTTTCCGGCAGATTGGTGGCCGAGAAGGTGTAGAGCGCGTAGGCCAAAATGGTCGAGGCGGTGATGCTGCTGATCAGGTGATCTAACAGCGGCACGGTGTACGAGGCCAGGATCGCGCGGTGGTTGACGGCCTCGCCTTTGAGCAGCACGAGTTCGCCGCGCCGCTTGCCCAGCCCCAGGAAGAGCGCCAGCAGCGTTGTGCAGATGTAGAGCCAGGGCGAGAAGCGCTCCGCATCGACCAGCGGAACGCCCGCGCCCACGCGCATCACGAATCCCGCCGCGATAGCCATCACGTCCAACAGGACGATGTGCTTCAGGGAGAAGGAGTAGCCGATCTGTAAGAGGAGATAGCCCGCCAAGATCAACGCCAGGACGGGATTCAACAGCGCGGCCCCGATCAAACCGCCCGCGCCGATGATGATCGCCGCCGTGAGGGCGAAGCGCGGCGATAACTCGCCCGAAGGCAGCGGTCGATGGCGCTTTTTGGGATGCAGTCGATCCTTCTTTATATCGGCCAGATCGTTAATCGTGTACACGACGCCGGAGATCAAGCAGAAGAGAATAAACCCCGCCACCGTGGAGCTTAAGTAGCGCAGATTGAGGATCTTCTCATCGAAGGCCAGCGCCGCGAAGATAAAGACGTTCTTCGTCCATTGCTTGGGGCGCATCGTTTTGAGTAGGAGCTTTAAATTATTCATTCCGTCACCTCCCTCGTGATGTAGCCTATCATACCAGAATCAGATGGAGGTTCAAACGGGTTTGGAAGTGAGTCTGGCGGCCCGACAGTTTTATGTCTCTAACTCAGCAGATGAAGCAAATAGAGCAGATGAATGATTGGACGGCTCCCATTGACACAGAGACCCTCTTTTCACTGTACCTCTCAGTGATTGCCTGGTGACACTCGTGTTCAAATTGAGGTCCAATCTACTTATATCTGCTCTATCTACTGATGAGGATCAGCCCTATGGGAAAAATGTCAGGTGGCCAGGAATTGAGTTTCGTTAGGGTTGGGTTATACTGTCGATTGAAAGGTATACAAATTTAGGAGGTGTATCTCTATGGAATTAGTCATTACCGCCGCGGTGGTGATTGGCGTGATGTTGTTGTTAGCTTTGCTTGGCGTTGTGAGGAGCATCGTGCGCCTGATCGCCGCCGTAATCATGGGGCTGCTGGCCCCCGCCGTCGTCTACGTGATCGCGACGATGGTTATCCCGTCGCTCTTCAACGTCGGTTTCGAGTTGTCCCCCACCGTTTACATGGTGATCGGCGCTTTGAGCGCGCTGAACGTCCTGCTCCGCCGCTAATTCGATCTCACGCATCTCGAAAAAATTGACGGCCTCGAAAAGTGTGAGATAATGAAAGTCTAACAGCGTTGATGGAGACGAGTACGCGCAGATCCGCTGTCCCAGCGAGCTTGGGAGCGTGTGAGCCGAGCACAGCGCCTGGGCGGAAAATCCCTCCGGAGCTGCCCGCTGAACCCACGATCATAAAAGATCATAGTAAGCGAGGCCGGCCTTGCCCGCCGTTATCCGGGCGCGATGGTGATAGCCATCGACTGAGCGGCGATGCGGTTGCAGTGCAATTGCGTCGCAATCAGGGTGGTACCGCGAGAGTGTCAGCTCCCGTCCCTGCTGGGATGGGGGCTTTTTTCATGGCAGACGAGGGCGCACCTGGCAAAAGCTGCGTGCGGAATGGATGCGAGTCATTACGTAGTACGGAATACGGATTACATTCCAGTTGAATCAAGTCAATTCAAGAGATTTATTATCTAGCATCATTTGGGAGAGAACACCATGTTTAAATCAGTCGAGAATCAAGTGGATTTTATCGCCTTAGAGCACGAGATCCTGAAGTTCTGGCAGGAAACGCGAGCGTTCCGGCGCCTGAATGAGTTGCGCGCGGGCGCGCCGACCTGGTCCTTCATCGATGGCCCGATCACGGCGAACAACCCGATGGGCGTGCATCACGCCTGGGGGCGCTCCTACAAGGACCTCTGGCAGCGATTTTGGGCGATGCGCGGACACCGCGAGCGCTACCAGAACGGCTTCGATTGCCAGGGGCTGTGGGTCGAGGTCGAGGTGGAGAAGGAGAAGGGCTTCAAGTCCAAGCAAGAGATCGAGGCCTATGGCCTGGCGCAATTCGTGCGCGAGTGCAAGGCGCGCGTGCTGCGTCAGGCCGCCCGGCAGACCGAGCAATCGATCCGCCTGGGTTACTGGATGGACTGGAACGATCCCGACGTGCTGCGCGATCTGGCCGACAAGCTGCTGGAAGATCCGCAGCAGGAGATCACGGTCGCGGGCGTCGCTGGCCCGGTCACGGGGCCGGTGGAGCAGGTCGTGGGCAAGTTGGGGATGGCGGAGTTGGGCGGCTCGTACTTCACCTTCGCCACCGAGAACAACTTCACGATCTGGACCTTCCTCAAGAAGGTGTGGAAGAAGGGCTGGCTCTATCACGGCCACGATGTGATGCCCTGGTGTCCGCGCTGCGAGACGGGCCTCAGCCAGCACGAGATTGTCACCGACGGCTACCAGCAGCTCACCCACGAGGCGCCCGTCGTGCGCTTCCCGCTGCGGGGGCGCGAGCGCGAGGCGCTGCTGGTCTGGACGACCACGCCCTGGACGCTGACGAGCAACGTCGCGGCCGCCGTCGGCCCGGAGCTGACCTACATCAAGGTCGCCGCCGAGGATGGCTGGACGTATTACGTCGCCGAGGGCGCCAGGGAGGTGCTCCAGGGCAAGTATGAGGTCGTCGCCAGGCTCAAGGGCGAGGAGATGGTCGGCTGGACTTACGACGGCCCCTTCGACGCGCTGCCCGCCGTGATGGATCTGGAGATTCCCGCGCGCCATCGCGTCATCCCCTGGGAGGAGGTCGGCGAGGAGGAGGGCACCGGCATCGTCCACATCGCGCCGGGCTGCGGCGCCGAGGACTTCGAGCTGGGCCAGGAGTACGATCTGCCGGCCTTAGCGCCCTTGGATGCGGCGGGCATCTTTCTGTCGGGCTTCGATTGGCTGACCGACCGCCACGTCCACGAGGTCGCGCCGGACATCTTCGAGAATTTGGAGGAGAAGGGCCTGCTTTATCGGGTCGATCCTTTCACGCACCGCTACCCCGTCTGCTGGCGCTGCGCGACGCCGCTGGTCTTCCGTCTGGTGGACGAGTGGTTCATCAATATGGGCCAGCTCTACGACAAGCCGCGCGCGGAGGTCACGGACGAGGAGAAGGCCAACAGCCTCCGCTACCAGATTATGGACGTCGTCGATGAGATCACGTGGATCCCGGAGTTCGGCTATGATCGCGAGATGGATTGGCTCCGCAATATGCACGATTGGATGATCTCCAAGAAGCGCTTCTGGGGGCTGGCGCTGCCCATCTGGGTCTGCGATGATCCCGATTGCGATCACTATGAGGTCATCGGCGGCGGCGAGGAGTTGCAAGAGCGCGCCATCGCGGGCTGGGAGACGCTGGAGGGGCACACGCCCCATCGTCCCTATGTGGATGCGGTCAAAATCGCCTGCCCGGCGTGCGGCGGCGAGATGACGCGCGTCGAGGACGTGGGCAATCCCTGGTTAGATGCGGGCAGCGTCGCCTATTCTACGCTGCGTTACCGCACCGATCGCGACTATTGGGCGACCTGGTTCCCCGCCGATTGGATCAGCGAATCGTTCCCCGGCCAATTCCGCAACTGGTTCTACAGCCTGATCACGATGAGCACCGTCTTCGAGAATCGACCGCCCACGAAGCGCGTGCATGGCTATTCCACGCTGTTAGATGAAGCGGGCCGCGAGATGCACAAATCGTGGGGCAACGCGATTTGGTTCGATGACGCCGCCGAGAAGATGGGCGTCGATACGATGCGGTGGATGTACCTCAATCAGAAGTTGGATCAGGATCTGCTCTTCGGCTACAACAAGGCCGATGAGACGCGCCGCCGCTTCATCATCCCGCTCTGGAACATCTACGCCTTCTTAGTCACCTACGCGCGCATCGATGAATGGACGCCCGACGAGCAACTGCTGGCGAAGCTGGCCTCTGCGGAGCAGCCCGCGCACTTAGATGCGCCGTGGACGGACGCCGCGCAGCCGACCGTGCTGGATGCGTGGATCATCGCGCGGTTGCGCGAGACCATCGCCGCGATGGAGGCCGGCTACGAGTCCTATATCGCGGTCAAGATTGCGCATCCGGCGGAGGCGTTTTTGGACGACCTGAGCAACTGGTACGTCCGGCGCAGTCGCCGTCGCTTCTGGGCCGCGCGTGGCGCGGACGCCGGCGCCGACGCGAACAAGATCGCGGCCTACGAGACGCTCTACACCGTCCTGGTCACCTTCATCAAGCTCCTGGCGCCCGTCATGCCCTTCATCCCGGAGGTGATGTACCAGAACCTGGTGCGCGCCGTTGATGAGGAAGCGCTGCTGAGCGTGCATCATTGCCTGTGGCCCACCGCCGAGCCGCTGACCGACGAGGAAGCGACGTTGTGCGAGGCGATGGCCGCCGTCCGCCAGGCCGCGACGCTGGGCCACTCCGTGCGCGCGTCGAATCAGCTCAAGGTGCGGCAGCCGCTGGCCCGCGCCCTCATCGCCACCGATCCACGCCGCCAGGCGGAGTTGCGCCAACTATTGGATCTGCTGGCCGACGAGCTGAACGTCAAGGAGATCGAGTTCGTCGCGGGCGAGGGCGAGTTGGTGGCCTATCAACTCCTGCCGGTGAATCGCGTGCTGGGGCCGAAGTACGGTCAGCAGTTCCCGATGGTGCGGTCGGCGCTGGCGCAGATCGATGCGTCGGAGGCCGTGGCCCGTCTCAACGCCGGGGAACCGCTCGCATTGACCTTGCAGGACGGCACGGAGGTCGAATTGGCGCCCGATGAGGTCCTGGTGCGCACGCAGCCCCGCGAAGGCTTCGGCGTCGCCGGGGAAGGGGGGATGGTCATCGCGTTGGATACGGAGATCACGCCGGAGTTGGCGCGCGAGGGCCTGGCCCGCGAGATCGTGCGCCGCGTGCAGGAGATGCGCAAGCGCGCCGACTACGACCTGACCGACCATATCGTCGTGCGGTATCGCGCCGAGGGCGCGCTCTCGGAGGCGATTGCGGACTTCGAGGATGAGATCGCCGGCGAGGTATTGGCCCAGCGCGTCGAATCTGTGGCAGAGCCCACGGGCGACGAGGTGCTGGAGGATACCATCGAAGGTTATGAGCTGGTGTTAGCGGTGGAGCGCTGCTAACAGCGACAATTAACCATCGTCGATTAAGAACGCAAACGCGGGGCCGATCTTCGGCCCCGCGTTGTTAGACTGGATCAGTGTTCGTATTGCTGGAAGTAATGCTCAATCCGCAAAGCGAATCTCCTGCAAAGTCTCGACCTTTTCGCGCAGGCGAGCCAGCATGCGATATTCGCCCATCCACTCAACAAAAGCTAACGTTTCTGCTAACTCGTCGTTTTCGTAGCGCCGAATGAACTCTGCTGAGGAGAAGCCGTACTCCTGTTCAAATGTCCGTAAACGCTCCTCGGTGCGCTCGATGCCGGCGAGCAGAAGCTGTAATTGATTTTCAATCGCGGCTTCTACCAGCGGGCGCAAGGGACGCTGACCAGTTGAGGTTAAAGTAAGGACTGTCATCATAGCCTCCTGCTGCCTGGGTTACTGTTGATTAAAGTATAGCGCATGGTGAACGTGGAAGCAACATGGATATGGCGCCGATTGTTGAGGGGATTTGGGCCGGTAGACGCAAACGCGGGACCGATTTCGGCCCCGCGTCGTTATTTCACTGGGACGTGCGGGAAATAGGTTGCTAGCTACATCAATAGTCAGTATAATAGGAGTATAGTTCTAAAATCGTACAGCAAAAGGTACTTGGAATGACCAACTTTGGCAAACGTTGGACGGTTCAAGATCGATATGGCAATTCAATCTATTTGACCCAGGAGCGATGGCTACATATCATCGCTGAAACCAACCATCCCGAGATGGAGACTTATGAAGAATACTTGAAAACGACTCTCAAAAGAGGACAAAGAAGACAAGAGCCGCTAAATCCCCGCAAATATCGTTGGCTCATGTGGGGAATTGGGTGAAAGATTGCGGATGAATTTGGCTCGGGAGGGC
>CAZCAI010000184.1:0-5051 GCA_964496595.1 uncultured Anaerolineales bacterium
TCGAAGGTGAGGGTGTACTGGTTAATAGCGAACGTCGCGCTGATAGTGTGATCGGCGGTGACGTTGCTAAAGGTGTAGCTCGCGGGCGCGCCTTGTGAGACGCCATCCGCGCCCACGTCTACGATGTGATAGCCGGTATCCGCCGCGATGGTAAAGGCGATGTCGTCGCCATGCTGCACCGTCTGCGGTGTATCCGGCGTGATGCTTCCGCCCGCGCCCGCCGTCGGCGTGATGACGTAGGTATCGAGGGCAAAAGCCGCGCTGAGGGTGTGATCGGCGGTGACGTTGCTAAAGGTGTAGCTTATGAGCGCGCCCTGCGAGGCGCCGTCCACCAGCACGTCGCTGATGTGGTAGTTGGTGTCCGCCGCGATGGTGAAGGTGATGTCGTCGCCCGTCGCCACGATCTGCGGCGTAGCCGGCGTGATGCTGCCGCCCGTTCCCGCCAGCGGCGTGATGATGGAACCTTGCAATTCAAACGCGCCGATGTCGCAAGGCGATGAGCGCGTCACCCCGCGCTGGTCGGTGACGAGGCAGGTCGCCGCGTCGCCCGCGTTAATTGCCGGGGAGCCGGTCCGCAGCGCGTGCGTCCACGTGTCTCCCCCGTTATCCGCCAGCGGGCCGAGCAAGGGGTCGCCGGAAGAGGTCGCGTTGCACGAACCATCTTCCACCAGGTTGTTGACGTTGGCGAGAATCACATTGCTGTCACTCACACGACAATCCCCGCCCGCGCCACTGTTCGCCAGGATGGTGTTATAGAGACGTAATGCGCCGTCCCATTGCCGGATGCCGCCGCCCGCGCCCTCGTTGCCGGTGTTGCCGCTCAGCGTGGAGTTATACAATTCGAGGACGCCCGTGCTGTTGATGCCCCCGCCATATTGGGCCGCGTTGCCGGAGAGCGTGCTGTTGCGCAGCACCAGCGTCCCCAGGTTGCGGATGCCGCCGCCATTGACGCCAGAGGTGTTATCCGCAATCGTGCTGTGCAGCACCGTCAAGTCGCCCGCGTTGTAGATACCACCGCCATCCGTGCTGTGCGTCCCGCTGACGATGGTGAGGTGGCTGAGGGTGACGGTATTACCACTCGCAATGTTGAACACGCGCACATCGCCCAGGCCGCCAGGCCCGCCATCGTTGCCGCTGTCGCCGCTGAGGATGACGTGGCGACCACTGCCGTCAATTGTTAAGGCTTTATCAACGAGCAACTCGCTGTCCAGGTAGATATCGAAATCGCCTGCAAACGTGACCGTTCCCCCGGCGCACACTTCCGCAATCGCGGAGCGCAAACTGCCCGCACCGCTATCGTTGGCGTGCTGCACGACGTAGGCCGGAGAACATTCCACCGTAAACGCCGCGGCGTCAGCGCCGGACACCCACCACTGCTCGCCGCTGCGAAATGTAGCTATGTTGACGACCGTTTCAGCGTAATCGCCGGTGTGCGTAGCGGTGAAGGTAAACGTCATCTGCGTCCCCGCCGCCACCACACCCGACCAGGTGATTTGATCATCCAGGCTCACGGTTGCGCCGTGATTTTCCACCCAGTCGCCAAAGTCTACCTCGGCCGGCAAGATGTCGGTCAGGGTCGCTGTCGTGTCGCTGACCAGGCTGGTGTTATTGAGGGTCAGGGTGTAGGTGACCAGGCTGTGATAGGGAACGTTGACGGTGGGCGTGACCGATTTTGACAACAACAGGGAGAGTATCTCTATCGCGCCGATGTCGCAGCCTGTGCCTTGCGGACGGAGCGCACCGCGCTGGTCGGTCGCCAGACACGTGGCCGGATCGGCCGCGTCGATGGCCGGGGAACCGGGCAGCGGAGCATGGGTGGGGGTGCTGCCCCCATTGTCGGCCAGCGGGCCGAGCAGGGGATCGCCGCTCAGGAAGCCGACGCCGTCCGTGCTGCACGTACCGTCTTCCACCAGGTTGTTGACGTTGGCGAGAATCGCCCCCTCTAAGCAATCTCCATTACTACTATTGGCAATCACGGTGTTATAGTAAGCCAACTGCCCGCCCGCCTGCCAGATACCCCCACCGCCCTGGTCGAGGGCGCTGGTATTGCCGGTCAGCGTGCTGTTGGCTAATGTGACCAGGGCGGTGCTGTTGATACCGCCGCCATTCAGATCGGCGTGGTTGCCCGAAAGCGTACTGTTTCGCACCACCAGCGTCTCGGCGACATTGCGGATGCCGCCGCCATACGCGCTGGCGGTATTATCGGCGATAGTACTGTGCAACACGGTCAGGTCGCCCTCATTGAAGATACCGCCGCCTGCGCTGGCGGTCCCGCTGACGATGCTGAGGTGGCTGAGGGTGACCGCATTGCCCGGGGCAATGTTGACCACGCGCGTGTTGCGCGAGCCATCGTTGCCGCTGTCGCCGCTGAGGATGACCCTATGCCCGTCGCCGTCAATCGTCATGCCCTTGTGGATATCCAACGGGCCGTTCAAGTAGATGGCGGCGTCATCCGCAAAGGTAATCGTTCCCCCCGGACACAATCCGATGATGGCATCATTCAAGCTGCCGGGGCCATCGGTCTGGGCATTCTGCACCGTGATGATGTCGGCGCAGGTTGGGGCGAATTTCGCTGACGCTTGGGTGGTGTGAATTGTCCCGGAATAATGGGCGGTGTTGATCACCCATTCCCCCGCTGCCGCCACGGTGCGCGTGGCCTGAAAGGTGAGCGTGAGGGTCGCGTTGCCGGTCAGCGTCCCCGTCCAGGTGACGGCTTGCGTATCGGCCACCGCGCCGGCGGGCCGCTCCACCCACTGCTTAAAGACCACGCCGCGCGGCAACGTATCCGTCAACACCGCCGGCGTATCGTCCTCCGTGCCGACGTTGCGGGCGACGAGCGTGTAGGTGACAACGCCATCCTCGGGGACGTCAAGGGTCGGGGCGACGGTTTTGTCCAAAAACACCAGAATGGATTGGGGCGGCGCCTCATACGCGCCCATATCCACCACGCCGTTGATGATGCGGGGATTGCCATCCCGGTCGGTGGTTAGGCCGGCCTGCTCGGCGGCGGCGTTACTGCCCCTGTCAATCGCCGGCGAGCCGGGTCCCAACCGGTAGTTGCCGGTAGTTGTGGGGGCAGCGCTGGCGGCGATGGGCGCGACGAAGCGCGGGTCGGCGCCAAGGTTATTCTCACCCAATCCGCCGCCGCTATTGCCCCACTGGATGCCGTTTGCTATAGACACACTGCCATTATTGTAGGCAATAGCGCCGCCTTGGGCTGAGGCGTTGCCGGAGAAGGTGCTGTTTGTTACATTGACCGTGCCGAAAGTGTTAAAGATACCGCCACCTTGTGAGCTGCCCGAGTTGCCGGAGATAACGCTATTCAGCACAGTCAAGGTCCCGTAGTAATTATAGATGCCGCCGCCCCGATTTGCCGAATTGCCGGAGAGGGTGCTGTTCTGCAAAACTGCATTGCTGCTGATTCCCATCCAGATTGCGCCGCCGCAACGGTCGTTCCAAGGGCCACAGTTGTCGGGGGGAGCCTGGCCGCCGGTGAGGGTGAGATGGTCGAGGGTCACCCCCGTCGCCGCGATCTCAAAGACCCGCGAGGCGTGGTTGGCATCCAGCGTCACACGATGTCCCGCGCCACTGATCGTCATAGCTTTGTTAATCACCAGGGCACTGGACAGCGTGACGGTGTAGTCAGCGTCAAACGTGATGGCGCCGCCGGCACAAAGCGCGTCAAAGGCATTGCGCAAGGACTCCACACCGTCATTGTTGGCGTTCGTCACGGTAAAGACATCCGTACAGTTGACCGTCTGGTCAACTTGATTCGACGTGCTGACATTGTGATCAGGATCGCCGCGATAGTTGGCCGTAATCGGATGCACGCCCGTGTTGAGTGACGATGTACTCGTGCGCGCCACACCATCCACCAGCGCCATCGGTGCGCCGAGCGGCGCGCCGTCCGCGTAGAATTGCACCGTGCCGATCGGCGTTCCCACGGTCGAAGTGACGGTCGCGGTGAAGATGACGGTTTCATTGTATTCGGATGGATTCGGCGCCGAGGTGAGGGTAGTGAAGGTATCATCGCCTTCGACATTGGATAGGGTGAATTGTACCGGTGTGCTGCTCGTCCCCACCGTGGCCGTGACAACGTAGGAGCCGAGAACGTCGTTGGCGGTAACCGTCAAGCTGGCCGCGCCGCTTGCGCCAATCGTCGCTGGGTTGCCGGTAAAGGTCGCGCTGGCGCCGCTGCTGGGTGCGGTAAAGGATACCTGGCCGCCGACCACCGGCTCGTTCAGATCGTTGGCCGTGACCGTCAAGCCAAGCGGGTCTATAAAGGCCCCATTGAGCGTTGCACTTTGCGGCGCGCCGGTCAAGTCGCTGAAGGTGAAGCCCTGCGATTCGAACGCGCCCATATCGCAGGGGGAGGAGCGCGGCAAGCCGCGCATATCGGTAGCGAGGCACGTCGCCGGATCGCCCATGTCAATGGCCGGGGAACCGGGCAAGAGCGCGCGGGATAAAATAGCGCCGCCATAGTCGCCAGGCGGGGCCAACAGCGGGTCGACGTTGAGATTGCCCGTGCCGGCCCAGCCGCCCCACACAATGCTGTGGCTGATAGTCGGAGCCGCACACCCATTATGCCCTTCAGGACAAACATGATCGTCCCAGATGATGCTGTTGCGAATCACCACCCCTGGGTGCCATGACTGGATCGCGCCCCCCTGGTTGGCGATGGTCACGTTGGTGAGCGTCATCGGACTGGAGGTTGCGATGGCATAACCTACCCCATTGCCGGTGATCAAAACGTTATTCAGCGTCCAACCACCGCCTGTATTCCCAATATTTATCGCATCCCCCTGGTGGGCCGAGTTGCCGAAGAACACGACATTATTCAGGGTCACATTGCCGCTCCACGAGGCCAAGCCGCCGCCGCTGTTGGGACCGTAATTTTCCTCAAAGATGACCCTGTCGAGCGTCACCGGCCAGGTACCGGCGACGGTCATGCCGCCGCCGAGATTGCCCCCACGGTTACGTTCAAAGGTGACGTTGGTCAGCGACGCGGCGCCGGCGGCATACAACCCGCCCGCGTTGGTGCCCGCCCAGTT
>CAZCAI010000184.1:5151-8101 GCA_964496595.1 uncultured Anaerolineales bacterium
CCGTCCAATGTCGCGCCGGTCGGCGTTCCGGCGACGACGTGGTAGCTGTTCGTCGTGGTACCGATCACGGCGTAGGCATCGGTGACGATGGGACTCTGGCTGTCGTTGCCGTCGATGTCGCCGCTGAAGATGGTGACGTTAGCTGCCGGGTCGCGCTGGCTGCGCAGCGTCTCCGTCCCGGCAAAGCCGCCGTACACGTCCACCTCCGGTTTGAGTTCAATATAGGCGGTCTGGTCGGTCGTGGAGGTGGTTGGCTTGTAGACCCCCGCCGCCACCCACAGTTCATCCCCCACGTTAGCGACGGAACCGAGCGCGTATAGCAAATCGCACGGCGTGCTCCAGTCAGCCCCGCACGCGCCCGAAGTCGCGCCGGTGGGCGTCACGCGGATGATGTCGCCCGCGCTGCCGTAGGTCAGCGCGGCCTGCACGGCGGCGTCAGCGTCAATCGTGCCGTGGCCCCAATCGTAGTTGGGGCCGTCGGTGTAATTGCCGCCGCAGTTGGATCCGTTCTGCCCGGTGAGGGGCACGGCGGTATCGGCGATAAGTTGCGCTGTCTGATCCACCAGTCCGTGCAAATCCGGGTTGGCCTCCCACATCAACGCGACCAGGCCCGTGACGTGCGGCCCGGCCATGCTCGTGCCGCTTCTGGCCCCGTACGCGCCGCCCGGTTCCGCCGAGCGGATGTTCTCGCCGGGCGCCATCACATCCGGGATATACGCGCCCGGATAGGGCTGCGAAGGCCCACGGCTGGAAAAATCGCTAATAGTACCGGGGAAGATGGCAGTGTGATCTACCGAGCCGGTAGTGAGGACGCCCCGGTAGTCGCCGGGGGAACGCAGGGTGCCACAGGACGGCCCTTCGTTGCCAGCCGAAGTTTCGACCAGGATGCCGGCCGCTTGCAGGGCTGTGATTTCGTTTTCGAACTGGAGCGCATTGCCGCCCGCCGCGCCCCACGAATTATTGATTGCGTCAGGGGCCTGGGCCGGGTCGGGATTGCTGCCGGTCAAATCCCAGGGCGACAGGTACCATTCGAAGCACTCGGTGATGGTGGCATCGGTGCCCGTGCCGCTATCGTCCAGGCTCTTGCAGTGAATGGTCTGTGCGCCAGGGGCCACGCCGATCTGATTGCCGGTACCATCGTCGCCGATCATCGTGCCGGTGGTGTGCGTGCCGTGGCCGTGGCCGTCGTCGGGCGCGTTCGGATAGGCGCCGGTCGCGTCCCACCAATTGTAGTTGTGATCGGCCGTGGTACCATTCCAACCCCGGTAGTGCGGTTTAATAGCCGGGTGCTCCCAATCCAGCCCGGTGTCGCTGCCGGCCAAGACAATGCCCGCGCCGGTGTACCCGGCGGCCCACACATCGTCGGCGTTGATGAAGGTGAGGTTCGCCTCAACCGCCAAAATACCGATCTGCGGGTTCGGAGACACAGCGGGGGAGGTCAGTTGATAGGCGTGATTCGCCGTGATGCGGGCCACGTCGGCGCGGGCCGCCAGCGCGTGTACCAGCGCCGCGTCTCCGCCGCGCACCAGGATTTTGTTGGCGATGTAGAAGGTCTGGTACTCTGCCCCCCGACGATCCAGATAAGCGCGCAGTGGCCTTTGGGTGCGCGCGGCAGTATTGCGCAGCGTCTCCAAGACCAACTGGCCTTTCGTCGCGCGCGTCGTGAGCCGGGCCGCCTGGTTCAGATCCGCCTTTTCCACCATCCACACGAAGAAATCGGTCTGCCCGGCGGATTCGAGCTCCTCAAATACCAGACGCTCGACTTTAGCCTCCGGGGTTTCATCGCTTGCCGGGGCAGCTTGTGCCAGGCTGATGCTGACCCCACCTAACTGAGCGGGGATCAGAAACAACGCAGCCAGTATCAGGATCAAACTAATGGTATGTGTAAGTTTCTTGTGCATCTTTAATGTCTCCTCTGTGATTTTATGGTGTTTGCCACCGTGCAGCACACCTCTCGAAAATGGTGTGTGCAGGACCGCACACGTTACAATACGGACCAATTCTCCATTCGCCATTCCCTATTCCTCTTCCTCCAATTGACTTTTTCCCCGATGTCCAGTACCCTCAAGAAACGCCGCCGTGCGCGACACCTCATCGGTCTCGGCCTCCAAGAACGCGAATAAGTCCGCCAATTCGGCGAAGGCATGGCGATCCCCCGTGCGGGCGCACTCCACTACCGCGCGCCACGGCGCCGCCGGGCCATCCCGCCACATACGTAGCACATAGACTGTATAAGGATAAGCTTGCCGATCTGACATAGGCTCTATTATAGAAGGCTACTATCAACACAGTATCAACAAACCGGGATTTTTAGAGGAAAACGGGAGCAATTGGGAAAAATGGCGCATTTGGACATCGCAGTCTTGGGATCTTTTACCGTGACGTTGGCCGGACGCCCGCTCACGGGCTTCCGCACGGATAATATGCGCGCGCTCCTGGCCTACCTGGCGGTGGAGCAGGCGCACGTCCACCGCCGCGCGATGTTGGCCGGGCTGCTCTGGCCCGAAGTCCCCGAAGCAACCGCCCGCCGCAACCTCAGCCAGGCGCTCTTGCTGCTGCGCCAACTGCTGGATGACGCGGGCGCGGTCAGAGACCGGCCCGAGCGCGCCGCGCCGCCATTCCTGCTGGCGACCCGCCACACCCTGCGCTTCAATCCCGCCAGCGATCACACCCTCGATGTGGCGCAATTCGAGGCCAGTCTGGCCGCATCCGCCGCCCCAGACGCTATGGCCCAGGCCATGACCTATTATCGCGGCGAGTTCTTGAGCGACCTCTGGCAGAGTATGAGCCAGGCATTTGAGGAGTGGGCGCTCTTCAGACGCACCCACTATCATCTACTGGCCCTGGACGCCCTGGAGACTCTGGCGGACGACGCCCTCGCGCGCGGCGCGTTCGACCAGGCCGCCGACTACGCCCGCCGCCACATCGCGCTGGAGCCGCTGCGCGAGAT
>CAZCAI010000185.1:0-4654 GCA_964496595.1 uncultured Anaerolineales bacterium
TTGTGTATTCATACCCTCATGAATCCCACAGATCTCTTATTTGTCAAAAGTCCAAGTTAAAAGCATCTACTCACAAAACTAAACTGATACCGTAGGTTTAGCCTCCGAAGGAGGCTGCGCTCTCTTAGCCCGGATGTTTACGTCCGGGCGGGGGGATGCACAACCCCACGCCTATTGATGTTTCACCTGATTTCCTATGAGAGCCAATAAGGGGACGTTACGCCGCTTTGCTTCGTAGCTGATTACAAACTACTATACAAACAGAAGCCGGTATCCGTCATAGAAAGCGCCGACGGATACCGGCGATGGGAATCGACGTGCAAGTTCAGCGGTGACGATTCTGGTTGCGCAGTCCGATGCGACGCAGGCCCTCCAAGGTGAGCCACGGATCCTGGGCGTCGAAGCTGTCGGTGAGGGGCGCGATGACACGCGAGAGGCCGCCCGTCGCGATGACGGGGACGGGCACCGCCGTCTCATCCTCCATCTCTGCGCGGATGCGGGCGATGAGGCGCTCGACAAGGCCGGCATAGCCGAAGAGGATGCCGGATTGGAGCGCGGAGATGGTGTCCGTGCCGATGGCGCGCGCGGGCGTCGCCAGGTCGATTTGGGGCAGTTGGGCCGTACCGCCCGCCAGCGCCGCCGCCGTCAGGTTGACGCCAGGCGCAATCGCGACGCCCAAGAAGACCGCGTCCGCCGAGACGGCGGTGAAGGTCGTCGCCGTGCCGAAATCGACGATGATGCAAGCGCCCTCGAAGTGGGCGTAGCCGGCCACCGCGTTGGCGATCAGATCGGCGCCGACCTCCGCCGGGTTCTGCACCGCGAAGGTCAATCCGGTGTCGACCTCGTGGCTGACCAACAGCGGTCGCTGGCCCGTCTGGGCGCGGAGCATCTCCTGCATGCGGCCCGTCAGCGGCGGCACGACGCTGCTGAGCACCACCTCCGAAAACGAGGTCGTCGCCAGATCCGTCTCGCCCAGGAGGGAGCGGAAGAGCATCCCGTACTCATCCGGCATCTTATCCCGGACGGTTCGCACGCGCCAATGGTGGCGCCACGTCTCGCCATCGTGAATGCCAAAGACGATGTTGGTGTTTCCAATGTCCGCAACTAATAGCATAGGGCCTCCGGGTTAAGCGTATTGCGTAAAACGTGAGGTGTAACATTTCAGAGTTCTAGACTTCTTGGCTCACGGATAAACACGGATTAACACAGATATTTTTTGATTTTTATGTTGGCGGTAAAGCACACCCAACTGGGGAATTGCTCCGGCGGAAGATCTAAAAATCCGTGTGATCCGTGAAAATCTGTGAGCTATTTTCAAAAAGTTTCACCGAGAACTTACAAATCTTTGAAGTAGCGCACGACGGGCAGCCCGATAAATCCGACCTTCTCATACGCTCGCCGCGCGGGCGCGTGGCCGGGATCGCCGCCGGTCTCGACGGTAGCCATTTTCATCCCGCGCTCCTTCATCTTCTCCAGCGCGACGCGATTAAGTTCGGCGCCGATGCCGTGGTTTTGATAATCGGGATGGACGGCGAGGAGGTAGATCTCGCCGATCTCTTTCTCGTCATCCAACTCACACGAGACAAAGCCGACCACGGCGTCGTCCACCTCGGCCACCCAGGTGATCTTCTCCGCGTCGGTGCACGCCTTCTCCACCACCTCGCGCTGGCTGGCTCGCCAATCGGGCCAGATAAGATGGTAGATATCCGGCCCTAGCACCTGCTGAAACGACTCGAAAACCGGCTCCCACGCCAAGAGGGACAGCTCGACCACGGCGTCGAGGTCGTCAGCGCGGAAAGGGCGAATGTGAAAATCCATCAATGTCGCCACGTCCTCATCCAAATCGGCTACGTCATAATGCGGGGGAATACGTCGCGAAGCTAAGAGCTGTCGAAACTCCCACAGCGTCATCTCCGCCAATTCGCGCGCCTTGCCGATAGACAATCGCCCTTCGGCATATAGGTACACGGCCAGCTCTACCCGCAATTCTCCAATCGTCAGGCGGGCGGTATCCAAAATATCCTGTGGTATCTCTAAAGTGCTGATTGTGCTCATTCTCCACGTCCTTTCTTATGCGAGGTCAGACTTATAATGTGCAACGCACTCACCCTCGAAAATCCACTGGCAAGTGCGTTGCACCCAGTCAACTGATCTAGTACCCCTCCTCTGTGGGAGGATAAATAAGCACCTGCGATGCGCCCGGCGCGATGGCGCGGCCGGCGACGCGGACGGGCATCGCGGCGGGGTTGTCCTCGGCGGCGGTGACCTTGACGTGCTCGTGGTCGACCTCGACATCTAAGACATTATCGCGCACGACCAATCGGAACGCGACTTTCTCCCACGCCTCCGGCAGGGCCGGCTCAAACGCGAGGTGATCCTCGGTCACGTTGAGGCCGGCAAAGCCCAGCACGATCATCTGCCAGACCGCGCCCGCGGCCGCCGTGTGAATCCCGCCCAAGAACGAGCCGCCGCTCATCACCTTCTTGCTCGCGTTGTAGAGATCGATGGTCGAGGCCTCCCAGAAGTAGTCATAGGCCTCCTGCTCATAGCCGGCGCCGGCCCACGTCGCCACCAGCGCGTGGACGGAGGGGCTGAGCGAGGAGCCGTGCTCGGTGTGCGGCTCGTAGTAGTCGTAGTTCGCGCGCTTCACCTCCACGGGGAAGAGATCCTTGTGCAGCGCCAGCAGTTGGACGACATCCGCCTGCTTGAGCACCTGCGCGTGGACGGCGACGCCGTTGGGCCAGCCCCAATACTCCTCCGGGTCGATGAGACGCTCGCGGGCCTCCTCCGGCCGGATGTCCTCCAGCTCGAAGAAGCCGTCGCACTGCTCGATCAGCAGCGTGTCGGGATCAGGCGCCGGCAGGTAGATCAGCTCGACCATCTCCCGCCAGTTGGCGAGGTCGCCCTCGTCCAACCCCAGGCGCGCCATCAGCGCCGCCAGCGCCGCCGGCGCGCGCGCCTGCATCCGCTCGTGGAAGATCAGCGCCCGCTCCAGCGCGAACTTGGCCTGGTAGTTGGTGAAGGCGTTGTTGTCCACGTTCTCGTGATATTCATCGGGGCCGAGCAGGCGGATGAACTCGTAGCGGCGCTTATCCTTCTTGAAGTAGGCGTGCGAGACCAAAAACTGCGCCACCTCGAAGGCGATCTCCGCGCCGCACTCGACGACAAAGTCCCAATCCGCCGTGGCCACGTCATAGAGCCACAGCGCGTAGACGATGTCGGGCGAGATGTGAATCTGCCAATCGTTAAAGTGGTTGCGGATTTTGCGCCCGGTCAGCACGTTGGTGAAGAAATAATCGGGGAACAGCTCCTCGCCCGTCTTGCCGCTCGTCCAGGCATAATAAGCGCCATAATAACCCAGGCGCGCCGCTTTCTGGCGGGCGCCGTCTAAGGTCTCATAGCGATAGGCCAGGATGTTGCGGGCGACCTCCGGCTGCGTGTACAAAAACATCGGCAGATTGAAGATCTCCTGATCCCAAAACGCCGCGCCCTGATAGACCTGGCACGAGAGGCCGCGCGCGCCGATGGGCAGGCGGGCGTGCGTGGGCGTGGCGATGATGTTCTGGTAGAGGTTGAAGCGCGTGACCACCTGCGCCTCCAGCGCCTCATCCTCGCGGCCCGTTTTCCCTTCGATTTGGATATCGCTGGCCGCCCAGATCTCATCCCAGCGGGCCGCGTGCGCCGCTTTGAGCGCGTCGAAGCCCGCATCCAAGGCCGCTTCGGCATCCGCCAACGCCGTCTCGCGGGGCGAATCCACGTCGTTGCTCGTGTAGATCACCGCGACCTTTTCCATCGTCACCTTCTCGCCCGGCTGGAGGTGAAAATCGATCTCCCGCATAATACGTCGCTCGCCCTGGATGACTCGTTCATCCGTCGGCGCCGGCCCATCTAACCGGATGCCCGTCACCACATCGATCTGGATGCCGAACTCGACCGTCTCGGTCTCGATGGCCAAGAACGGCGCCTCTGGATCATCGAAGTGCAGCGGCTCGTAGCGCTTGAAGTGCTCGCCGTTCAGGCTCCAGACGCGCCCATCGATGCCGGTGACCAGCGAGACATTGGTCTCGGCCTCCGCCTCGAAGCTGTAGCGCATCGCGATGATGTGGAGGTTGTCGTAGCTGGCGAACTTCTCGACCTCCAACGTGATCGGCCCGCCCTGCTCGCCGGCCCAGCTCTGCCGCCGGGAGAAACAACCGTGGCGCAGATCGAGCTGGCGGGCGTAGTCGCGCGTCTCGCCCGTGAAGTGCGAGAGCAGCTCGCCGCCCACCATCAAGCGCGTGTAGAGGCCATTGGGCGCGTTGCACAACTCGCGCCACTTGCTATCCGCCGCCGTATCGAAGGTGTCGGTGACGATGCAGGCGACGTAGCGGTCGGCCTCCCACTCCGCAAAGGTGCCGCGATAGCCCAAATAGCCGTTGCCGATCATAAAATTGCTGCCGGTGGTGACCAACTGCTCCGCATCGAAGCTCCGCTCCGCGATCTCCCAGCCGGGTTCCGTGTAGAGATTGTTCTGTAGCTTCATTTTTATGCTGTCTCCTCACTGCTGCCTTGTACTCGTCTACCCGGCCGCCAAAATCTCGTCCAGGTCGATGTCGGCGGTCGAATCGTAGCGGTAGTGCGCCCTGCCCACGCGCTCCTCCGGCCCGATGCCGAC
>CAZCAI010000185.1:4754-8046 GCA_964496595.1 uncultured Anaerolineales bacterium
TCCTCGGTGATCTCCTCCAGTGACTCTTGATAATAGCCGTTCTTGCGGGCCATCATCTCCTGGATATCCTCTTCCGTGTACTCGTCCTTGTGATCGCCCAGCAAGAGCATCAAAGACTGGCGGCGGGAGACGCCGCGCAATTGCTCGTTATCCTCTCGCGTGAAGGAGATCCCCTCCTCCTCAGCCAATCGCTTCCATCCCAGGAAGTGATACTCGGCGGTATCGGTGAGCACGCCGTCCAAATCTAAGATAAAGGCTCGAATCGCGGTTCCCATGTTTACACTCCTTTTTGGTGATTTGATAAAAATTCGAGGGCTTTGCAGACCACATCCCTAACTATCGCAGGGCGACACCCAGCATGCGTTGGGATAACATTTATAAGTGTAGCGTGATTTCAGCATGATGCAATTGGGGGGATTTCACTAATCGTGAAAGCCCCTTGGCAGTTTTGGCCCTGCGCCGTGAGGGGGAAAAAGATCGTGAGGATGCCAAAACTGCATCTTCGCTTCGAGGGATTCGAGGGAAAAGAGGGCAGCGCCGAGCGATGCTACGACCGGCGCCGAAGTTTCTGGGCGATGCCCAGGAGGATGTTCAAGCGGGGCACGTCGCGACGATAGGCATCGTAATCCGCGCCGAATTTCTCAACCAGTTCCTGATCTTCGACGCGGGTGATGCGGTCGATGCTGAGGATACCGATCGCGCCCACGAGGACGACGAGCCAATGCTGGCTGACCAACATCGCCGCCGGGTACATCAGCATCCAGCCCAGGTAGAGGGGATGGCGCACGAGGCCGTAGATGCCGCGCGTCACCACCACCGTGGTCGACGTGAAGTCGTCCGAGGCTTGGGGACGCCCCGCGCGTCGCAGTGTGCTCATCGCTAAGACGATGAGCAGGCTCCCCACCCCGACGAGGAGATTGCCCAGCACAAAGAGCGCCTGGCTCGCCGGGCTATGGAAGTAAAAGATGAAGAGCAACCAGCAGAGCACCGTCGTTGCCCCGGCGCCGATAAAGGCCAGCGTACCGGTTCGCAGCTTCATAATCGCCCCCTAGAATCCAAAATCGGGCCAGCGCGCCACGAGAATGGCTGCCAAAATCGCGGCGTTGATGAGGATCGCGACCGCGCCCTGGTTATCCAGTTCGCGCATCGTGCCATCCCAGAAGAGGAGGAAGATGACGGCGGAAAAGGCAGCCGCGCCCACAACCACGGAGCGCCACCAGGCCCGCCCCAGGAAGACGCCCAAGCCGCTCACCATAAATCCGAGCGCGGCCAGCACACACACCGCACTCGCCAGCGAGCGGGTCGCTTCATCGCCCAGGCCCAGGAGCTTGGAGAACGACCAAGCGCCGTCGGGCCAGGTCATCCCCGGTTGCAACTCGAAGCGCCGTCGGCTCTGGCCAAAGTACAGCAGATGAACAAGTCCGTGCAAGATGAAAAACGCGCCAGTGATGAATCTCAGCAAGATGTAGCTCCTCAGAAAATAAACAAATCAGTAAATAGGCAAATACCAAATCACTAGATTTAGAATTGCGAATTTGGAATTCAGAATCTTTACTCAATAGCATTATTCGTAATTCGCAATTCTAAATTCCAAATTATGGAATCGGCTACTGGAAAGATTTTCTAAATGTAAAAACCTCTGCGGTGAGATTTTCTATCGTTGATGCGCCAGAAGCTTATGAGAACTCCATTTTCATCTCAAACCTCCGGTATCGGACAAAGGCATCACAGCAGCATTATGAGAGCGCTACTGAACACGCGAAGGATACAATAAGGACTCTCATCCAATCAGCAGGATAGAAGAAAGATCGTCCAAAAATCACATACGGGGAAAAAGAGAAGGGAAACAAACCTGCGAAGAGAAAGACTAATTACAAAGCCAGTAGCTTTTTAAGCTCAGCCTCAACTAACTTCATAATCTCCCCCTCAAGACAACCGATTGTCCTTTGGATTCTTCGCCTATCTATAGCTCGGAGTTGCGAAATAAGCAGCACTGAGGAAGAATTCAATCCATTGACAGAGGATGGTTGAACTATAATTGTGTGAGAAAAACGCTGAGCGCTCAAATTACTTGTAAAAGGCACCACCATAATGACAGACACGGTGGGGATTGTTGCATCATTATGTACGACAAGAGCAGGTCTATTACCAAATTGTTCATGTCCAGCAGCGCCGGCAGGCCGAGGCAGTTTAACTAATACGATGTCGCCACGGCCCATAATCTAATCACACTCTGCTTCAAAGAGTCTTAGGGCCTCGTCACTAGCCGCCTCCCATGCCTCTAATTCCAAAGCCAGATCAGGTTCGATCACAGGGATCCTTGCGGGGTGACGAGTTCGAACATAGATACCATCAATGATAGACGACTCAGACATATCAATCGTTTGACGACTGATAGAGGGTTGAATCCAAACACTCTCTTCCGTAGCTTTACCCGTAACTTCAGAAGAAGAATATAATGAGTGCCCTGCAATTCCATGCTCTTTTACACATGTCCTACTGTCAATCGTCATCCTGTCTCTCCTGAAAGAAAAGTTTGCACTTTATCCTCTATATACTCGTTCATACGGGTTAATCTTTCCCGAACTGCAAAAGAGGAGCCAGGTTCCGTAGTCCTTAACCAGTTAAATTGCGTCTCGACGAATATTTTTGTAGCATCGCGCAAAAATGATTCTATCTTAACCTCAATATTAGCTGGTTCCTCCTCATATGGTAAAGGATCCATCACGAATCTCAGCCCTCCCCCACGAATTGGCCGCCCAAAGGCTTTAAGCGCTTGGGAAGACTGCCCTAATCGTTTTTCCCATAGCTCCTGGAAGGCATGCTCGCCCGTTGTCTCATATAGTTGCCTGATGGTGGCGTCACTCTTAATAATCTGACGGTTGTGCGCAGGCCAAATCTTTTCGAAAGCTTCCAAGGCTGACTCCGTTTCTTGGATAAAAAGATCCAATGACCCTTTAGGATTCGGAGCCACTATTAACACCTGCCCACTTTGGTGCGGCAGCATCCCCACAGAGATTTGCAAAGGAGAAGGATCTTCACGAGTGAGGATAATCCGATCCTCTAAATTCTCTGCCCGCACAAAATCAAGACCACCCGATATAATCTCCTGCTGGAACACGGTCGAAATTCGACTTGTTATAGTAGGTGCAGGAATCGTGATAAAATTAATCCCAAGATGGATAATGTAACGCGAGTAAGGTTTCATTATAGGCTTCTTTCACAAATAGCTGACTTAGGTAGTTCCAAAATTTAAAACCTTCCAAACCAGATGCTTTTTCCTCGGAAAATC
>CAZCAI010000186.1:0-8018 GCA_964496595.1 uncultured Anaerolineales bacterium
CGATTGCACCCGGCGAATTCCTGAAGAGCCAAGTTTGTACAACGCAATTACGCAATACGTTGTACGGAATACGTATGATATAGTCAGATGTGTAGTTGCATCACACATCGACGCCCAAGAAGGCGCGGATCACGTAGCCGACCAAGAAGCTGAATCCCGCCACGCCGATGCTCAGGCCGGCCATCTCCAAGAAGCGTTGACGGAACGAGAGCTGTTTGGCGACGGAGATGTAGTAGTTGAAGAGCGCGATGATGGTGATGGCGATGGTCAGCGTCGCCGCCAGGCAGAGGTAGTAGTTGTCCAGGAGCAGATAGGGCAGGATCAGCAGGATCACGGTCGCCAGGTAGGTGGCGCCGGTGTAGATGGACGCCCGCACGGGGTTTTTGGTCGTTTCCTCCGATTTAGTGGAGAGGTATTCCGAGGCGCCCATCGAGAGCGCGGCCGCGATCCCTGTGATGGAGCCGGAGAGTGCGATCAGGGTGGTGTCTTGCAGCGCCAGCGTGAGGCCGGCCAGCGCGCCGGTCAGCTCCACCAGCGCGTCGTTCAGCCCCAGCACGACGGAGCCGGTGTAGCGCAGTCGCTCCTCGTCCAGTAGCTCGATTAAGGCGTCCTCGTGCTCGTTCTCCTCGTGGATGATCTGCTCGGTCTCCTCGACGGCGCCCAGTAGGCGCTCGTAATACTCCTGAGCGTCCTCCTCGCCAAGTTCCATCAGGCGGATGCCAAAGGTGAAGCCGAAGAGGCGGCTGATCCCATCGTACCAGGTGATTTTGAAGGCGTTGGGTTTCACGTCCTCCCCGGTGTACTGGCGCCAAATCTCGTAGTGACGGTGCTCATCCTCGGCGATTTTCAGCAGGATGTCGCGATTTTCGGCGGACGATATTCGCTTGGCTAAGCGCTGATAGATGTGATACTCGGTGATTTCGTTTTCTTGGAAGGTCAACAATTGTGCGCGAAGTTTGTCATCGATGGTCATTATGGGGCCTCCTTGTCTAAGTCAAAAGTCAGAAGGTCAGAAGGTCAAAAGTCAGACGTCAATCAGCGGGCGGGCGAGGGGGCGTGTTCAAGGCCAGCGGCAGCGTCGTCGCCAGGAGTGCCGAGATGAGGAACGATCCCAGGGCGTAGTAGATGGCGTAGGTGTAGCTGCCGGTGAGGTCGCGCAGCAGGCCGCCGACGTACGATCCCGCGAATGGGCCGACGCCCATCACGATGAGGGTCGCCAATCCCCAGATGCGGCCCAACGAAGCGCGTCCGTAGATCGCGCCGGCGTAGCCCACCACCGAGCCGGGCACGATGGCCCAGTAGATAGCGAAGAGGACGCACGCCGCGTAGGCGAGCGCCAGATGTTGCGAGGCGAGCAGCAATCCACACGCCGCCGCGCCCGTGAGCGGCCCGATGAGCAGCATCAGCTTGCGGCCGAGCGCTTCGCGGCCCACCGTCGCTGTCACGCCATCGGCGGCGCGCCCCATCAGCGGCATGCTGACCATCCCCACCAGCCCGATGATGGCGTAGATGCCCGTCGCCTGTGGGAAAGCGTAGCCCACATCGTCCGTCCAGTAGCTCACCATCTGCGTCCAGATGAGGAACTCGGCCATCATGCTGGTGAGGAAGGTGAGTATCACGCCCCAGATTGGATAGCGGGAGAATGCGTCGCGCAGTCGCCAGACGCGCTCCGGCGCGGTCGCCGCCTCGGATTCCACGCCGAAGGGCGTCAGGCAGTAGTGTTCGGGATGGCGCTTGCCGATGAGGGCGGCCAGGGCCATCATCACCAGGACGATGCCGCCGAGCAGCAGCATCTCGGTGCGCCAGGCGGTATCCAGCGCGCCGAGGGCAGCGACCACCGGCGCGTGCGCGCGGATCAGGGGATCGGCCAGCGCGTCGGCCAATGATAGCGTCGCTGCGTCCGTGTTGAGCGCCGCGAGCACGGACGCTTCCAATGCCGCCTGCGCCGCGCCCAGGCGGGGTCGCACCAACTGCGCCAGCGCGAATTGCGCCAGCGGCGCGCCCGCGAAGGCGATGCCCCAGCGCGTGGCGTAGGTATTGCCCACGTACCAGCGCCGCACGGAGACCGTCGAGGTGACCCACAGCATCCCCGTCGCCAGCCCGCCGAGCAGCCCAAAGGTGAGGAGGTAGACGGCGTAGGTATGCATCTGCGCGGTGAGGGCGAAGCCCAATCCGCCCAAGATGGCGGCGGCGGCGTAGACCGGGCGCGCGCCCCAGCGGTCGAGTATCACGCCGCTGAAGTAGGCCGTCACTGCGTAGACCACCATCATCACCGAGTAGCCCAGGGTGACTTCGGCGGCGCTCCAGCCGAGCGTGAGACCCATCGGCCCCTTGAGGATGGCGAACGTCGCCCGGTAGCCGAAGAGGCAGAAGACGGCCAGCCACGCCGCGCCCACCACGGAGTGACCATAGCGCGTTGCGGTGTGGGGGGAGGGGGGTTCGTTCATACGCCTATCTCACACCGCGTGGAGGACAAAATCCAGGAGATCATCGAAGGGGACGGTTGCCAGGCCGATGACGTGGTCGCCGCCGCCGTAGTAGATGTAGATCTGATCCTCGACGCGGAGATTGGCGCCAGAGAAGACGACGTTGGGGATGTCGCCGCGCAGCTCCCAAATCTCCTCCGGCCAGAAGATGGGGGCGCGAGGCCGGCGCAGCACGCGCGCGGGATCGTCCAAGTCGAGCAGGCAGACGCCAAAGTGGTAGATGTGCTCCTCATCGTAGCCGTGGTAGAAGTGCAGCCAGCCGTGCTCGGTCTCGATGGGGACGCCGTTGCTGCCCACGCTTTTGTGATCCCACGCATTGTCCGGGCGCGGGCCGAAGACGGGCGTCATATCGGCTGCGCGCCAGGTCGCCAGATCGTCGCTGGCGGCCAGCCACACATCGGGCCAGCGGCGATGCAGCGCGATGTAGCGCCCGCCGATTTTGCGCGGGAAGAGGACGTGATCCTTGTTATCCTCGCCGCGCACGATGGGGCCGATCCGCTCCCACGTGATGCCGTTCTCGCTGCGGGCGATCATCGGCAGGATGCCGCCGCCTGCGTGGGTGGGGGCCTCGCCGGAGAACTCGCGCCCGTAGGCGGTGTAGGTCATATAGAAGACGCCGTCGATCTTGACCACGCGCGGATCCTCGACGCCGCGCGAGTCGGCGCCGTCGTGCGGCGCGAGCACCGGCTCGCGCAATCGATTCCAGTGCACGCCGTCCTCGCTCACCGCGTACCCGAGGCGGCTGATCCAATCGAGTCCCTGCGCGCGGTACCACATCTGGAAGAGGCCGCGATCATAGATCACCGCCGGGTTGAAGATGTTGTAGCATTCCCAGGGCGAATCCAACTTTGGCAGGAGGATGGGATTATCGGGGTGACGTTGGAGTTTTATCATAGTGAGGTGGTTCCTTTCGTTTTTTTTGCAAATCCTTGCGAAGGTTGCGAGAAGTCCTTGGTTAGAACGTTATCTCCGCTGGACAAAGGGGTTTTGGCTTTAAGGCTTTCCCGGAACCTTCGCAAGGGTGGCGGTTTATTTACAACTCGATGATCACGCCCTCGTGGGGACGCAATTCGAGCGCGTTGAGGCTGACGATCTCCTCGCGGTCGAGGTGCGTGGAGAGCGCCACACGGCCCTCGTCCTCGTTGGGGATGTTGAGGAGACGTGGTTCATCGACGAAGTTCAGCGCGATGAGCCGGCGCTGCTCGCCCGCCTCGCGCAGGTAGACGTAGCAATCGCTATCTTCCGCGACATTGACCGCGCGATAGGCGCCGCCGTAGAGCGCGGGTGTCGCGCGGCGCTGTGTCAACAGGCGGCGGTAGAGGGTCAGGATCGAGGTCGGGTCGTCTGACTTCACGGCAACGTTGCGCTCCTGGTAGTCATCGGAGATGGGCAGCCATGGCTCCACATCCGCCGGACAGAAGCCCGCGTTGGGGCCGTCCGTCCATTGCATCGGGGTGCGGGCCACGTCGCGCGTGCGCTCCGGCCCTAAGTTGATGCCCTGCGGGTCCTGGATCTTTTCCGGTGGGATGTCACCGTTCTCCATGCCCAGCTCGTCGCCGTAATAGACCGTGGGCGTGCCGCGCAGCGTCAGCAGCATCATCGCGGCGATGCGCGCTGGCCCTTGCCCGCCGAAGCGCGCGGTCAGGCGCGGGTAATCGTGGCTGGCGAGCACGTAATTCGGCCAGGCGTGATCTGGGAGGATGCCCTCCAGTTCCTCCACGGTGTGTCGCATCGTAGCCGCATCCCACGGCGCTTGCGCCAGCCGGAAATTGATGGGGTGATCCAATTCGGGCAGCGCCTCCGTGCCGAAGTATTGCACCCAGCGCGGCCACTCGAACCACAATTCGCCGATGCTGAGAATGCCGTCGTATTCATCTAAGACCGCGCGCATCTCGCGCAGGATGGGGTGAATGTCGTCCTGATCCAAGTTGTACTTCTGGATCAGCCGACTGAAGAGGTCGTTCTCCGGCAGATTGTCGGGCGCGTTCGGGTTGGGCGGATTATCGCGCAGCTCGGCGTCCTTGATGATCAGCCCGATGACGTCCATGCGGAAGCCATCGACGCCGTGCTCCATCCAGAAGCGCAGCACATCGTACATCGCCGCGCGCACCTCTGGATTGCGCCAGTTCAGCTCCGGCTGTTCGGGACAGAATTGATGCATATAGTACTGGCCCGTCTTCTCATCCAAGGTCCACGCCGGGCCGCCGAAGAAGCTGCCCCAGTTGTTGGGCGGGCCGCCGTCGGGCGCGGGATCGCGCCAGATGTACCAATCGCGCCTGGGATTGTCGCGGCTGCTGCGCGATGCGATGAACCACGGGTGCTGATCCGAACTGTGATTGGGCACGTAGTCCATAATGATCTTCAGCCCGCGCGCGTGCGCCGCCGCAACCAGCGCGTCGAAGGTCGCCATATCGCCGAACAGCGGATCGATGTCGCAATAATCGGCCACATCGTAGCCAAAATCGGCCATCGGCGAGGGATAGACGGGGCTGAGCCAGATGGCGTCGATGGGTAGGGCGGCCTGCGTCCCGCCTAAATAGTCCAACTGTTCGATGATGCCCTGCAAATCCCCGACGCCGTTGCCGGTCGTATCCTTAAAACTGCGGGGGTAGATCTGGTAGATGACGCCGCGTTGCCACCACGATAGGTCTTGATAAGAGTCGTTCACGTTTTTCGCTCCTTTTTAAAGTCTAAAGTTGAAAGTTGAAAGTCTAATGTCTGTCAGCATCTCTCATTCGATAGATTATCAAAGATTCTCCGTCTTGTTTAGTGCAATTTGTACGCGCTGCCGCCGATGAATTCCCGGACGTGGGACGTGGGTGGGATGGGCGAATCGTCCTCCACCGGGAGGATGGCCTGGAGCAGCTTATGCACCCGCTCGGCGCGGAGATAGGCGTCGATGCGGTTGGGGTCGTCCCGGTAATGCTGGGCCCACTCGGCGAAGTGGTGGAAGAGCCGCGCGCGCATGATGGGCAATTCGTAGGGCGTCGCGCCGTTGACGATGTAATCGGCGGTGTGGGCGTAGGGGATGATGTGGCGCAACTCGCTGCTCCGCACGTAGTGCCAGTGCTCCAACGTCTGTTGGGGATCGTAGGCCCGCTCGCGCGCGTCGCGCTCCATGCGGCGCATCAGCCGCAGATCCGTGAAGCGGATGTACTGGTTCTGCGGCCCCTTCATCTGCAACAGCGTCTCGATGTAGAGTTTGAACTTCTGCTCGTCGGGGATCGCGGCGGTCATTTCCTCATACAGGCCGTGCAGGCTGTCGATGAGGATGATGTCCCGTGGCCCGATGTGCATCCTCTCGGCGCTCTTTTCGCGCTTGCCCGTCTTGAAGTTGTAGTAGGGGATGCGCACCTCATCGCCCGCGATCAATCGCTCTAGATGTTCGTTGATCAGGGCGAGGTCTAAGGCCTGGGGCGTCTCGAAGTCGTAATCGCCGAACTCGTCCTTGGGGTGCATCTTCAGATCGAAGAAATAGTTATCGACATTCAACTCCACCAGGCTGAGATCGACCTTGCGCAGGCGCTCGGCAAGTTTGGCCGTGGTGGTCGTCTTGCCGGAGGAGGACGGCCCGGCGATGATGGCGATCCGCACGTCGTCGGCGCGGTCGATGATCAACTCCGCCGCCTGGTCGATGTCCTTCTCGTAGGCCATGTCCGATTCGTGCACGATGTCGGGGAACTCGCCGCGCGCGATGCGCTCGTTCAGGCGATAGACGTTGTGCACGTTGTGATCGACGGCCCAGTTGAGCACCTCCCAGAGCTTGCGGTAGGGGATATTCTGTGGATCGCGCTGAGATTGGCCGTGCTCGCGCCGGCGGCGGCGGCGGGCGCGCTCCTGCCGGTAGAGGATGTAGGCCTTGGCCGTGCGCGCGTGCCCATCCTCGATAAGGACTTTCTCCACGATGTCCTGAATGTCCTCCACGGTGGGCAGCCGGGACGCGGAGTAGTTGTCCTCTAAGATGGTGAGCACCTTATCGGTCAACTGCTCCGCCGTCGCGCGATCCCGCCCGCCGACGGCCACCGCCGCCCGATAAATCGCGTTGGTGATGCGCTCCTTGTTAAAGGGCACGACATCGCCGCTACGTTTGACAACTTGAGGGATGTTGGAACTCATCGTAAAACCTCCTGGATAGCTTTTGTGTAAGTTTCGGCCACCTTGCGAAGGTTGCAGGTTGTTTGGGTTACAGAACTATCTTCGACAGACCAAAGGTTTTTGGTCTGAAATTTCTCGTGAACCTTCGCAAGGGTTTGTTTTTCAAATCTACGTCATGGAGCTGTTGTAGCCGTCGGCGCTGACGATGGGTCGCTTGCCAGTTTGTTCATCACCTGTGAAAGCTGCATGCTGGCCATCACGTGCAACTCCATCTCATCGGCGGCCCGGGCCAATTCGCTGGCCTTCTCGTAGTAGGTTTTGGCGGCCTGATATTCCTGTCGCACCTCGCTGACTAGGCCCAGGTAGAAGTGCGCGTGCGGCGAGTCGGGTTCGAGCGTGAGCAGCGCGTTGGCGTCCGCCTCCAACTCGTCAGGCTGACCGAGCCGGAGGTAGACTTGCGCGCGCGCCCGCAGGAACAGCTCCGGCGGCTCGTAGGCCGCTTGCGCGGCGGCGAAGCTCTCCTCGGCGGCCTCCATCTCGCCCAACATCTGATGACAGACGCCCTGGAGCGTCAGCAGATAGGGATCGTCTGGCGTCTGTGCCAGCCCTTGATTTGCCTCCGCCAGCGCCTCGGCGTAGTTGCTCTCCTCGGCCAACATCTCCGCATTCCTCTGGTGGCCGTAGGCCCGGCGGACGGCTGGATCGGGCGCTAAGAAGCGCTCGTAGCCGAAAGCGAGCAGCGCGAAGGCGATCAGGCCCAGCACGCTCCACAGGCCGATGCGACGCCAGCGCGCGCGCTGCTCCGAGGCGATCTTGTGATCGAGGCGCCACCACCAGTGCGCTTCGTCGAGAACGTGGGGATCGCGGGCCTCGCGCAGTGCGATCAACGCTTTGGCGCCGCCGAGCTTTTGGAGCAGGCGCGCTTGTTTGCTCTCGAGCTGCGAGCAGAGACTCTCGAATCGCACCTCCTCGGCCGGCATCCTCACGCCCTTCTCCTCCAGCGTGCACAGCGCGGTATCTGCTTGATCGCAGAGATGGAGGATTTCCTCGGCGTCCTGGCGATTACCGTACTTCAACTTGCCCAATCGCGTTTCCAATTGATTTAACGTCTCTCGCAATACATCGGCGGTCGTGTGCCCGGCGCGGCGTTGGCTGGCTCCCATCGCGGTAGCAATGTCTTTCCTCATAGATCTATTTTATCACCTCAATACGTGTCGGTTTCCTATATGCTACTGAAGGTAGAGCAGAATGCAAGTCGACTCAGCAGATGGAGCGGATGGAGCAGATGAAGCCCCTTGCTCCGCTTGATTGTTCTGTGGGGCGCGGTTACAATAGCCCAATGGAGAAATTGTTGGTAGTAAGCCTCGAAGCGGAGCCTGAAAGGGGGATGGTTCGGAAATAGGTTGACACTTTTTTCCTCTACGGGCACTGAAGTAC
>CAZCAI010000187.1:0-7999 GCA_964496595.1 uncultured Anaerolineales bacterium
GGCGTCGGCGTGGGCGTCGGGGTGGGCGTGGGGGTGGGTGTTCCACCTGGGCCGGCACTGCGGGCACAGCGGAAGCCGATTTGTAGATATGATGTCGCCTCCTTCTCGTCGTGGCGTATCCAGGTCGTTGAGAAGTCGGCATGGTCAAGCCAGCCTCCGCCGCGCGGGAAGTGTCCCTTGCCAAGATCATAGGGCGGGCCTTGCGGGTTGTAGTAGGGGGCGCGCGTGTGATACATTCTATCGTAGTAATCGCTCACCCACTCTCTTACGTTTCCGATCATATCTAATACCCCATACGGGCTGGCATTTTGAGGATAACTCCCCACCGGCATGGTATCGCCGATACAGGGATGAGATAATAGTTCGTCGGGATCCCGGAGAGAGGTATTCGTTCGCTCGCACGTAGGCAGTTCATTACCCCAGGGGAACCAGCGCCGGTCGGTGCCGCGCGCCGCCTTTTCCCACTCGGCCTCTGTGGGTAATCTCTTACCCAACCACTGACAGTAAGCATTGGCATGGTCCCATGTAACATTAATCATTGGGTACTGCGCATAGACCGGATTGTTATAATATTCAGGACGTGCTGCTGATGCCTCGGATAGTGGGGGAGGGCAGGTACCAGCGGCCTCACAGGCTGCATATTGTTCGTTTGTGACCTCCAGGCGATCAATGAAAAAGGGGTCAACATAGACTACGTTGAAGGGTTTGGATTCAGTTCCACATTCTATGCCGACCATTACGTCAACGGCGCAGCCACGCACGAACTCTCCGCCCGGTATGTAAATTTCGTCTTCTGATGATAGTCGTGTCCGTTGCGTTGGAGCAACGTGTGAATGGATGCCGGGCAGTGCCGCTAAAGACATTAGGGTAGTACCCAACAACAAAAGCAATCCAGCGAATATCGCAGTATACTTGTGTATAGGATTCATTTTCCGACCGGTGTATCAGTTTAGTTTTGTGAGCAAAAAGGCCAAATTAGGGGATAAGTGGGGATTAAATGGGACAGGACAGCCAAAATCCACCCAAATTTTACTCTTTAGTGGGGAGCCACACCCATTTATTCGATGGTTCCTCACAAGACTAAACAGTTACCATTTTCCTTTTCCTCAATACTTGGGATTTCACTAACGGATGTCTAAGGGATTTCCCCGGTTTAAAACATCCCGATAATAGTTCGGTTTTGTGAGCAAAGTGCCTGTCCTGTATTAGCGCTAACACTTTTCATCACCCAGAGCGCCACGCAGAGAAACTACTACAACGCGGCACAAATAATTCCCCAGTTGAATTTGCTCCAAGGGGAACGTCAGTTCCCCGTTCCGACGTATAGTCGCGGATCTGACGATCCGCTCTGAGCGGGGCTAACTGAGGAGGGACTTCCGCCGCGCGGTACTACATTCTTCGCGCCCCACATAGCCCTCTTCGTGGCGCGTTAGTTTCCAAGTTGCTCACCGTCACCAGACAGAAAGCCCCTTACCGTTGCACCAGCGGCAGATATAGATGCTCTATATACGGCAAATCGATGCGCACACTAAACGGCACAGAAATCTCCGTAGTGCAAACGCCATCTATCGGGCGTCGCATGACGACGACGCCTTCCACAGTATCGCCATCTTGCAAGCCGGAGATGACAACCTGATGATACCGGCCGGCGCTGCTGGATATCGGCGTAGCCTGGCTATAGGCCAGCGGGCTAACGCTCTGACTGACCAGCGGCAAATATATCTGATGGGCAATAAAGATCGTCTCCGGCGGATCGCCGGCGGGTTTGGGAACCACCCGGTACCAAACCTGAGCGGGGGCCGGGGCATCTAGCAGCCACTCGATGGCGAGGCTGTCCAATCTTGGACGTATTGCTATCTCAGAGATAAAATCCACCGACTCGGTTGTGGCCGGATCGGGAAATCGCCCGCCGGGAAAATCGACCCGCTCCACCCGCCCGGCATCCCAGTACGTATCCGCATAATAGCTGGCCGGCCCCCCGGTCGCCGGGAGTTCGGGATGTGCAAAAGTGATGGCCGCGAGTCGATCACGAACCGGCTCGACATCCACCGAGAGTTGCTCCCACTCGAAGAGATTGACCTGCTCTCGCGACCAGACCGTTGTCGGCGGCAGCGCTAAAATCGCGCCCTCCTCTGGCCCACTGGTAAGTTGCGTCCCCAGCGGATCCAGCCCGATACGGGCGCGCGGCTTGACCATCTCCAACGTATGATTGCGCGCCCACATCGTAAATCGATAGGGCACGCAGGGCACAACCTCATTGACCATCTGGTAGATCCCCGCGTGATACTGCTGCCCATATCCAAACCACTTGAAATAGACCTGAGCGTGATCACCCTCATAGCTCGGGCGGGATGTGCGGACATCGTCGTACTCCGGCAAGGTCGTGCCGTGAATCCACCAACGCCCCCACCCTCCGGCCACATGGTGATTGGGATACATCCAATAAAAAGGCAACTCCTCCATAGATCCGTTGACCAGCAGGTTGCCGGGAGCGGCGGCCCGGAGGCGCGCGATGAGCGGAACCGGCGGGACTTCATCATAAGGCGGACGATCTATCTCCGCCGTGACGGAAGCGGCCTCCGGCGTGAGGATCAACAGCAAAACAGCTCCAATTATCAACAGCCAGTAAATTTTTCGCATTTATATATCCCTCTTGATTTATTTTATTGAACTTCCACAAGCTTCTACATCACTTCCCCACGATCTTGAACGCCGGCTCCCCGGTGCTGAACGTGGTCACAGCCAGCGGCTCGACGCCGGGCAGCATCCACGCGGGCATCACGAAGAGGCCGTGTTCCAACTGCTCGTAGGCCGCCTGCACGTCGCCGATGTGGTACTTGCCCACCCGCGTCACCGGCGCGAAGATGACCGGCTCGCGCACGGGGAGATCGCGCTGGAGCAAGTGCGGATCATAGCGGGTGAAGAAGAGGATGTGCAGGTAGGGCCAGCTCGCCATATCGGTGAAGACGACGGTCTCGTAGTCGTCGTCCAGCGCGTCCAGCGCGCGGACGGCCTGGGGCATCCCATCGTCGAAGCGGGCCAGCACCGTGCCGGGATAGGCGGTGAAGTAGTGGTGCAGGTACGGCCCGGCCTGCGCGAGCGTCGCCAGCGCGATCAAGCCGACCAACGCGGCGCGCCGGCGCGAGCGGGCTTTACGCAGCAAGACCGCCATCCCCGCGCCGGAGAGCAGTTGCCACGCCGCGACCATCGGGATGGCGCGGTGGCTGTGACCGGAGCCTTCCAACGTAATTTGCGTGAGGGCCACCGGCGCGAGCGCCGCCGCGATCCACGCCAGCAGCGCCAACGTCGCCTGCCGGGTGCGGCGCTCCCGCAATCCGCCGACGAGGCCCGCCAACACCAGCGGCAGTTGGATCCAGTAGAGTTGTCCCGCGCCCGGCGGATGGTGCAGCGCGTCGTAATCGCCCCGGAGGAAGAGAAAATCCGGCCCTAAATGCGTCCCCACGTTCGCCAGCGCCTCGCCGAGCGCCTCGCCCAGGGGCCGCCCCGGCTTGAAGACCGCGATCTGGTTGTAGCGCGCCTGCATAAAATCCGGCGCGGTCAGCGTCTCCCACGCCACCGGCAGCGCGAGCAGGCCCACGAGCGCCGCCAGCGCCAGCGCGTGCCGGGGCTGCGCGCGCGCTTCGCGCCAGAGGATGAGGCCCAATCCCGCCATCAGCAGCGGCGTGAAGAGCTTCATAATCGAGTAGGTGTAGAACGAGAGGCCCAACAGCGCCCCCGCGAGCCAGACCCAGCGCCAGCGATGGTCGTTGCGCCACTGCCAGACGGCGGCCACGCTCCCGGCGGCGACGAGAGCCACCGTCGTGCCCTCGAGGCCCATCCGGCTGAAGGGGAGATGCCACGGCGACAGGGCCAGCAGCGCCGTCGCAGTCAAGCCCGCCTCCGGGCAGAACATCCGCCGGCCAAGCCGATAGACCACGGGCAGCGCGAGCCAGCCCATCACGGCGGCGGCCAGGCGCACACTGGTCACAGACAGCCCCATCGCGGCGACGAAGGGCACAGCGGCGTAGATGAAGCCCGGCATCCGGTAGTCGTTGATGCTGGCGGCCGTGAGGGGCAGCAGATGCCCGTGCTGATCCCGGCCCGTCAACGCCAGGCTGTAGGCGTCGTAGCCGTTGGCAGCCTCGTCGGGGCTGAGGCCGGGCGGGACGGAGGCCAATCCGACAAAGCGCACAGCAGCGCCTAAGAGCAGCAAGGCGAGCAGCGAGCACCGGCAGAGCCAGCGATCACGGTCGGACATCAATTTCTCCCAACAGAATGCGATCCCCGGCGGCGGCGATCTGCCAGCGATCCAGCGTATCGAGCCAGTAGACGCCCGTTTGCAGCCAATAACAGCCCTCCGCCTCGACGGGGATGGCAATAGCGTGCCGTTGCACGATCAGGTCGCCCACGCGCCACTGGTCGAGACCGACGCCCAGGCCGTCGGCGTTGGCCGCGAGCGCGCCCTCGCCGGCGAGCAGATGACCCATCACGGAGAGGCCGCGCAGTTCGGGGATGGCGGCCACGCGCCAGAAGGTCGCCAGCTCGACGGTGTCGCCGGGGCGATAGGGGCCAGGATCGAAGCGCGCGCCCTCGAAGATAAGCGGGCCATCGGTGGGCAACGGCGCGGCGAGCAGTTCCGTCTCCAGGGCCTGCGCTGGCGCTAACGCCGAGGGCGCGACGTGGCCCGCCCGCACGGATGGAGCGGGCGCATCCCCGCTCCGGTAGCAGGCAAAGGCCGGATACGTGCTCGATTCCCGCTGCTCGTAGGCCAAATCGAGCGCGGCGATCTGGTCCGCCACAAAAGGTTGCGCCATCAACGCCGTATCGCGGGCCAGCAGGTGGTAGCCGCCGCCAGGCGGGATGAGCCACGCCTGCGTGCAATCGAAGAAGGCCAGGCGCGGCTGCGCTCCCATCCCGGCCTCGATGGCCTCGGCGGGCAGCGGCGCGACCGGCGTGGTACACTGCGCGACCCACTCCACGGCCACGTCCTCCGGGGATACGTCGTAGACCAGCAGTCCGTAGCCCGGCTGCGCGACCGGCTCGCGGTGGCGGAACCAGTCGTAGAGATCGCCGGGCGTCACCATAATCCCCTGAAGCGGGGTGGCGCTGATCGCATAGACCGCCGGTTGCGGCGCGAAGGGCGTCAGCGCGTCGGCGGCGATGTCGCGGGCCGGGGGCAGCGGTTCGTAATCGATGCCGTAGGCGACCGGATCGACATAGGTGTAATAACTCAAGCGCACCGAGGCGATGCCCTCGTCGGCCATGTACTCGCGCAGCGCAATGAACGACTGCCCCCAATCCACGTTGGAGTCCACCAGATGGCGGTAGCCGTTCTCAGGGCCGCCGGCCAGCGGATTGAAGTGGGCCAGGTGGAAGGGCGCGATGGCGAGGGCGCTGAACGCAAGCCAGAGGATCAGTGCAGTAAGGAGTAAAGGAGTAAGAAGTAAGCGGAACCTGCCGCCCAACGGAGCAACTCGCTCTCCTACTCCCCTATCCACAATAACCCCAATGCCTAGATAGAGAAACGGAAACGTCGGCAGCAGGTGGCGATGGCCGATGTTCATCCCGCTGGCAAGGGCCGAGATCCAATAGAGCGCGGGGAAGCAGAGCAGCGGCGCGGTGCGCAGCCAGTGACGCGGGCCGCGCTTCAGCCAGACCGCCGCCGCCCAGAGGCCCGCTATCAGCAGGGGGAGCGGCGTCTTCACGGCGGTGGTGTAGAAGAAATACCACCACCATCCGCCCACGCGCCGCGCGCCGTGGACGAAGGCTACGCGCTGCGCGTCTTGGAAGATGATGCGCCACAGGCCGATGTGGGCCGGGAAGGGCAGTGGCAGGTCGCCGCCCGGCAGAGGGCCGATTTGGAAACCGTAGACGGCCCAGAGCGCGACGAAGGCGACGCCGGCGAGGGCAAAGAGTTCTAACGCCAGGTTTTTGACCGATGAACGTAGGTCGGAATGGTATTCCGGCCCGGTGGACTGCCAAATCCGTGCGCGCTCAAGATTCTCTCCGTCCCACGGGGATCTGGCGATCCCCTTCGAACGAGAATGATAAGCGTCAACGGGGAAAAGACGCGGCCAAATCAGCATCACGACGATGGCGGGGGCATAGAGGAAGCCGGAGCCTTTGCTCGCCAGGGTCAGCCCCAGGAAGAGGCCGGAGACCAGAATCCAGCGCCGGCGAGCGACGCCCTCCGGGGCGCGAGATGCGCGCCACGCGGCGTAGAGCGCGGCGAGGCCCGTCAGCGTCACGCCGAGGTCGGTGGTGGCGAGGTTGGCGTGCGCGAGCAGGTTGGGATCGAAGGTGAGCAGGGCCAGCGCCAGCGCGCCGGCCCATCCGCCGCCAAGCTCCGCGCCCCAACGGTAGACGAGGGCCGCCAGGAGCACGGCCAGCAGCATCGTTGGCGCGCGCGTGGCGAAGGTCAGCCGCTCGATGGGGCCGAGGTGCGGCAAGACGGCGCGGGCGTAGGCGAGGAAATCGTGGCCCCATCCGGGGAACGCGGGCAGCTTGGGCAGCGGCGTGCCGAGGTGGCGCGTCAGCGGCGCGGCATTGAGGGCGTTGAGCAAGGGCGGGTGACCGTGCAGCGGCGGCGCCCACAGATCGCCGGTCGCCAAATAGGTCAGCCCGGCGACGATGTGCGAGGGTTCATCCGAGGTAAGAGAAAGCCGAGGCGCGCTCAACGCGAGTTGGGCAAAGAGCGCCAACAGCAACACCAGGACGAACCCTCGACGACGGATCAACATACCATTGGGCAAATGCGCCTACTGAGTGGTAAACTGCCGCTTCTCCGAAACTAAGGTCTGGCAACTGCCATTCACATAGCCATAGGAGACGACAACATATTCATACGTAGTCTGAGAGGTCAGCCCCGTCAACTGGATCTGATGATTGTCCATCCAATTCTGCACGCTCGTGAGTTCCCAATCCGCCGGGGGCCGCCCCCCCTGGATCAGCGGCAGGTAGAGGGTGTGGGTGTAGGTCTCCGGCGGAGACGTTTCTTGATCCAGGCGGCGATAGAGCACCTGCCCCAGCGTGTGATTGCCCCCAGTGTGCCACGAAATGGTGGCATAGGTCGTCCCGCGCTGCACATTGACACCTTCGATATACCCGGTGGCCCCCGGCAGAGCTTCGGGATCGACCAAATCGCCGGTATGGGACACCTCTTCAAAGGAGCCTTCATCCCAATAGATGAAGGTATGCTCGCTGGGATCGGGGTTGGCGCGGGTGAAGACGGTGATGGTGTCGCTCTCGGCCCTCGCCTCGACGGAGAGGTTCTCGTAAGCGTACTTCGAGTTGCTCGGCGCCGACCAGGTGATGGCATCGATGCGCGGGCCGGTCAGCACAATCTCATCGGGATAATCGCCCGTGGGCGAGATTCCCACCCGCATCCGCGCGTTGTTCGGCGCGGGATGATCCATATCTAGACCGGAGCGGGAGTACATCGTGAAGCGATAAGTGCGGCACGGCTGCACACTCTCGCGCCGAAAAATGCCGCCGTGGAGATTGGTCATAGGCTGGTAGCCCTTGAACATCAGCGCGTAACCGCTCACCGTGCGCCCGGAATACTGCTCGGCCCCCATCTGAGGGAGATCGGTGCCATGCTCATACCAAGGCTCCCAGGCCCAGGTGCAGGTATCTTCAGAATAGCCATTGCAGGGAAGCCGCGTGTTCGGCGGATAACCGACCTCCCGGTACTCCTTCCAGAAATCCTCGTAATCAAAGTTGTAATAGTTGCCATCGTCGGCGTGGACGATCCCGAAGGTGAGCAACCCAACGCCCACCAACAGCGCAACCGCAGTCAATAACGCTTGTACAGTTTGTCGTTTCATCATGTAGTTCACTCCTTTTGACTCCAGGTCGACTTTAGTGTAAGACACAAAAACAGCCCAGCTCGATGCAAACACTGGCCTGTCGGTCGCCTTCACTCGGGGTGGATTATCAGATCGGTTAAAATCAGATGATCCCCCGTAATCCTACCATCAATTGTCGAAACTTCCAACCG
>CAZCAI010000188.1:0-3408 GCA_964496595.1 uncultured Anaerolineales bacterium
CTCGTGGGCGAAGACGTGGCGCATCTGCGCCGCCGCGTGATCCAGATCGGGATCGGCCCACACCTGCCCCTTTTGATAGGGAGGATAATCCTCTTCCAACGTCGCCAGGCGATAGGCCACCGGATAGCTGTTGGCGATGGTCATAAAATCGGTGTTGCCGCCGTAGTCGGTGGCGATGACGGGCTTGCCGCGACACATCGCCTCCGCCAGCGTCAGCCCGAAGCCCTCGGAGCGATGCAGGGAGACGTAGGCATCACAGGCCTCGAACAAGCCATCCAGATCGGGGCGATCCAAGTAGCGGTCGATCAGCAGGCCGTCCACCTCGGCCACGGCCTGGCGCAGGCGCGACGCGTGCGCCGGATATTGATCCAACTTCGTCACCTTGATGACCAACTGCGTCTCCGCAAAGTCCGGCCCGAAGGCGCGGCGGTAGGCCTCGATCACGGCGTAGGGGTTCTTGCGCTGGACGATGCTCAGCATATCGAAGGCGAAGAGAAAGGTGAATTTGTCGGCGGGCAGGTCCACAGGCGCGCGTGAAAGCCCGGCGTCCGGCGTGCAATCCACGCCCGATCCCATAATCACCACTGGGATCGGCGCGACGTGGGCCAGGGCGTTTTGGACAAAGCGACTGCCGACCCAGATTTCATCTAGATACTGAAAGCGATCCCGCCACGCTTCGGGGAAGCGCTCCAACTCCCAAAACCAGTAGCCGATGTTGTACTTTCCTTTGAAAAAGTCCGGCCCCAATTCGTGATAGACGTTGGCCATCTGATCGGCGTTGACGCAGAAGAGGTTCACGTCGTAGGGATGGCCCTCCGGCAAATGCAATGTCGAGCGGTCGTTCTGGCGCGCGTGGTTGCTGCTCACCATCGTCCACGCGAGCGGGAATTTCTGCGCGTCCAGCGCCCGGAGGGTCGCGCGGGCACTTTCGCCCACGCCGGTCTCGTCGGCCAGATAGCCGATGACGTTGACGCCCAAGTTCCTAGACGATGCTTCTGGAGGAGCACCTTGGGCCGCTTCGGGCGTCGCCTGGGGCGTGATGGGGCGATTGGGGCTGTGGGGCACAAAGAGATCGCGGATGCGTCCGACCACGCGCTCACCTAACGCCTGCTCGATGCGCTGGCCCAAGCCAATCCCGAAGAGCCAGCGCGTGAAGGCCTGATAGAGGCGCGTCTGCACGCCGACGTTTTTCTCCAGCGAGGCCGCCATCGCGCCGACAAAGTGCGGATCGAACTGGAAGGTTTTCTCCACCGAGGTGACGTACCAGCGCGCGTAGGCCACGCGATCCCGGCCCAGCACGTCGGGGAAACGCTCGCGCAGCCCCGATTGTTGCTGATGCACCCCCAACGCCAGGCGCGTGATCAACGGCTTTTTGTCATCCACCGGCTCATCGAGCCACTTTAGCAACGCGGTCAAGAAGGCCGCATCCGGCGCATCCTCCAACGGCGCCCAATCGGGATCGCTCGTCTCGAATTTGCGCCACAGATGGCGCGCGGCGGCGGGAATCACCACGCCGTCGGCGGCCAGATTCGAATAGACATTGGGCCACTTTTTAACCTCATCGTAGCCGTGGCCGAGCAGACAGGCCGCGTAGGCCGCGAACAGGGGGCGCAACTGCGGGAGATCATCAAAGGTGTAGCGATTTTGATATTTGGAGAGCACATCAGGGCGGTCGGGTGAAAATCCGCTGAAGTGGAAGAACTTCATGGGGCGGCCGTTGACCGTCCAGGCATTATCTTCTCCGCGCGTCACCTCGCGATGGTAGAGATTCCAGTAGGCGACGTTGCAGCCGGGGTCTTGATGAATATAGACATCGGGGAAGCGACCGGGGACGAGATCGACCCAGCGCTGATCGACGAAAAAGCCCCGGTCGTGATCGACGACGCAGTACTTCGTCAGCTTCGCCGCCCACCAAGCGAGGAATTCCATCACGTGGGGGCGCTGCGAGAGGCCGATGAAACCCAGGTTGTAGGTGCCAGAGCGTAAAATCAGCAGTTCGTCGGGATTGTGTTGCTCATCCAGCGGCCCGGTGAGATGCGGCGTCAGCACGATGCCGTGGGTCTGGAGTTTCTCCCAGATCACATCCACGGGCCGGTAAAAGTAGATGTCGGGATCGAAGTAGCAGAGGGCGTCGTAGTCGTGGGTCTTGAAGAGATAGGCCAAGAAGAAGGGTTTGACCGCCGTGCTCAGTTCTAAGAGCGTATAGCGGAACATCATCGCGCCGAAGTTGGGGATACCGATGTCCTCGACCAGCACCGTCGTGAAGCGTTCTTCAGCGGGGTCGAAATATCCCTCCGACCGATCCACGAGGAGGACGAAAACGCGCCCGTCGGGGTGTTGCTCCAGAAAGGAATCGGTCAGGCAGCGGGCTTGCGCCAGGTAATTCTTCGCGACAATCGTGCAGATGACGGGTTGATTCATTTATCCTCAGATCGGTGTGCAAGCTGAGCTTCCAGTTCCGTGACGCGCGCTTGCAGGCGCAACAGTTCGGAAAGGAGCGTGTTCAATTCGCGCACGTGCTGGGCGTTCTCTTGCTGGGCGCGCTCGACATTATCGGATAGTTGGCGCACGAGGTGCAGCAACTCCACCTGAGATACAGAGACGCGGTTGAGTTTGTCCACCTCGCGATCCAGCGCCTGGGTCACAGCGGCGTTGAACGCGCGCTGCTGGGTTATCAGCGGCTCGACATACCAGCGCGTCGCCAGGCTGATCCACGCCTCGCGGAACGCGGCGATGCCCGGCCCCACCACCGGCGCCTCCGATTGGAAGGGTTGCGGCTCGATCCGCCATTGTTCGTGCAGGGACGTCATTGCCTCATCCGCTTGCGCCGCCTGCTCCACAAGCTCCGTCCCTACCGCCCGCGATTCCGTCGCGTCCAGTTGATCGCGAACCGTGTAGGCAGGTTGCTCCTTAGCGCATAGCTCGCGCAACTTCAAGATGATGTCCAACAACGCTTGTCCCAAGGTCTGTGCATCCGCCGTTAGCTCAAGGTGACGAACGCGAAAGTGGATGATCTCCGGCAACGCCAATCCGACCCTCACGAGCGCCTGGCGTAAGGCTTCCAACTCTTGCCCAGGCCCCAGGTTGCGCACCCCGGCGGATTCGGCGCGCAGGAACGAGGTTTGCAAATCCGCCAAGCTCTGGTGCTTGAACAAGAACCGCAAGCGTCCGGCGTGAAAGTTCGCCTGATGCGCGTAGCTTTCCGTCTCCGACGAGACCGACTCGTGATGGGTCACGACGGCCTGGGGACAGACAACCACCCGCAATCCCGCCGCCCGCGCGCGATAGCACCAATCGGTATCCTCGTAGTACGCGGGCGTAAAGCCCTCATCCAACGGCCCGATGCGCGTCAGCGTCGCGCGCGTGAGGGCGAGCGCCGCGCCGGTGACGAAGTCCACATCCTGGACA
>CAZCAI010000188.1:3508-7919 GCA_964496595.1 uncultured Anaerolineales bacterium
CGATGTAGTCCAGGCCGTTCCAGGTGAGAATGATGACGGAAGCTTTCATCTTAGACTATCCTCGATCCGCCAGGGAATGTAGCCATTTCATCAGCCGGATAAATTTCCCTTGCTCATATCCGCTGACCAAGGCTTGGAGATGAGCGTTTTGTCGCCTCAATCGCGCGCGCTCTTCGCGCAATGCTTGATGCTGTTTTCCGTAATAATGATTTCCCAGTCGATCCCCAAGCGCGGCTTTGTCGGGCGCGCGGCGCGGCGCGCGACAAAACGCGATCAGGGGTTGCGCAGCTTTTTCCCAGGTCAACGTTTGACGCGCTTCTGCAAATCCCGTGGAAAAAGCGGATTTAGGTTCAGCCAACACGGCAGAGACAGCCGCCGCCACGCCCACGACATCCTCATACGCCACCACCCGGCCCAATTGGAAGCGCGGCGCCAACTTGCTCGTCTCATCGCCGTGCGTGATCACCATCGGCAGGCCGGCCCAGATGTAATCCAACAGGCGGCTCCGATAGGCGAGATGCGTCTCGTAGGTGTCGGGATGCAGCGAGAGGCCGACGTCGGCGCGGGCCAGATAGGCGTTCCACGCCTCGCGCGGCACCCAATCCCCAAAAATGACGACATCCTGCAACTGCAAATCGGCGACCAAACGCTTGGCTTCCTCCACCTTGCGCATGGCCGGAACCGCCGGGTTCGGATGTCGCGTACCGGGGAATAGTAATTTAGCCTGGGGAACATCCTTCAAAATGCGCGGTAGAGCGCGAATCACCGTCAGCGGATCGAGCCACTCCCACATTCCGCCGCCCCACAATAAGACCTTGTCGTCCGGGGCAATCTCTGGGATGTCGATTTGCGTTTGGGGGAAAGGCTCGCTGGGAAGCGCAAAGGGGACCACATCGATGAGGTTACGCAAGGCGGGATCTTCATCGAAGGTGTACGGATTGACGCGCCCGTGCGCCTCTAACAGGCCCAGCCACCACGTGCGCTGGCGCTCGCTGGCGCAGATGAAAAAATCGCCGGATAGGCATTGTAAGCTCAAAATCCGCTCACGCTCTTGATGCCGCTGAACTTGTGTGGGATCCCCAGCAAAAAGTGACAAAGTCTCAACTGTATGAGGATCATAGCCATCCATTATCATGGGAACACCGGTTTCTATTAATTGCGGGAATCGATTCAACACGTCCCCACACAAAAGCACCGTTGCGGCCTCCTTCACCACCGGCTCTAAAGACTGCCAGCCCCCCCCCTCATAAGGCCAAAAACGAATACCTTCAATAAATAGATGCGAATTGCCAGGTGCTGCCAGGGTAACAGAAAAATATTTAGCGAGTACACGCGCTAATGCTTGATAACGAATGCCCGAACCGGCCATATTAGGCCCGATAATATCGTGGCTGATGACTAAAATATGTGTCTTACCCATAACGGAGCAGCTTAATCAATCCCATCAGGATGAAACGCCCATTCTCCTTTCAATGTCACCAGGCCATACAGTTCCCGACAATCACCACGATAAACCGTGAAGGGATATAAGCGATCGTGGTAAGCAAACATCTCAACGTCAAGCCAATCATGAACGGAGACCGAGATCAGATAACTCCCCCCTAGCAGATTCAACTCCGGGATACGATAACAAACCACGCCCTCCCCCTCCACGGCAGGGATCTCCAACCCAAGCTGCCGCGTGTTTGGCCCGCAGATATGCGCGCCATTCTGGTGGTGGATCGCCAGGCCGAAGACCGGCGCCTCCACGCGATCCGAGGCTTGATAGTGCAATCGAATCTCCATCGGCTCGCCGGTCGCGAAGGTGGTCTCCGCCTGACCGTCGCCATTATACAATTCGACGTCCGTGATCTGCACCTCGCCGGTGCCCCAGCGCCGCGCGTCGCCCTCCTCCTCGGACTCCTGCCGCTGTCCCCGACGTATGTGCTTCTTGGCCATCGCCGATCTGTAAGCCATCGCAACATCGATGGCGTCGCCCTGCGCCTCGATCCGCCCGTCCTCCAGCCAGATCGCCTCATCGCACAAGGTCTGCACCGTATCCAGACCGTGGGAGACCAAAACAATCGTCACGCCGCGCCGCCGCAGATCCGCGATACGTTCCATACACTTGCGCTGGAAGGAGACATCCCCCACAGAGAGCACCTCATCCACCAACAGAACCTCCGGCTCCGTATTGACCGCCACCGAGAAGCCTAATCGCACATACATACCGGAGGAATAGTGCTTGACCGGCATATCGATGAACTCCTCCAGCTCAGAAAACGCCACGATCTCGTCAAATCTCTCTGCGATCTCGGCGCGGCCCATGCCCAAAATCGAGCCGTTGAGATAGACATTCTCGCGCCCGGTGAGATCGGGATGGAAGCCCGCGCCCAACTCCAGCAGCGCGCCAACGCGCCCCGACGTCCGAATCTCGCCAGAGGTCGGCTCTAAAATGCCGGCGATGAGCTTCAACAACGTGCTCTTGCCGGCGCCATTCGCCCCGATGAAGCCGATGGTCTTGCCGGCCTCCAACTCAAAGCTGACGTCCCGCAGCACCCAAAACCAATCCTCCTCAGCTTGCCGGTCTTGACGTCGAAACAGATTGACCATCAACTCCCGAAACGATGTGGCGCGCTCTTCCTTAAGGACGAAGTACTTCGAGACGTGGTCAAACGAAACTGCAATATCTGTCATGTACCTCTACCTATGCTATCCAACCAATCAACTCCGGTCCCCAAGATTAAGCCCGCTTCATCCACCAAACGGCTAACGTCACCACACCCACCACCACCAGGCCGATCCCGACCCAGAGGAGGAGCGGCAAGCCGCTCACAACCCCATCCTCCGGCGGCATCGAGGTCGATTCTGTCGGCGGCGTGGGCGTCAGCGCTTGGAGGCCCTCACCCTCCGGCGCGGACGATGGCTCGCTCGTCGCGGTCGCTTGCTCCGCCTCCGCGCCAGCGACTTCACTCTCCGTCGCCGCAGCTTCTCCTTCCGGCGTCGCCGTCGCGACAACGCCCTCGCCGCCAGCCTCGCCTTCGCCCGGCGCGGCTGTCTCGGTAGGCGACGATGCCTCCGGCGTCAACGTCAAGGTTCCCGTCGCCGTCGGCAACGGCGTCGGTGTGGCTGATGGCGTCGGCGTCGCGGTCGTCGCCCCTGGCTCCGGCGTATTCGTCGCCGTCGGATCATCCGGCGGGGGATCGGTCGGCTCCTCTGTTGGCGGCGGATCGGTCGGCTCTTGCGTGGGTGGAGGATCGGTCGGCTCTTGCGTCGGCTCCTCCGTGGGTGGACTGCCCGTCGGCGTGCGCGTGGGAACGGTGAAATTATGCCCACGCTGATGCGGCATCGCCCAAGCGACCGGCAACACCGAGAGCAACAACAACAGCGCGCCTAACATGCCCCACAATATCTTATATTTCATGCTACCTCCCCAGATTCCTCTAATCCTCAACCCCATACCGCAACACAATCTCCCGGTCCGTCTTGAGATCCAGATGATACACCACCTGGCCCGCGTCGGTCGTCGCCGGCTCGGATTGTATAGGCCATAATACCGCATTTCGAGGTACACGCAAGATTACACGGGCCGCCGCGCTCTGCATACCAGGCTGTTTTTGCCACCGCAAGCGATAGACCATCCCCTCCTCAGTCTGCTGGAGGACGGCGGCAGGCAACTCGTAACTGAAGCGCAGCACCGTCTGCTGCGCCGGGCGCATCAAGAACGCCTGCGCGAAAGCCGTCGCCCCCGAGACCGAGGTCGGCGCCACGCGCGCTTCGCCCGACCACGGCTCCCCGCTGCCGGTCATCTCCGCCGGGATGGGATGCTCACTGGCCGAAAGCAACGTCGCGCCCTCCGGCGCGAACAATCGCACGTAGCCCCAATAGCAGCGATCCATCATCTGCTGATACTCATCGTTATAGCGCGGCGCCATCCGGCAGGTCACATCGGCCTGACTGGTGTGCGTGAAGGTTAACGTCGCGGTGGCACGCGGCGGCGTCCGCGTCACATCGACCTCGTAGGTAAAGGCCCGGTCGATTTTGGCGCTGGCCTTGTTGTAGCCGATGTTAGCCTCGATCACCGCCAGAAAATCGCCCTCCGGGACATCCAGGCCGCCATCCCAGTCACGCTCGGCCAAAAGCGCCTGCGCCTGGGGATGTGTGAAGTACATCTGGAGATGCCGCTCCGCGATCAAGCGCTCCACCGTGGTCAGCAAATCCGTCACATCGACCTTGCCGCTCTGCACCCGCGCCAACACGGCCTCGGCGACCGGGCCCATAAACGCCTTGCGATTTCGCCACCAATCGCCGTCCTGCGCGCCGTCCTCGGGCGCCCAGGATGCGTACATATAGGCGAGCAAAGTCTCGCCGGTGATGGGCGCCTCGCTGCCGGGCAACGTGAGCGGCCCCACCGCATCGACCAACGCGCGCA
>CAZCAI010000189.1:0-7720 GCA_964496595.1 uncultured Anaerolineales bacterium
TGCCATCAACGCGCCGGCCAAGCCATCCACCGCGCTGGATAGGGAATTGATCCGGGATATATCCACAGCCGCGATGGTGTAGGGCGCATAGCGGACCTGAGCAGCATAAAGTTGCGCCACCCGCGTCGCTACCTGGCGCGGCGTCTCCGTGGTCTCTGGGGCCAGGGCCTGAACATATCGCTCATAAGGGAAATACGCCCAGCCCAGATTCTCCGAGGCCACCATATAGTCCGCGTAGGGCCATACCTCGTGGGCTACTTCCACCATCGACATCAAGCACGCATCTAGATGCAGCACATCGATGGTGTACTTTCCGCCCTCCGTCCCTTGATCCAAGGCGGCGCGCAGCCCTGGTAGTGTGATGTGGGTGTTGCTATTGTCATCCCACGCGATGCCCTGGATGCCGCGCCCATGATTGGCGACGGCGAGATAGACGTTATCCGCTGGATAATTTTGCAGGCCCCATTGAATATAATCGGCCAATGTCTGGGGATCGCCGCTGTTCAGCTCGCCCAGATACCAGCGGTTGCTGCCGTCCATGTACACACCGTTGGGCTGCACGAGATAGCGGCGCACACCACCTGCTCCCTCCTGATCGAGTTGCATGGTGACAGTCACGGTGTCTCGCATGTAGGATTGCTCCAGCCGGCCCAGCGCGGCCTGAAAATCATCGGAGAGATTGTTATCCCCGGCCAGATAGAGCATAAAGTGCCAACTTTTCTCCGTGTAAGCGGGCAAAATCTCAAAGGTGGTCGTGACCGGAGCGGACCATACCCCTTCGCCATCTTGCACCCGAAAGGTCACCTCGTGGGCGCCCCCGGCCATATCGGTGGTCGAGAGCACCAGCGTCGGGCTGATCGAAAGCAGAGCATCCGTCGCCGCCAAACGCCATTCGTAGGCGGTGATGTGGGCGCCGGTAGCGTTAGTATCTTGGCCGCTTCCGCGCAGGATGATGGACGCCTGTCCCTTAGCCGCTGCGGATGGCTGCACGCTATGGACGGTCGCCACCGGCGCAAAGTCATCGCGATTGAGACGGCGCACCCAGCGGATGGCATCGAAACTCATAATGACGTGATCCTCCCCGGTCACATCATCCAAATACACCGAGACCGGCGTATGGGCCGGCAGATCATAGCGTCCCATATTGACCCACGTACCGCCTTGTGGCGCTTGATCCACCGTCACCTCATCCAACACGGAACCATCAACCGATAGCCGGTATTGTGCCGTTCGCGCCCCGGCAAAGCAATGCGACATATAGATATCCACCTCATAACTTCCGGCCATCGGCAGCGAGGTTCTCCATTGCGCCCAGTTTGTGCGAGGATCGCTTACTTTGCTGTAGGTCCAGTAAATGTGATCGCCCCAGAATATCGGCTCGCCGATGCACTTTGTCTTGTTGTCGCAGCCATCGGCTTTGGTGCGCTCATACCACGCCACCGGGTTGGGATAAAATCCCTCATTGCTGGGCGTGGTTGCCTCCGGCAAGTTATCCACAATCACCGTTGCAATAGGCTCGAAGGGCGAGCGAAATTCCCATTTGAGGGCATCTAAGCCCAAGATCTCTGGCTCCAGCCACCCATTGACATTCTGGATCTGAACGTAACTCTCCGTGCCGGCGGGGAAGAAATACTTGCCCAGGCTGATCCACTGCCCACCATTCTCACTGGCCGTGGCCTGTGGAACCGTCGCCTCATGTGCTGATTCTCCAGGGATGTGGATGTCATATCGTGCAGTCGTCCCCACACATCCGTGCGGTGCGTAGGCGAACAACTCATAGGCGCCTGCCAGCGGCAAGGTGGGACGATAGGTGGCCGTGATAGTCGCCGGCCCCACGCCATCGGCGGTGGTGGTCCCAGAGTAAATTGCACCCTCCCAGAACTCCGATCCGGCGCCACAGGCGCTCTCCGTGAGCCGTTCAACCGGCCCGCTGATGTGGAAGCCCGGCAGGTCGGGGCTGGCAACCTCGTCTTGATCGTCCACGATGACGACCTGCTCCGCGAAGGTTTGTGAGATGGGCAAGACAACGTCCACCTGTTGCCCATCGGGCACGACCTGATATCGGGTCTGGTGGTGCCGCCCGCGATAGGTAGCCGTGACCGTCACCCAGGCGCCAGGCTCGACCCCGGCCTCAACCAGATCAAAGGCGAAATACGGCGCGCCCTCGACGTTATGATACCCCGGCTGGGTCGTGCTGGCAGCGACGACATTGCGGGTGATCGTCAACGTCACCGTCGCACCCTCGGCCACCGAGACCGTCGGCAGCGTCGAGGAGACGACGTACACGTAACCCATCATGCAGCACATTTCCCCATCCTCTCCCGGTGTAAAACCGCCACAATCGTGCGGCAATGGTTTGGGAGGCGCCTCCGTCAGAGCGCTCTCCGCGAATAGCTGCGAATTACTTTCAGGCTCAACGCTACTTTGTCTGTTGATCACATAACCGTCATCGCCATCTTCGGCTTTTGCCAGAACAGCCGATTGACTGATGAGTAACAATCCGACAGCCATCGCCAGCACCCACACCACCTTCAACGTCCAACTCATCGAACTCACTGACCTATCCATTTTCCGACCTCCATTCTCTGTTCTCCATCCATCCTTCCAGCCTCCAACTCCTCATAAAGACTAACGTACCTCACACTATTTTTCCGCGATGACTTTTTCAAATGGCCAACTCCAGCAGTGTAAATCCGGCCCAATAGAACGGATGACGATACTTCACCAGCGCGTTGGTCTGAGCCGATTGCAGCGCCGAGGCGACAGCGTGCCCTTCTTGCAGCGCAGTGTAGAAATGCGCCATCAAATCGGCCGTCGATGCGTCATCCACGGCCCATAGGCTGACCAGCAGACGCTGCGCGCCGGCCCGCCAAAATCCCCTCGCCAACCCCAACAGATCGCTGCCCCAACTCACGTGCATACCGGTCTCGCACGCACTCAATGTTACCAACTCGACGTTGGGCATCCGCCAGCCCTCCAGGTCGTTCGCTGTCACTGCGCCATCGGTCAAGTGCAGGGCCGAAAAGAGCGGCGCATCCTGGCGGAAGACGCCGTGCGTCGCTAGATGCAGCAGCGTGCATTCGGTCGCCGCCTCCCGAAGCCGCGAGACTGTGCTGGCCTCCTCCAACAAGACGACGGCGCCATCCCACAACGCAGCGACCGTCTTGGCCTCATGGAGCGCGTGGTGCAAGCGGCCTTCATCTGAATACCCCACCACGACAGGACGTTTTGCCACCGGCGCGGGTGAACGGCGGGGTGCTGGCTCAGGCGCCAGCATGCCCGGTACATTCACGACCGTCAACTGCTCGATGAGATACTCTTGTCCATTGTGTAACGCAGCAAAGGGCACCTCCCATAATTCCCCGTGCGGCACAATCCACACCGACGTTTGATTCTCTAAATGCGCGATCACCGGCTCAATAAGATAGCGGTACAGCCCGCGCAGGATATCGTGTGCTTCATTGGCCAATCCGACCCCCAAGGTAGCTTGATGGTCGAGTAGGGCTAGATGCACACTTTCTAAATTGAAGCGCCATTGATTGAGGAGCCGGGTGATGATGTGCGGCGGAGCGATATCTTCGATGACGTGTGTCTGATGGCGGTTGACTACAAAGACCGCGATGGTGTCCTGCATCCAGACATAATCCAGCAAGGTCACCCCGTTCGGCAGCCGCGCCTGGATCGTTGAAAGCGAGGGCGTCATCAGCTCTGGTGAGATGGGAAGGTGCGCGCGCTGTAATGCCCCAATCTGTTGCTCGATAGCCTTCAAATCAGCCCACTGGGCTTGTGTGCTCCCCCGCTGTTGATCTAGGGTGGCTTCACTGCCTCCCTCAACATTCTGCTCTTCCGACTCCAGGCGCGTGAGGCGCTGATAGAGCCAATGCCATCGATCGCGCAATGAGTACAGGGTGTTAGTTTCTTCGGTCACCGGCGGCGCGGCTAAAAACGTCCTCCATACCCCCGTCTTGGCGCGCTGGGTGAGTTCGAACGCTGTATCTTCCGCCTGGAGCGTCAGGGCAGCCGCGATGGCTCGACGGTAAACATCCAACTTATCCGCCAGGAAGCCGGCCTGTAACTCGGTTAATCCCAGGCTCGCCTCGACTTTCTCCAGACACGCAATGGATTGGCGATAATACTCAAAAGCCTGCTGCATCTGTCCCCGCGCTTCGGCCACGCGCCCTAACCCGCGATAAGCCTGCCAACTTAGTGCGGGGAAATCGCGTGTGGTTTCCAAGGCCTGTGCATAGTGGGCCGCACTCGCTGCGATATATTCCGTGTGTTCTGCGTGTCCTGCTTGTTTTGTCTCCAACAATGTGTCGGCTAATGCCAATTGTGCCTGAGCAGTCAGCAGGGGCAAAGGCTGGTGCATTAAACGCTGCACCGTGTCTTCGGCGACCTCCAATGCCTCAGATGTTTTCCCCATCTCGCGCAGGCACACCACACGCTCCAAATCGATCTTGGCGATTTCGCTCTCTACCCCGTGCGTGACAAAGAAAGCGCGAGCTTTCATCAACGTGGGGAGGGCCTCGACATAGTGCCCCTGTTTGCGCGCCGCGACGGCACAATTGGCGGCCGCCAAGGCCACATAGCGGGGCATCTGTTGCTTCTCCAGCATTTCCTGCGCCCGCGCGGCGGTCTCCAAGGCTTCAGGCAGCAGATTGAGGGCCAGGTAATCGTAGGTCATGTATAGCTCGGTCACCGCCACATCGGTCTGATCCTCTAGGGCAGTGAAGTCGACCCGCGCTTCGCGATAGAGAGTCAGCGCCCGGCGATGATGGCCTTGCCGTGACTGCAAAGTGGCCAGATTGAGCGTCGCGCGCGCGGCCGGTAAGCGTTTATCCAATGCGGTCAGCTTCTCACGCGCGCGTTCGAGCAATGTCGCGGCCTCGGTGAAGCGATCTAACAGGCCCAAGATGCGCGCGCGGTTGATGTCCATGCGGGCGACCTGCACCTGGTTGTCCAAGGCCAAAAAGGTCGCGCGCCCGCGCTCATAAGCCGCCAGCGCGGTCTCATAGCGACCCAGCAGGCGATTCAGGCTGCCGACGTTCATCTCCAAGGTGGCCATGTAGCGGCTCTCCGCCCAGGGTTGCAAGGTCTCGCGCGCCGTTTCGGCCAAGGCCAACGCCGCCTCGTAGCGCCCCAAATTCTTGAGGGCCTCGATCATGTTAGTCTGCAGGCGAGCGATCTCCAATCGATACCGCTCGCTGTCTTGGTTTTGGTAGCCATTGCAGGCCTGCTCGTAATCCGCGAAAGCATGTTGATATTCACCCATACATAACCAGGCGTTGCCGCGCGCCCAATGGGCCAAAGCGGCCGCTAAGGGCAGATCAGCCGCTGAAGCTGCCAACAGGGCAGCCTCAGCAATCTCCAGCGCGCGTCGAGGGTGTTCCAACGCCAGGGAATCGGAGCGCGCTTTGAAGGCCTCAAAATGCTCCGGCGTCAGAGTATCGGCTTTCGTTTGCAGCCAGGCTCGCTGGCGTTCTGTATTCGGTAACGCCAACAGACGATCTAAAAAGTCTTGGGGATTCATCGTATGTGTACTCCACGTATCATGATAGTTTGCTCATGCCATTCCAATGCCATATCGTAGATTCCCGCCATCAGTTCTTCAAATGCGAAGGTATGATCGGCAGCGACCACAGTTTCCCGCGTCTCTTCATCCTGCATCAGCCAGACCTTGATCCCTTCGATTTTCGTAGCTGCCGCAGCAGATTTAAGGCGCGACTCCAATCGCCCCAGCAGCATCCAACGTCCGTGGCGATAGCCGGGCTGTTGGCTCAGATGAATATTTAGCGCCTCGGTGCGAAAGCGTTGCGGGGGATGTCCCGCACCTCGCAGGCCGGCGGTTCGCCATTGTGGCGTGGGAACGACCTGGGCCTCGACGAGATTTTTCGCCTGGCGCAATCGCTCCCACAACGAGGTCGGTGCTTCAACTGTGGCAAGCTCGGTTAGCTCGCGCTGACAATGCGGACACTGTCGGACGTGTTGGGCCACGACCAATTTCTCCTCGTCGGACAACGCATCGAGTTGATATAAGCTCAACACTTCCGGTGCCGGGCAACTACGGCGATAAAGATGGCTTTGTAACAAAGCCGCCATCTTTTTCTCTCTATCCTGTTCCGTTTTCGTCATGTCACCTCCTCCTTTCGTGAGGTACTTTTACTCTATTCTGTATAACGAGGATCAGATGCTTTTTCCGAGATGAATTTTGATCCTTCAACCTCCATCCATCATTCCATATACCTCTGGCGCAAAACCGGGTCATTGGCCAAGCGGCGAATGACCCGCTCCTTGATCCGACTCACGTGCTTGGCCGTGGGAAACTGTTCTGAATACCGCTTGGCGATTTCTCGCGGCGGCAGGCCCAGTTCGAAACTCGAGAAGATGACCAAGCGCTCTTCCTCATCTCGCAAGCGATCATACACGTCCTCGGCAAATTGATGATGCACGATATCATCGATGATACCCGAAGGCGATGAGGGATTCTGATGCATTGCATCTCCTTCCCGATCTCCCCAGGCCTCTAACGCGACCTGTTCCCTCTCCTTCGCACGTGCCCGGTCGATGAGCACGGATTTAACGCAGCGTTTGAGGAAACTCATCAGGGCGCCGATATTTGCAAAGCGCGGAAATTTTTCCGGCGTTACGCTGTGGATAAACTTCTCCCAAGCTTTCTGCGCGATATCCTCGGCGGCAGCTTGATGACCGCTGGCCCAGCGCAGCAGTTGAGCGTGATATTGCTCATGGACAGCTCGCCAAGCCGGTTGAGATTGATGGACAATCGCCAATCGGAACAGCTCCCGACAAGCACTCGTGGGGTTATCTTGTCCGGATCGGAACCGTGTTTCTTCTTTGCGACATTGATGGGCTAACATTTCTATATCTTCGGTCATTCTCCTGGCCTCCTTATCGTTTTGCGAAATGTAATATTAGAGTTTTGGGACTTCTAACAAAATAAGAAAACTGCGAGGCTGATGAGGGGATGGATATACAACGACATGGCTGATGCTCAATCTTTGCCAATTTCTATGGGGCGAGAGATACGCATTCAGCAACTCCACCAGCCCCTTTTCATCAGCCAATAACAATGGTACATCAGCGACTCGTTCTGTCTCAATCGTTAACTCGGTATTCATAACCTGTAGTTTACACAATTTTCATTTCTCGTCCAAATTCAAACGAACCATAAGCTTAAATGCTTGAAATGTAGACTCATGGCAATTTTTAACGTGAACTGAAATTAGAAGGTGCACAAAGGGACTGTCATCCACCTGTAAAAAGCAGAAAGGTAGAAGAGGCGGATCGGGAACTTGACGTTCCTAATCCGCTCCTTTCTGCTTGCTGGGAAGCAAGATAATAAGTCATTCACGCCGCAAAAAAGCCCGCGTTGATGGTAACGCCGCGCTTATCGTAACGATAACACCTTTACTTTGCCTATCGGTTCCGATCATCTCGGTTCGCAAGAGTCTTTCATGCTCCACCTATCTGACGTGCCTAACACAACAAGAACCGGCCCGCCCTCTCGCTTCGAGGTCGGGCCGGTGGGGTTTCCGGGAGTGCGGAGCGAGATTTAGCTGGTAATGCTGGTAGCCCAGGCGGCGGCGTTGGTACCGTCCGGCGCGCCGGCAGCAGCGTGGATGCCCAAGTGGAACAGGGTGCGCGCGAGCGCGAAGAGCGTGGCCCCCGCCGGGATGGGAGGATCACCCGCGTAGGGGATGCT
>CAZCAI010000190.1:0-7695 GCA_964496595.1 uncultured Anaerolineales bacterium
GATAAATCGCGGGCTAAAAGCTCAAGTCGGCTGAAGACCGACTGAAGAAAAGTATGGGTCTTTTGGATTTTGCCGGATAAACCCCTAAGTGGCCCTAAAAGCAGCCAAGATTTGCGTGCTTGTGGGGATTACAGACCTTTTTTACGTCGTTATTGAGTTGTGGATGAGGCATAGGCTGCTGTATCCGGCGAATTCCTGAAGAGCCAAAAGTATCTTCTTTGACCTTCAACTTGTAACTTTCAACTTTCAACTTTCAACTTGTAACCCGCAACTCGTATCAAAGGAGGCGTCCCATCTCTGTCTTCAATAGAAATCGCCCCGCATATTACGTCGCTCAAGAAGGGATAAAATGGCATATCTACCAACGGACCGTCACCGGCTCCAAGCGTCTGGGAACGGCCGCCGATCGGGATGCTGCCGAGAAGATCGCGCTGGCGTTGGATGTCTACGACCTCGCCGAAAAGGCCGCCGAGGAGATGGCGGCGGGAAGCACGACCGATAGCCATCGCAAGGCCCTGCTAGACAGATTCGTGCAGGTGCAAGCGCAACGCAAGCGCGAGGAGCGTCGCGTGGAACTGACCTCCTGCTCCTCCCAATTCGTCAACCTCATCGTCACCGTGATGGTGGGCATCACGACCCTCGCGTTGCTGGCCCTGCTGCTGCGCCAGATCTTTGGAGGATAATGACGCATCATAAGAGACGCATGAGGAGGGAAACTATGACGAAACCAACTAGAAAATGTGCTATCGGCGGCGCCGGGATGGGCCTGGGGTTGGCCGCCGGCTACTTGATGATCCAACAACTCTGGGTCATGTGGCGCTTGCTTCAGGCTGATCCGGTCCAGACGCTGTCCACACAGAAAAACGAAGGCGCGGTGGGCGTTTCGTATCAAGAGCGCCAGGAATGCGAGCAGTACACGACCCAGCACACCGTCCAGGACGGCATCGAGCGCGTTGTCTTCCGCCCGCACGCGCCGCGCTTTGCGACGCCCATCCTCTTCCAACACGGGATGTGGCACGGCGTGTGGTGCTGGCGCCGCTGGCAGGCGCGCTTCGCGGCCTGGGGATGGGAGACGCACGCCTATAGCCTGCCCGGTCACGGGCGCTCGCCCGCGCAGCGCGCCATCAAGCGCTGCACGCTCGATTACTACCTCAGCTTCCTCAAGGCCAAAATCGACCGCATGGAACGCCCGCCGGTCGTGATCGGCCACAGCATGGGTGGCGCGCTGATCCAGTGGTACCTCAAGTACGTGGCGGATCTCCCCGCCGCTGTCTTAGTTGCGCCGTGGGTCTCGCACAGTATGTTCGCCGACGGCTTGCTCCCCCTCGTCCGGCGTGATCCCCTCGGCGTGCTGTTGATGACCCTCTCCTGGGATGCGACGCCGCTGATTCGCACCGCCGAGCGCGCGGCGGAATGCTTCATCAGCGAGGAGGCCCTCATCAGCCCGGAGGAACTCCGCGCCCGCCTCGGCCCGGAATCCGCGCTGGTGCTCTACCAGCACAACCCGCCCTTCTGGCATCCGCCCCTTGAGGTAGCCACGCCCATGCTCTGGCTGGCCGGCGGCGCTGACACGCTCCTGCCCGAACCGGCGGAGCGGCGCTCGGCGGCGCACTACGGCGCGGACTACGTGGCAGTACCGGGAGCGGGGCACAACATCATGATGGAACCGTCCCAGCGCGAGACGGCGGAGATCATCCACAATTGGCTGATCGAACGGGGGATTGCGTAGCGTTGGGCTACGGCGCGTCAAGGACCTCGATCAAGGCCGGGCGGCCCGAGGTCCATTCGTAAGCGTAGAGTGGGGCGGCGGCCCAATACCCGCCTGCATCCCAGGCGATCTCGCCCAGCGCGCCGGTGCGCCGCACGTCGGGCAACGCCGCCTGGAGATCGCCCCGCGTCAACGGCTGATGGGGGCGCGCGGCCTGCTCTATTGCCGCCGCGATGAGATAGACCGCCTCGTAGGTCGGGAGCGCGTAGAAGTCCGGCGCCGGCGTGTGCGGCCCGACCGCGCGATAAGCCGCCGTCCATTCTGCCAGATCGGGGAGATCCTGCGGCCGCGGGTAGGGCGTGAGCACGCGCGCGCGGGCGTGTGCGCCGGCGCCGGCTTCTGCGGCTTCTTGAGCTACCTCACTGAAGGCCTCGGCCAGCAGCGCCGGCCCGCCGATGAACTCGCCGCGCCAGCCCTCGGCGCGCCACACGCGCACCTGCTCCGCCGCATTCACCGGCGATTGGACGCTGAAGCGCGCGGCCAGCGTCGCGGAGATCGCCGCGTCCTGGGCGGCGATTGCGGCGCGCAGCGGGGCGACCAGCGGCCCGTCCCCGGCGACCATCGAGGCCTCGCGGCTCACATCCTCCGCTCGAAGCGCCATCTCGGCGGCCAGGCGCGCGGGCGGCGGCGCCAGATGCCACACCGGGCCGGTCGTCGCCGTCACCCAGCCGCCTATGGCGATGAGCGGCAGGCCGGCCTCGGCGTAGCGGGGCGCGGCGGCGGAGAGCGTCCGCTGCTGGTAGGAGCCGATCACGGCCACGACGTCGGGATCGATGGCGAGGTTGCGCGCAACGTCGCGCGCCAGCGCCGGATCGGCGCGGTCGTCGTAGGCGACCAGTTCTAAGTAGTATCCCCCGACGCCGCCCTGCGCGTTGATCTCCCGCACGGCCAGGCGCGCGGCGATGATGGCATCGTAGCCCAGGCTGCGATGTTGGCCCTCGAAGGGCGCCGTCAGCCCGATCTTCACCACGCGGGGCAATCCGGCTGGCCGGCACGCGGGGAGCAACATCATAAAAATGAGGAGCAAGCTCCAGATCGCCTTGCGAAGGTTCACAGGCGCCGGAGTCAGCAGCTTAAACTGCTCGTTACGCCTAGGATGGACTGTTTGGATCCCTTGCGTAACCTTCGCAAGGGTAAGTCTAATTTTCCAACAGCTTCTCCAGAAGCCTCGCTGCCGTCCGCGCATCACGATCACGCCGCCTGCTGGTTTTGCTGATTCTCGTGAAAGTAAGCCCAATCCCAGAACCAGTAGGCCAGCCCGCGCCACTCTCCCCAGCGCTCGAAGGCGGTCTCCACCTCGTCCCGCCCGATGGACGCGCCGTCGTGCCACTCGTGCGCGACCATCTTCCGCGCCCACGAATCGATGGGCACGAAATCGTAGCGCTCCAGCAACATCAGCAGATGGGCCGCCGCGTACTCTCCCACGCCCTTGATCGCCAACAATCGCTTGCGGAGTTCGCGGGTGGGGATGTCCGGAGACTTGAGCGCGTCCACGTCCAACTCGCCGGCGGCGACAGCGCGGGCCAGCGCCAATATGTATGGCGCGCGGTAGCCCAGGCTGGCCTCCGCTCGCAACGTTGCCTCGTCGGCAGCGGCCAGGCGCTGCGCCGTGGGGAACGCGCGGCGCGCCGGATCGCCCGGCAGGGGATCGCCGTAGTGCGCGATCAGGCGCTCGTTCATGCGGATCGTCCCGGCCCAGCTCGTGTTCGTCGTGAGGATCGTCTTGACGATGTCGGTGAAGAGCGAGGGGGATCGTAAGAGCCGCCCTTGCGCGCGCGCCTCCACGTGGGCCAGCTTCGGCTCGCGGCGGGCCAGGGCGTAGAACGGCGAGAGATCTTGCCCCAGGCCCAGCATCCACGTCACCTGCTGGGCGATCTCGTCGTGGGCCGATTTTTCGAGGTTCGCATCGACGGCGACGCAGACACTATCCTCCGCCGGGCGGATCGTCAGCGCGACCACGCGACCAGTCGCGAGGCGCGACACATAGCGCAGGGTCTCGCGCTCGGCATCGAAGGCAAAGGGGGGGAGCTGCACCCATCCGTGGGATTGCACCACAGCCGTCAAATCAAAGGGGGGATGCGCGGACAGTGTGAGGGGCATCGTTAAATTAATCGTACAATTGAGAGGGAGATAATGACTTGGGGATATTCCAGCTCAGTTGAAATTTGGCTTGTCGTAGGCGATTTATCGCCGTAAAAGCGCGATTCCGAATAACCGGCTTGTAACGGATTCATTTGGACGAAGGCTAACGGGTGATTCGATTGCGCCATTCGTCCCTCAATACTGCCTCTTGCTCCAATTCTTCATCCGGGTAATCGATAACCGCAAATCCGTTTTCAGAAAGCAGGCGATAGAATTCCCAGAGATCGCACCCCAGCATTGTGGCGCCAAATCCGCCTGAGATGCGTCCGGTCTCATAGAGCTTGCCCAGTGTGTAGATAAGGACGTGTTTGCGAAAATCCTGGGGTTGTTCGCGCAGGGCTACCAGAATTTGTTCAGGAAATACTACTTCTATTCCCATGGTGATACCTCCAATTGTATCTGAGCGTTAGCCCAACATCGCCAGCGCGCGGCGGATCTTCTCGTCCAAAGAGAGATCCTCGTCGTGGGAGAGCTTTTGGAGCGCGCGCTGCGATTCTACGACGCTGAAGCCGAGCGCCGTCAGCGCGGCGATGACGTCGGCGTCGTCGCTGGCCATACCGGGCGCGCTGACGCCCGCGCGCTGGACTTTGTCCTTGAGGTGGAGCACCATCGCCTCGGCGGTTCTTTTTCCCACACCGGAGGCGCGCGCCAGGATTTCCGGCTGGCGGTTGAGGATGGCCTCCCGCAACTCGTCGGGGGTGAAGGTGCTCATCACGCTCAGCGCGACCTTCGGGCCGACGCGGTTGACGCCTAGGAGCATCTCGAAGAGGAGCTTCTGGTCGGTCTCTGGGAAGCCGTAGAGCGCGAGTTCGTTTTCGCGCACGTGGAGATAGGTGTAGAACACCGCGCGTTCTCCGGCCCGCAACGTGAGGTTGGCCGGCACGTGGACGGTAAATCCTACACCTTGAATATCTAAGAGGATGAATTCCTCTTCAACGGAGAGTATCTCGCCTTCTAATCGTCCGATCATAGGGGGAAAGTTAAAAGTTAAAAGTTGGGATCGCGTTCTATGTTTGCAGTAGGCCATCTAAGCGGGCGCGGTGGAGGTAGCAGATGGCGACGGCGGCGGCGTCGGCGGCGTCATCGGGGCGGGGGATTTCTGGGAGGTTGAGCAGCATCCGCACCATCTCTTGGACCTGATGCTTGTCCGCGTTGCCGTAGCCGGTGACGGCTTGCTTTACCTGCATCGGGGTGTATTCGCCAATCGGCAGGCCGGCGTTGACTAAGGCCAGGAGCACGACGCCGCGCGCGTGTCCGACGGACATCGCGGTGCGGGCGTTGCGACTGAAGAACAACTCCTCCACGCCGGCGGCGTCCGGCTGGTGCTCTGCGATGAGCGCTCCCAATTCCGCGTGGATCGTCTGCAATCGCGAGGGGAGGGGAGTGTTGGCGGGGGTGCGGATCACGCCGATGGCGTTCAGCGTCAATCCCCCGCCGTCCTCCGTTACGACCGCGTATCCCGTAATCGCCGTGCCAGGGTCAAGCCCCAGGACGCGCATTAACCGGCGCTCGCTGCCTCGTAAGCCGCTACGGCCTCATCGGTGATTGTGAGGTTGCTGAAGACCTTCTGGACGTCATCCAACTCTTCCAGCACATCGATCAACTTCAGCGTCTTGACCGCCTCACTCGTCGCCAGTTCCATCTCGTTTTGGGGCACCATGATCAATTCGACGCTTTCCGTTTTGATGCCCTCGTTTTTCAGCTCTTCGCTGACGGTGTGCAACTCGGTGGGGGCGGTGATAACCTGATGGTTGTCCTCGCCCCGGCCCTCGATGACGTCTTCGGCGCCGGCCATCACGGCGGCCTCGAAGAGCACCTCGAAGTCAATCTTCGAGGGCACCTCGATGGAGCCTTTGCGATCAAATTGCCAGGCGACCGCGCCCGGTTGTCCTAGCGAGCCGTTGTGCTTCGTCAGCGCGTGGCGCACGGCTGATACGGAACGATTGCGATTGTCGGTGACCACGTCGATGATCATCGCGACGCCGTTGGGGCCGTACCCCTCATACGTCATTTTTTCCAGTACTGTGCCCGATTTATCCTCGCCCGTCCCGCGTCTGATGGCGCGCTCGATGTTGTCCTTGGGCATGGACATACTGCGGGCTTTATCAATGGCCATGCGCAGACGGAAGTTGGTATCAGGATCGCCGTCCCCGCCCCCTTCTTGGACCGCGATAACGATCTCGCGCGCCAATTTAGTGAATAATTGCCCTCTTTTTGCATCCTCCGCCCCTTTCTTGCGACGGATGGTTGCCCAGTGACTATGTCCAGACATAGAGCCTCCTTGTTCTTACTCTAAATTTTGCCTTTCTGGCTGAGATACTAAAGCTGAAATTAAAACAAAATGAAAAGCTATATCTTTGATACAAGCGTTACTTGAGAAAAAACAACCGGGCGATTGCCTATTCGCCCGGCCTGGGGGAGCTTAACTTAAGATCGCTCCCTTGAAATCATGACGACCCCGTACAAATTGCTCCCCGTTCATTGGACGCTTTCCGGCCAACTGGACCTGCAAGAGAGCCAAGGCGCCCTTGCCCGTCATCACGGCTGGCGTGTCCTGCCAGATGAAAACTTCGCCCACGACAGCTTCCGGCAACTCGACCTTCGCCGGCACGACCTGCGCCTGGAAGATCTTGAAGTGCTGGCCATTCCATGTGGTATAGGCGCCGGGTTCGGGTGCGTAGGCGCGGATGTGTCGCTCTAACTCGGGGGCCGAGTGCGACCAATCGATCGCTGCCTGCGATTTACGGAGCCGATGCGTCATCGTGATCTTGTCCTCCGCCTGGGCGCGCGGGGCAATTTTACCCGCCAGGTAGTTTGGGAGGACCTCAAGCAAGAGATCGGCGCTGATTTCTGAGAGGCGCTCTTCCAATTCACCCGCCGTCTCGCCCGCGTGGATTGGCGTCTTGCGCTGAGCCAAGATCGGGCCGGTGTCCAAGCCCTCGTCCATCAGCATGATCGTCACGCCGGTGACCTCATCCCCGGCCAAGATCGCGCCTTGGATGGGTGTGGCCCCGCGCCAGCGCGGCAGTAGAGAAGGGTGGATGTTGACGCAGCCGTGCCGTGGAATCTCCAACACTTCGGGCGGGATGATCTGCCCGTAGGCGGCGACGACGATCACGTCTGGCGACCAGGCGCGGATGTGCTCAAGCGCCTCGATGTTGCCCCGCAGGCGTTTGGGTTGGAAGACCTCGATGCCCTCGGCCTCCGCCATCTCCTTGACCGGCGGCGGCGAGAGCCGACGTCCGCGACCGGCGCGCCGGTCGGGCTGCGTCACCACGCCGACGACGGCGTACTGCTCGGCCAACGCTTCCAACGTCGGAAGCGCAAATTCTGGTGTTCCCATAAAGACAATTCGTGTTTTCACATCTTCATTTTATCATAAGGTTAGTAAGGAGCAAGTGGCCGCCGCTTGGCGGTTTTGGCCTGGAGGGCGGGGAAAAAGGCAATTCTAGTTCGTAGTAAGCCGTTGAATTTTATCCTTTACATTCCCGGAATGGCTCTTCCTGCCACATAAAACTTAACATCAGCCAATTGCGAATTGCGAATTTAGAATTTTGAATCTCTACTCAATGACTCACCTGAAACAACTTGTTTTTTACCACAGAGGCACAGAGAACGCAGAGATTTTAAATATTAGATTAATAAAGTTGGCTCTTCAGGAGTTCGCCGGGTGCAATTGTGCCATCCCCATCTGCAACTCAGTAACGACGCAAAAAAGGTCTGTAATCCTCACAAACACGCAATTCTTGGCTGCTTTTAGGGCTACTGAGGGGGTTGCCCGGCAA
>CAZCAI010000191.1:0-7686 GCA_964496595.1 uncultured Anaerolineales bacterium
TCGTGAATCGCCCGCAGGGTGTGCGCTTGCACGAGCGCTTGCTCAAGACTCACGTCGTCCAGCACGCCGTCGGGTTGCTCCACGGTGATCCAGGGGTCCGTCCATAGATTAAACGATGGTGTCATATATACCTCCATTGGTAAATGCTGATGGCTTAAGTGATAACCAATCCTAGATTAGCATCCAGTGTAACGACGACCTCACCTTCCCCCCAAAGTTTGGGGAAGCGCGCTTCGCCGTTTTCCAACCAGAGCGGGTAATACCCTTTGAGCCGTGAAGAACGTTTGAAAAGGGGCGGCAAATCCGACGTTTTTTTGAGCGCCCTGACAATCTCCGGGCGGCTGACACGCAGATGATGGCGTAGCAAATGACGTTGCATGGCCGGATAGGTCGCTTGTCCTAAAGCCAAAGGCTGTCCATCGGGGACTAAGCGCGCGGTGGCTTCATCGAGCTTTTCCATAGGGATGATATTGACGCTTTCTCGGCCCAGGCGGGTTTGCGCCACGATCCAGGACGCCCCGGTTTCATCTTCTTCAAACGTAATCTGCGCACTGCGCCGACAAAAAGCTCGGCCACTTGTTGGCTCAGGTAACAGCCTCTCGTCAGCCTGTTTTATAGCATCACACTGCTTTTCTTGCAAGTTCTTCCAGAGTTTCGCCAGTTTATCATTAACGTTGAGGGCATCTTCACGATACACAGCTTCGACAAGCGGACGGTACTCGCCCGGCAGATTGAGCACCACACCGTAGTTCTCTAGAGTAAGCCATGTCTGATAGAGTAAATACGCATCATAAATGAAGGCATCTACCCCCAAGTCAGGCTCACCATGCTCGTCTTGAGGAATGTTGATCCACAACGTTGGGCCTTCAGCATAGACAGCAGGTCGTGGGCGGGCGTGACGCTGCAAGCGTCCGGCGCGCTGCAAGAGCAAGTCGATAGGAGCCAAATCGCTGACCATCACGTCAAAGTCCAGGTCGAGGCTCTGCTCCAACACCTGGGTGCCGATCACGATACCGCGTTGCGGACGCGGATTATTTTCGCCGGCTTTTGGCAACGGGCCGTATTTTTGTGTCAGGTCTTTCTCGCGCTGCTCGCGTTCAATCAAAGGAAAGCGGGCGTGGAGCAAATCGAGATCAACGTCACGCGCCTCAGGCGCATCGCGCAACGCTCTGTAAATAGCCTGCGCTCGCGCGACGGTGTTGGCGATCCAGCACGCGCAACCCCCATCGCGCACGGCAGATAACAACCATTGCGCCTTAGCTTCTACCTCATCATCAGTGAAATGTAGATATTCCACAGCAAGCGGTCGCTCAGGCTGATACGCTTCCGGTGCGGCGTGATAAGGCTCGCCATCACGCGGCAACACCCAAAGGCCAGGGTATGCCTCGCTCTGTTCCTGGTCTGACGGTAAGGTCGCGCCATAGGCTTGCGCTAAAATCCCGCGCTGTTTTTGCGGTAATGTGGCCGACAAGATAATGACCGAGGCGCCCAGTGCGGAGAGCCATTCAAGCAAACGTGCAACGATGGTCGTCATATAGGTGTCATAAGCGTGTACCTCATCGAAGATAACGACCTTTCCTGCCAACCCCATCAAGCGCAAGGCGACGTGCTTGACATTGAGCGCGGCCAGTTCTGCTTGATCCACAGTCCCCACACCGAAAGGCGCGAGAATCGCCCGTTTTTTAGAGGTAAACCACACGACGGCGTCATCTGTGCCCGATTTTCCATTGGTCGAAGGGTGCGCTTCTAAATCGTCTTCCTGCAAGTGAGCCTGACCATGAATGAGTTGGACATCGACAGGCAAGGCCAGATTATCTTCGAGATAACTACGCACACGCTTGAACATCTGATTGCTGGTTGCTGTTGTGGGCAGGGCATAATAGAAAGCGTCGGTGCCGCTGCCCTGGGCAAGTCGATGCGCGATAGCCAGCGCGGCCTCTGTTTTTCCCTCACCGGTGGGCGCTTCGATGATAACCAATGCCGGCCCTTCTATCGCGCTGTGTGGGATGGCATCTACGGCGGCTTGTAACGGACGCGGCGGCTGTTTATCAGGGAAAAGCTCGCTGAAAGCAACGGGCGCGCTGCTGTGAGCCGGATAGGAAAAGCCCGCGGCGTGTACAGCGCGTTGCGCGCGTTCGATGCTCATAGGGACATACTCTGCAATACCAAAGTCTGCGCTGGCAGGAAAGAACCGCTCATCTGAGCCAAGCCAGTCACACAAGATGGTGAACCCAGTCAGCGCAACGGTAGCCCTGGCGAGATGTGTCGGTGGATGCTGCGGCATTGCGCCAGTGCGCAAAATTTGACCCAACCAGTGATCGGCCAGTATTCGTAATTCACGCCACTGTGGAGGTTCACGAGTTGCCAGGCGGGTGCGCGCAGTTTTTAGTACCTGCCTTGAGCCAAAAGCCCCATGATGACCTCCTATAACATCCCGCCAAAGACCCTGCCAGGCTTTGGATAAGTTCAAGTTGGCGGCTTCTTCTTGAATGTAAACTTGCCCGAACACGGTGTGATGAAGCCACATATCGTCTTGCCAATCCCCAAAAGTAAAGCCTTCTGCTTGAAGCCGGTGGCTTTGGACAGCGTTCTGACGTTGGAAAGCCACCGTCAACTTCCCGATGTCGTGCATAGCGATTACGTAAGGTAGCCAATCGCTCAACGTATCTGCATTGGCGTCAAGCGCGTGCGCCAACACCTGCCGCCAACGCTGCCCCGCCGAGTCGGTGAGTAAAGCACGCGCTACATTACCCACATCCAGCATGTGAAACAAGGCGGGATGAAACACTGCGTCATTACCTCGCTGCGTCTTTCCCCAACAGCGCAACAGCTTCTCCATTTGGGGATCAACCTCTTCCCCACATCCCACCCCATACATCCGCGCCATCTTCCGCACCTCCCGCTCGATCTTCTCCCGCAGCGACGCCGGCGCCAGCACCTCCACATCCCCGCCCCAGCCTCGAATCCAGGGGAGCATCTCCTTCGGTTCGGCCACCGGGGCTTCCCAGATGCACGCGCCATCCTCCGTCTCCACCAACGGCTTTTGCCGCGGATGCCAGATGCTCTCTTTGAGCCGGGTGGTCGCGATCTTGCCCGTGAATTTGAGCTTGACGGTCACCGGTTCCTTCTGGCTCGTCCAGATGCCCCAAGCAAAGCGCAGTAGCTCCTCTTCATCGAACGTTTCGGGGATTGTGTACTGCGCGGAACTGAGATGCGCATCCTGGATGCGTTCGACATTGAAGGTGGTCAGCGCGTCGAAGACATCGCTGTGCCCGATCACGTAGACGGCATCGCTCCAGATGGATGGCTCGATGAGATAGGGGCTGAAGAGGTGTGTGGTAGCGCGATTGGCCCGGAGACCCTGGTAGGTGAGACGCACGCGGATGCGCTCGGCCCATCCCTGGGTCAGTGTGGCCAAGATGCGCTCGCGTTCCGGCTGTGGCGGCTGTTCAACTAACGACGTGGCAGCGTGAACCAGATGTTCGGTCATCGGATCTTTGAGCGCCACGGCCAACTTTTCCAGCGCGCTGACGACGTGAGGCTGGTACGTGCGCGTGTGGCGCGACATCCGGCGCGCCGCCAGGTACAAAGCCAGCGCCTCGGTCAAATTGAGGCGCACTGCCGAGATATAGCGCATCCGATCCACGCGATACCGGCCCGGCGCTACCTCCTGCAAGGGGATTTCGCATTCTAACTGGGTGCGATCCCGGTAAACCGTCGTGCGGTCCACGCCAAAGCGCTCGGCCAGTTCGGCATCGGATAGTCCTTCCCGATGCTGGAAGTACAAGCGCTCCATTTCCCGCAAACGTTCTGCTTTTTTCATACCACGGCTCATAATGCTCGCTCCTTGAATTGTTTTTTGTGCTGAATTATTCATCAGTATACTATAGACTGCTGTGATTTGTCTACAGTGTAAGGGCGCCTTGTTGCAGGTAGTGCAACAAGGTAGCAGAAAACGGCGAGGACAATTGGACCGCAGTATCACCAACAAAAAAGCGCATTGGATCTCTCCAGGGCGCTGTGAATTTGTTACTTTCGTAAAATTTTAGTAATGATTTAGTTTGATGAGCCTGGCGAATAAAATTCGCGGCTACGGGCGTAGCAAGCTACGCCTGGGCGAAACCGGCCTTCGCCGGTTAGAACTCAGTCGCCGAAGGGCGAACTTCGTTAAGGCGTAGTACGCCCGATGGCCGTGGGAACCGCCGGGCCATCCCCTACGTTGCTCCACCGGTAAGCTGGATGATGTGCGCGCCGCCCTACGCGGGGAGGTGTGGCTTCCATGGGGGGAGTAGGGAGTAAGAAGTAGGGGAGTAGAGAGTAGGAAGTAAAAGAAACCGGCCCGTCCTCGTGCTTCGAGGACGGGCCGGTGGGGTTTCCGGGAGTGCGGGGGGAGATTTAACCGGTGATGCTATTCGCCCAACGATAAGCCATAAGCCGGCAGCGCCGGAAGCCGCAAAAGCAACCCAGGTCGCCTCTCCACGCGCCCCTACCGCACCACCAGCGGCAGATAGACCCGCTGCGTCTCTCCCAGCACGGCGAAGAGCGAGAGGTGTGTCACCTGCGCCGTGACCTGTTTCTGCGCGACGTCCACGGCGCTGACGATCCCCGCCTGCGACCAGGCGTTGGCGCTCCCATCCCACCACCAAAGCCCCAGGGTCTCCGAGGCAGCAACCCAGGAGTCGGCGTAGGGGACCGTGACGGTAAACGCCTGCCCCGGCGCGATCTGCGCCGGCTGCCCGGTGCTCGTATAGATGGCGGTCACGTCGAACGCCGGCCCGACGGCGACCAACGGCCCCGTCGCCGGCAGTTGCCACGGACGGTGAGCCGCGTGCGTGACCGTGACCGGCGCCGTGAAGGCCCCGGCGGGGAAGGTGTAGGCCGTCCCGTCCGGCGACGACGTCAGGGCGCCGCCGTCCGTCCCAATCGCCGCGGTCTGCGCCGCCGGCACACCGGCGAGGTCAACGATCAGGGGCGCCGCGCCCTCCGGCCCCCGCAACAGCGCACTGCCGCTCAGGGCAAAGGTGTCCGCGACCTGCACGTCGCCCACGACGGCGGTCAGGCGATAGGCGCCCGCAGGGGCGCCGGCGGTCTTGATCGCCGCCCGCCAGAGGCCGTTCCCGCCCGCAGCCGCCTGCCCCAGTGCCTGCCCGTTGACCCAGAGCGCCCCCCGCCACCCGACGGGGAAGTTGGCGCCGATCACGTTGAGCACGCTGCCGGGTCGGGCGCTGTCATAAGACACGTAGAGATCCTGCCCCGCTCCCAGGCCCAGCACCGGCACGGGCGTGGTGCGGATGTCAACACGCCCGGCGCCCAGCCGCCCCTCCTGATCGCGGCCCGAGCAAATGGTCTGGCTATCGCTGAGCCAGCAGGTCGCGCCGCCGGTCGTGACCCAATGGTAGCCCCCCGGCATCCGGGAGACTGCCTGCGGCGTCGCCGAGAAGCCACTGCCCCAGCAGAATACCTCGCCCGCCTGCACCGCACAAACCTGCATCCCATACGCTGAGATAGCGGTCACGTCGCTGGTCAGCCCCGCGACCTGCACCGGATTGGCGCTATTGACCCCCGTCCCATTGCCCAACTGTCCCTCTTGATTGCGTCCCCAACACTTCGCCGCGCCGTCCACGATGGCGCAGGTGAAGTCGCTGCCCGTGGTGACGGCGGTCGCGTTCCCCGTGAGGTCGACAACGTCCTGCGGCGTGGGAGAGCGCTCATACGATTCCAAAACACCGTTCCCCAACGCGCCATAATAGCCGACGCCCCAACACTTAACAGCCCCGCTGACCACCGCGCAGGAGTGATTGCCGCCGACCGCGACGGCGCTCACGCCGCTATCCAGGCCGACGACGTCCACCGGCGCTGTCTCGGGCGTGGTATCGTCGTACTCGCCATTGCCCAGTTGTCCCAGGTAATTGTAGCCCCAGCACTTGGCCCCGCCGTTGACGATAGCGCACGTGTGCTGATAGTCAGGGTCCTGAGAGACCGCGATCTCGGTCACGCCCCCGCTCAGCCCGCTCACCTGAGCGGGCGTCGTGGTGGCAGCCGTATCGCCAGTGCCCAACTGACCGTTGAGATTGTGTCCCCAACACCGCGCACCATCGTTCACGACAGCGCAACTGTAGTTGATGCCGGCAGCGATGCGCGAGACGCCGCTTGACAGTCCCACCACGGGCTGCGGTGAGGAGCGCGTCACATCCAAGCCCACAGGCTCGCCGATCCCCAGCTCGCCCCGATGGTTGTTGCCCCAACACTGAGCCGCGCCTCCAGCGGCAACGGCGCAGACGTGCCGCGCGCCCACGGAGATGTCCGTGTAGGCAGTGTCCCACAGCTCGCTGAGCTCGACCGAACCCCGGGTGCTGTTGCCGATCCCGAGCTGTCCCTCGGCATCACGCCCCCAGCAGCGCGCTGTATCGCCGATGACGGCACAGCTATGAAAGGTGCCCGCCGCGATCTCGGTGACGCCGGACGGGAGGCCCTGCACCTGCACTGGCTGATCGCGCGAGGTCGTCGTCCCGTCGCCCAACTGCCCCTCACGGTTTGCGCCTGCACAGCGGACGGTGCCGTCCGTCTTCAACGCGCAGTAGTAGCCATCGCCGCCGACGGCGAGGCGCGCCACCCCGCTGCCCAATCCGGGCATCTCCTGCGGCGTGCTCGAGCTCATTATGGAGGTAATCTCTCCCCAGCATCGCACCGCGCCCGAATCCAGGCGCGCGCAGGTGTGCAGATACCCCGCCCCCATCTGAGCGACGCCGCTGCTCAGCCCGACCACGTCCACCGGCGTGTACGCATCCGCCGTGTTGCCGCTGTTGCCGTTGCCCAACGAGCCGTAAAAGTTGTAGCCCCAACACTTCATCCCGCCGGTCTCCAGCAGCGCACAGGTGTGGGACGTGCCGGCGGTCAGTGCGACGGCGTTCTCGATGCCCACTACATCCTGCGGCGTACCCGTCTGATACGGAATGCCGTCACCGGCTCCAAGTTGCCCGTTGGCATTCAGGCCCCAGCACTGAACGTGGCCCGAATCCAGTATCGCACAGGTATGCGTGCCGCCGGCGGCGATCGCCACGGCGCTGCCGCCCAACCCGCTGACGGCGACCGGCGCGAGGCGATCCGTCTCCGTGCCGTCGCCCAACTGACCGCCTCCGTTCTGCCCCCAGCACATAACGCCGCCGGTCTCGAGCAGCGCGCAGGTGTGCCCGCTCCCCGCAGATAGAGCCTGCACGCCGGATGAGAGGCCGCTCACGCCCACCGGCGTCGCGCGATCCGTGTCGTTCCCCGTCCCCAGCATCGGCCCCCAGCCCCAGCAGCTCACGCCCCCATCAATCAAGGCGCAGGTGTGCGCACTGCCAGGCGCCAATGTCAGCGGCGCTCCGTCCTCCGCATCAATGGGCTTCACCGGCGTAACAAACCCGAACAGCAACCATACCATCACCAGAACTATAAACCATCTACGATGTCGCATCATCGTTCAGACCTCCCTTGTTCTCAGTTATAGAAGCGATAACGATTTAGTTTGATGAGCCTGGCGAATAAAATTCGCGGCTACATTTACGGTAATCGTCTAGTCTTGTGAGGTGCAACGCGCTTTGGGGCTTGTCACCACGCATATACTGCATGAGGTAGCACCTTTCCTTAAAGTTCAAGTGCGTTGCACCTTAGTCTGCTCAGAAAACTAAACAGATACCATTTACG
>CAZCAI010000192.1:0-7575 GCA_964496595.1 uncultured Anaerolineales bacterium
GATGAGATCGTGCGCAACATCATGGCCGTCGGTACCAGCGACCAATGCCGCGCCAAAGTCGCCGAGTACATCGACGCGGGCGTCACCTGCCCCATCCTCTACCCGATGATGAACGACATCAAGCCTGTGATCGATGCCTTTGCCGATTGGACGCCGTAGCAAAACAGCAAATTGCGAATGATGAATTGCGAATTTTGAATCTTTACCCAATAGCATCATTCGCAATTCGCAATTCTAAATTCGCAATTATAACCCAAGGAGATTTGTATGACCAATCAGACCACTGCCCTTAGCGGCGGATACTGGGGAAAAATCCTGTGGGTCGATCTCGGCGCCGGCGAGACGTGGGTGGAGGTCTTCGACGAGGACTTCGCGCGCGCCTACCTTGGCGGCGTGGGATTTGCCGCCAAGATCGTCTCTGACCACGTGACCGCCGAGACCGACCCGCTGGGGCCGGATAATGTGTTGGTCGTTGCCACCGGGCCTTTCCAGGCGGCGAAGATCGCCGGGGCGGGCCGTTTCGCCGTCGGTGCCAAATCGCCGCTGACCGGCTATTGGGGTGAGGCGAACGGCGGCGCGCACGCCGGCCCGGCGCTCAAACGCGCCGGCTTCGACGCCATCGCCATCACCGGCCAGGCCGCCCAACCGACCTGCCTCGTCATCGAAGATGGCCGCGCCGAACTCCACGACGCCAGCGCGCTCTGGGGCCAGGTCGATGCGGCGGATACGGTGGACGCGCTCAAAGCAGAGCACGGCAAGCAAAGCTCCGTGTTGTCCATCGGGCAGGCGGCGGAGCGCCTGGTGCGCTACGGCGTCATCGCCAACGACAAGCACGGTTTCTGTGGGCGCAGCGGCATGGGCAGCGTGATGGGCGCCAAACGGCTCAAGGCCATCGTGCTGCGCGGCGCGCTCACCCCGCCCATCGCCGATCCGGAGGGCCTGCAAGCGACCTACAAACCGCTGCTCCAAAAAATCTTGGCCGCGCCGTTCACCGCCAGCAATCGCGAGCACGGGATGCCGGGCGGGCTGGTGTGGCGCGAAAGCAACGCCTCGCTGCCGATGAAGAACTGGCAGCAGGGCCAATGGCCCGAGGGCGCGCCCAAAATCGGGGCGCCGGTCTACACCGACGAGTTGGGCGTCAAACCCTGGCCCTGCGATTTCTGCGTGATGGGCTGCCATCGCAAGCTGACCAACGACGCCTACGCGCCCTACCTCGCGACCGGCGGGCCGGAGTACGAAAGTTTGGCGATGTTAGGCTCCAACCTGCTGATCGACGATCTGGAGGCGCTGGTCGCGGCCAATGACCTGTGCAATCGCTACGGGATGGACACCATCGAGCTGGGCGGGGTCTTCGGCTGGGCCTTCGATGCCTATGATCGCGGCCATTTGACCACCGAGGAGACCGACGGCCTCGAGCTGACGTGGGGCAACGCCGAGGCGATGCTCGCGCTGGTCGAGAAGGTCGCACAGCGCGAGGGCTTCGGTCACTTGCTGGGCGAGGGCTTGCGCGCGTGCGTCGCCGCCTACCCAGCGACCGCCGAGTCCGCCGTGGAGGTGATGGGGCAAGCGGTCGCGGCCCACGATCCACGCGCCTTTTTCGCTCAGACGATCACGACCATCGCCTCAACGCGGGGATCGTGCCACCTGCACGGCTTCGCCGAGGCCATCGAATTGGGCGGTGTGCTGCCGGAGTTGGGCATCACAGAGGCCAGCGACCGCTTCGATCCGCATCGCAAGGGCTACTACGGCGCGATCTACCAGGACATCCAGCAATTCTGGAATAGCCTGGTCTTTTGCATGTTCTACTTCTCCTCCGAGGTGAGCCTCACCGATCAGGTTATCCTTCTCAACCACATCACCGGCTGGGATGCCACGCCGGAAGAGGCGCAACAGATCGGGGAGCGGATCGTGGCGTTGCAACACACCTTCAACCTGCGCATGGGCCTCGATCCCGCCGAAGAAAATGTGATGCCGGCGCGGCTCACCCATCCGCTGGCCGAGGGCGGCGCAGCGGGCCACGTCCCGCCGTGGGAGGACATTCGCGCGGAGTATTGGGCTGCCAAAGGCTGGCCGGAAGGCATCCCCAGCGAGGCAAAGCTCGCCGCGTTGGGATTGACGCCTTTTGGAGCACAGAGAGAGGGAACTACAAAACAGGAAAATTCCTAAGCTACCCAGATGTTCTTGACACTTGCCCGCTTCGACTTAAAATACCTAGCCAATGCAACTATTTGGATGTTAGATATTGGAAGTTGGAGGATGGATGGCAAGTGAGTTTACGATAGAGCGCAGTTGGCAGGCGGATCGACGGGGGCCGGGGTGGTGGGTTTTCTCCCACGCGATACGCTACAAGCTGGTGATTTTGGGGATTTTTGTCGGAGCGATTGGGAACGCCGCGCTGGCCGCCGCCGTCCCGATGTTGGTGGGACGCGCGTTCGATGCCATCGTTGTCTCGCCGGTGGATTTGATCACGTTGCGCAACGCGGCGCTATGGATTGCCGGCTCGCAATTGGTGCGCGGCTTCATCCTCCAGATGGGGCGCAATCTGTGCAGCGAGACCCTGGGCCAGCGCATGGAGCGCGACATCCGCGACGAACTCTACATCAGCCTGATCGGCAAGAGCATGTCGTTCCACGATTCGTACCCTACCGGCGAGTTGATGGCGCGCGCTACCAACGATGTGCGCGAGGTCAATTTGATGTTCAATCCGGGCATTAACTTAGTCATCGGTTCCGCGAACTTCATCTTTATGCCGCTCTTCGTGGCGCCCGGCATCCATCCCCAATTGGTTTTGACCCCCGTGCTCTACCTGCTGATGTATGGCTTTGTGGTGCGGGCCTATCTGGAGGAGTTACGCCCCGCCGCCGAGGCCGTCCGCCAGAACTTCGGTGAGGTGAACACCGCGCTGGCCGAGGCCATCGAGGGCATCGAGACGGTCAAGGGCGCCGCGCAGGAGAAGCACGAGATCAACCGCTTCCAGAAAAAGATCCGCGAGTGGCGCGACGCCTACGTGCGCCAGACGAACATCGAAGCGCGCTTTATCCCGCTGCTCATGCTGGGGCTGCTGCAAGCGGCGGGCCTCTTCCACAGCTTGCTCCTCTTTCGCCTGGGATACATCGAGGCCGGGGATGTGATCGCCTTCAACGGGCTGCTGTTGCTCTTCGGCTTTCCCACGTGGACGGCGCAGTTCGCTTATTCGCGCGTCGCCTCCGGCATCGCCAGCGCGCGCCGTCTGTTGGAGTTGATCAATACCCGCACGAAGTTGGGCGAGAATGTCGGCGGCTACGATGCGCCGATGAAAGGCGCGGTGACCTTCGAGGATGTGAGTTTTTGCTACGAGGATGTGGAGGCCGAGGAAGATTGCGACATCGAGGAGGATCACACGACGTTGGAGGCCCTCAGCTTCCACGTGGAGCCGGGGCAGACGATTGCCATCGTCGGGCAGACGGGCGCGGGAAAATCGACCATCGCCAAGCTCATCAATCGCATCTACGACGTGGACGCGGGGCGCGTGCTGGTGGATGGCGTGGATGTGCGGGAGTGGAATTTAGAGGCGCTCCGCCGACAGATTTCGATCATCGAGCAGGACATCTTTCTCTTCTCGCGCTCGATTGCGGAGAACATCGCCTTTGGGCATCAAGACGCCGACCGCGAGGCGATCATCGCGGCGGCGAAAGCGGCGCAGGCTCACGAGTTCATCACGGGCTTCGAAAATGGTTACGAGACTGTGATCGGCGAGCGCGGCGCGACGCTCTCCGGCGGGCAGCGCCAGCGCCTGGCCTTAGCGCGCGCCTTCCTCACCGACCCGGCGATCCTTATCCTGGACGACGCCACCAGCGCCATCGACAGCGAGACCGAGGATCGCATCCAGCGCGCCATCGAGCGGGCCGCCGCCGACCGCACCACCTTCCTCATCACCCATCGCCTCTCGCAGATCCGCTGGGCCGATCTGATCATCGTGATGCGCCAGGGGCGGATCGGCGCTATCGGCGCCCACGAGGATTTACTGGAGACCTCGGAGGCGTATCGTAAAATCTTCAAGCGATACGAATAGACTTGCGCCGGTCAAGGTGCAACGCACTTAAACTGCCTGGCGACAGGTTTTAAAAGTGCGTTACACCTCACAGGACTCAAAGCGGCGCAGAGAAAAAACTTCTCTGCGCCGCTTTATACTTTTACCTTCCGGGAAGCTCCAAGGGAGGGGGTCTCGAACTAAAGTTATCTGATCAAGCCGGTCTTCTGATGATCTCGGATGATTTGCAGCTTCCCGGAAGGTTGATAAGGGACGCTCATCCCCACGGTAGATGCGTCACATCGACGTTGCCGCCGGAGAGGATGATCCCCACGCGCTGCCCGCGTCCCAGGTCGGGATGCTCGAAGAGCGCGGCGAGGGGCGTCGCCGAGGATGGCTCGATGATGAGCTTCATCCGCTCCCAGACAAGGCGCATCGCGTCCACGATGGCCCGCTCGCTCACGGTGACGATGTCGCTGACGTGCGCTTGGATGATGGGGAAGTTCACGTCGCCCAAGAAGGTACAGAGGCCATCGGCCACGGTTGGCGCGCCGGTGGGCGGGTAGATGCGACCGTCGCGCAGGGAGCGCGCGGCGTCGTCCACCAGCGCCGGCTCCGCCCCGATCACACGCGCGCCCGGCGCCCGACCCGCCACGGCCAGCGCTGTCCCCGCCAGCAACCCCCCGCCGCCCACAGGGGCCATCACGATGTCCAAATTGGGGATCTCCGCCGCCAGCTCCAGCGCCGCCGTCCCCTGCCCGGCGATGACGCGCGGGTCGTTGGAGGGATGGATAAAGTGCGCGCCGGTCTCCGCCAGCACCGCCTCCAGCTTGCGCTCGCGATCCATCGGCTGCGAGCCGGCCCAGACGATTTCCGCGCCGTAGTCGCGCACGGCGGCTACTTTCACCGGCGGCGCCGATTCGGGCATCACTACGATGGCGGGGATGTGGCGCAGGCCGGCGGCGTAGGCCACCGCCTGGGCGTGGTTGCCGGAGGAGTGCGTGGCGACGCCGCGCGCGGCTTCTGTTTCCGAGAGGGCGAAGACGGCGTTGCACGCGCCGCGCGCCTTGAACGCCCCGACTTTCTGGAGATTCTCGGCTTTGAAGTAGATCCGCGCGCCCGTCATCTCATCCAAGGTCTGGCTGGTGAAGATGGGCGTGTGATGTACGTAAGGCGCGATCCGCCGCGCCGCCTGGCGGACGTCGTCGAAGTTAGGGGGGACATTAACCATATAGGCCTCGCTTTCGTATCTTTGGGGGTCTTCGTGACAGAAAAACGCCGCGCAATCCTTGCGAAGGTTGCGCAAGGGACCTCAAAACAGCGTATATCAGGTCCCAGGAGCGGGTTAAGCTGTTTGCCAAGTAGAGACGCAAGATTTTGCGTCTCTACCGGGAGGTTTAGGTTCCTGTAAATGCTTAACCCGATCTACGACAACGAGATCACGCCGTGTTGGATGGCGAATTTGACCAACGCAGGCAGGTCGTCGATGCCCAGCTTTTGCATCATCCGGCTGCGGTAGGTATCGACGGTTTTGGGCGAGAGGGAGAGGATCTCCCCGATCTCGATGCTCGATCTGCCCTCGGCCACGAGTTGCAATACCTCGCGCTCGCGGGCGCTCAAGCGATCCAGCGGGCTGGCCTCGGCGACGCTTTCGCGCTGGAGGATGTAATCCTCGATCACTTTGTCGGAGATTTCGTGGCTCAGGTAGCGCCCGCCAGCCTGCACGGTGCGGATGGCGTCCAAGACCTCCTCGCCGGCGGTCTCCTTGACCAGGTAGCCTTCGGCGCCGGCCCGCAGCGCGCGGAAGATGTGCTCTGTCGTGGCGTGCATCGAGAGGATGATCACCTGCATGCCTGGATATAGCTCCTGGATCTGCTCCGCCACGGCGATGCCGTTGAGCACCGGCATCGCGATATCCAAGATCACGATGTCGGGCTGGGCGTCTCGAATTTCTCGCAGCGTTGCCCGGCCATCGGCGGCCTCTCCGACGACCTCCATATCCGGCTGGGCGTTGAGTAAAAAGCGCAGCCCATCGCGGACGATGGGGTGGTCATCGGCCAAAAATAGCTTGACTTTGTTCATCATCGCTGGACTTCCACAATCACTAAGGTGCCGCCTTCCGGCGCCGCCTCGACGCGGCACGCGCCGCCGATGACCTCCGCCCGCTCCTGGATGGAGACCAGGCGGTCGCCGGGATGATAGATGGCGTCCGCCAGCAGGTCGAGATCGACGCGCTCGGTATTGCCCCAGAGGGTCAGGCGCACTATCTGCGGCTCGCTCATCAGGCGGATGCGCGCCTCGCTGAGCGAGGCTTGGGCGACCAGGCTGTTCAGCGCCTCCTGCACGATGCGGAAGAGCGCGTTTTCGGCGGATAGGATCAGCGCGGGTTGCGGCTCCTCGCCCTGTACCTTGACGGTGATCTCGTGACGGGCGGAGAAGAGCGAAGCATACCATTGAAGCGCGGTCAGCAGGCCGTAATCCTCCAGCACGGGGGCGCGGAGATCCTCCATCAATTCGCGCACTTGCTTGGAGACGCGCCGGGTCACCGCGATGGCCTCCGCCACGCGCTCTTGCGCTGCTTCGGGTTGTTCTTGTCCCAAGAGCGTCTGCGTGATCTGAAGTTGAATTCCCAGCGCGGATAACTCCTGCCCCATCTGATCGTGCAGCGCCTGGGCCAGCCACTGGCGCTCCGATTCATCCGCCTCGATAAGGCGGGCGGTGAGCGTGCGCAACTGCTCGCGCTGCTGGCGCACCGCCTCGTAGAGCTGCGCCTGATGCCAGGCGACGGCGGCCTGATCCGCTATGCCCTGGCAGAGGCGGATTTCGGCGGCGGTGAAGCTGCGCATCTCGTCCGGCTCGCGCAACTGCATCAGCCCCAGGGACTGCGCCCCGACACAGAGCGGGACCAGCAGCAGCGTGGCGGCCTTGGCGGCCTCCAGATAAGCGCGCCCCGCTGCGTCCAGGTCGGGCGCATCGCGGCGCAGGATGATCGTTTGGCGCTGCTCGATCACGGCGCGCAACACCGGCCAGTCGTTTAGGGCGCGCGAGACGCCTCCCAGGTGCGAGCACATCTCTTCCAAGACACAGCGCTCCAGTCTGGGCATCAGGACCCCGCCATCCATCTCAGGATCAAAGCGGTAGAGGAGGCCGTTCGGCGCGTGGGCCGCCGCCATCATCTGATCCACGATCACCTCGTGCAACCGCTCCGGCTCCAACTCCGAGGCGATGGTCTGTCCGACGGCCAACAGCATCGTCAGTTCCTCCGTCTTCTGCTGCAAATTCTCCTCGGCCTGTTTGCGCGCGGTGATGTCGCGCACCACGCTGACCCATCCCGCAATCTCGTCGTTCTCTTGCAGCGGCGCGACGCTGTGCTCGGTGGGGAAAATGGTTCCATCGCGGCGGCGCATCTGGAAATCGGTCAGGAAGAGATAGCCCTGCTCCTCAATCGCGGGGGTGAGATGCGCGCGGAAGGTCGCCAGCGCGGTCTCATCGATGTGCAATAAGTCCGTGGTCTTCCCCCACATCTCCTGGCAGGGATAGCCAAATATCTCGGAGGCTGCTGCATT
>CAZCAI010000193.1:0-7565 GCA_964496595.1 uncultured Anaerolineales bacterium
ATCACGACTCGAATAGGCCGCTCTGTTTCACTCATCGCGCCTCCTTTCACTTCTTGAGATAAGGAAAATCGGGCAATACCGCATCAGTACACAACTATATCTGAAATATCGCTGCGGTCAACTGCTCCGCCCGTTCAGCGCGCAATCGTTTTGAGGTATGTTTTCCCTAACTCTCCCTTCAGGGCGAGGGGGGCCCTGAAAGCTCAATCAATGGCGGTTCTGGATGCTCGCGGCGAGAGTTAATATGCTCCCGCATCACGTCAGGCTCCCATATAACCTCAGGATCGTAATCATGAGAACAGACACGTCCATGTAGTTCCTCCGGGAACAGCCTTTGCACGGCAACTCCATACTCTGAGCCATAATTACCTGGACAGTCAACCCCTTCAATTTCCCCATCATCGCCTAAGTAAATGACGGCCGGCGCACTCATCAACGCGCCGGTTGCCGAGACTTTAACCTGACACATCGCCCACACGTATATCTCCTGCTCTCCCTCGCCCAGGATCTCCCATTCGCAGAGACCTTCACTCGGCTCACCGGGAGGCGGAAGGAAGGCGTCGGCCAGCGCCGATTCGTACGCTTCCCATCTAGAGGACGATGTGGCTGTTGGTGGGGGCGTGGAAGTCTCATCTGGCCTACAAGATGCCAGTGACATCAGCAGTATAAGCAGAAAGATGATGGACGCTCCGATTTCTTGGTGTTTTGGCATAGATAGTTGCACTCCCTCCCCAATATCCTCTTATGGACGCTTGCGCCATATCAATAGGTGATCTCCCTTCGCATCCGGATGCTTAAAATCGAGCGATTGGCTCCAGGCGATCCAATCTTTGGAGAGCGCTACGTTCCCAATACTCTCGTGCTCCCCAGGATCAGCTACAGTAAAGGTCTGTCGTGCTTCGAGATCGTAAATGTATAGGGGGTTGAAGGGATAAGGCTCCCAGGAGAGCCATCGGCCGTCCAGGGTGGCCCCTAGACACCTGTCGTGCGCGATCTCGTATTGCCGGGCGCTCCGCAGATCGTGCACGACGGTGCCCCGATCATACGAGGATTGGCGGCAGGCGCGCCAGGCCAGCCAATGATTCGAGAGACCAACCGCGTAGCTCTGCCCATCATCGGTCAAGCGGGTGCATTGCCCCAAGATCGGAGGATCCCCCTCATATAGATAGACGTCATAGCCTGGACAGCCGTCATCAGGCGCCGGTCGCTCCTCGAGAACTACCAGGCGATTCCCGGAGAGGTGGGGAGCCGTCCAGGCATCTTGTCCCTTACCACAGGCGCGCTCCAGATCATGCTGCTCGGCGGTTCTAAGGTTGTGCATGGTCAGAGTAGTCGCGATGCAATCTCCGTCCTCCGCCCGTTCTGTTTCCGTCCAGACGACCCAATCACCGTCAGCGTCAAATTGGGGCGAGGATGGGGCGAGAGGCCCCAGGCCGGTCTTCTCAACGATGACCTGCTCGCGCCCCTCGCTTAAGTTCAAGGCGCTAAGGGCAAACGAAGCAGTCCCAAGGACTGGAGATGTATGAGATTTCATGCCAATCGACTTAGTGCACACATCAACCCCAGCTTCGTTTGCCTTGAACCTGGTTGAGCACGCTCTAAGGCGCCGAGAGCGATTTTCCCTGTCGATTTGCTTCGAATTCCCGCTAAGTGTCCAGGTTGCCCCTGCCGAAGACGGCGACGACACGTGAGAAAACACGAGCCAGTCGTCGGCCAGGAGAGGTGTCGCAAGTTCCCCGCCTTCGGACGCACAGGTGACCGCTTCAATCTCTCCCCCCAGCAATGGATACCGCCAGATGCAACGCTTATCTTCATGCGTCGTCCAATAGAGATGGCTCTCATTGAGTGCTACGTCCCTGGGCGTCTGCTGGAGACGGAGTGTATGCCGGGTAGCGGTCGGCAACGCTGATGGTGTTGTTACGTTGGGGCTTTTCGTTGATATAACCGGCGTCGAATTCAAGCCTTTCTCTGCGCTCGACCCGTTCAACAGGGCGCAACCTCCCAGGAGCAGCGCGAGCAGGCAACCTGCAAGAAAGCCCTTGATGAAAAGTCGTGTTGGTTGCATCATTGATCACCCTCCACTTTCTCGACTAAGGGTCTTTTGGATTTCGCCGGACAACTCCCCGGATAGCCCTAAGAGTGGCGAGGATTTGGACGTTTGTGGGGGTCACAGACCTTTTTACGTCGTTACTAGGTTGCGGGTGGGGGGCGCAATAGCGCTTGGCGATTGCACCCGGCGAATTCCTGAAGAGCCAGAGGGACGGAAGCACCCCCGGCTGCCATTTGGGATACGATCCCATAGCAAGACGCTTTGGCTCGCCCTCGCCGCGCCATACGTAGATCGCCGATGCCCATGCTTCCGCCTCCACTCGCCAAGTCCAGGCAAACGTCACCGTCTCGCCGTCCGGCCCGACTTTCCAGCTGGGGAGCATGGGGTTCTCTCTGGTCTGCTCCTGGTAGAGATCCGTGGTCTCGAACCGCTCGGTGAATCCTCCAGCCGCCCACCAGGGTAGACCCCCGTCATCGGCTTCCTGGAGCGCTCCATCCTCCGTCACGGTCAAGTAGCGATAGGTCACGCGCGCTGGTCGGGCCGGGCCTTTGTAGGCCGTCTCCTCAAAATGGCTGACCTGGACCTCCAGCCGCCCGTCGGGGAGCCAGCGAGTCGGGTAGTAATGCCGCTTCTGCTCGCCCTCCAATACCACCGTCGGCGCCTCGTCGCCGGCCGAGTCTTCAGCCATCCGCCACAGCACCACACTGGTTGGATGGCGGAGCTTGGTCTCGCCCTTCATACAAACCTGCGTAGCCTGGAGGCAGGTCCATTCGATCCCCGGCTTCTCCGTCTCCTCCCGGGCGAAGACCAGCCCCGGCGTATGCGGGAGCCAGAGGTAGTGGCAGCGGAACGAGGGTGGGTGGATTGTGGTGAGCACCTGGCGATCGCGCACGTCCCAAATGCGGACCGTGCGGTTGAAGCCGGCCTCTGCCACCCCCAGCAGCGGGAAGGGGAAAGGCTGAGAGCTCAGGAACGCCATCTCGCTGGGCCGGGCGTTGGTATAGGTGCTGACCGTAATCGCGTCACGGGTGGTGATATCGAGGACGCGCAGAGCGTCCGGTTTCCCCAGGCTGTGGAGATAGGCAAGATGCTGGCTATCTCGGGACCATATCAGATCTATGGATCGGACAGCATCCAACGGCGTGAGCGGGATAGGACGAGGGTTTTCTATCGAGACGAGATTCAATTGACCGCCTCTGGAACCTTTCTGTCTGATGATGAAGGCCACCCAATGTCCATCGGGTGACCAGGCAAAATGCCTGATCTGCCCGGCTTGCTCAGTCAAGGATACGAAGCGAGAATCCTCTATGGAGATGAGACTCAATTGACCGTCGAAGGCGAAGGCCAACTTTCGCCCATCGGGCGACCAGCCGAAGCTATCGACCGTTACTTGCTCAGTCACGGTGATACGCTGCGAGCCGTCGGGAGAGATCAGGCTCAGGTACTCCTCCGGCGTCTGGAAAGCGATCCATCCACCAGGGGGAGACGTAAGGTCGGGCAAGTCGGGAAAGCCGGGGCCGGGGGTGAGCGTAGGCGTAGGCTCAGCGGTCAACCTAGCCCGCTGCTCTTCGATCGGATCTTCATGGAAGGGGGTAAGCTCTATCGTTGGCGTGGCGGTGGGGCGTGAAGTTGTAGGGCTGGCGACGGGCGCGGTCAACGGCGGGGAGGTGGGCTGATAATTGCCGTCGCATCCAATGAGGGCAAATACCAACGCTAAAAGACAAACGATAATGCAACTCTTCATAGTTACTCCTTTTTGGCCTATCAAACCACGGCCGCCGTCGATACGGGTTCCCTCAGCACACTGATAGCTAACGCATTTCGGCAGACTGAAATCATCTAGATGGTGGTGAATTTTGACTGATGACCCCAATGAAGCTCAACACCACCAAGGTCGCGGTGGGGCCAAAAGCCCACACAAGGCCCAAGGAATGGGAGTGAAGTGGGAAGATATGCCTTATTGAGATTCTGTGTGATCTGAGCCGCGTGAAGCCATCAGTCAATTTTAACCACTACCATCATCTATTGTAATACTCGGCGATCATAACTGGATTGTTGGTATAGTAACATAGTTTCTTATAGGTTGAGCCGTCGGCTGGATCATTAATGTAGTAATCGCAAGCATCGTCGAGATCGTAGCCGAGACTCCTGTACACCACGACGAAGTGTCCACCTACGTCTACAATGGGAGGCCTGCCCTGGGACAGCAATCCACATAGGGCGGACCAATAAAAGCCATAGTAACCAACAAATCCGGCATCATTGTCACTGCAGTGATCGGCCGCACACTGCCACAACAAATTACATCCTGAGCGGCAATCGTGATCTCCGCAGCACTCATTTACTTCACCGGGATTGTTGTTGGCCCCATAGTATCTAAATACCATAGTGGCCGAGGTTATGGCACAACCTTGGGCGCACATTGTGTCACAGGTACAGTTACAGTCATCACTCTCAGCACACGGAAGGTGGTACAAGCAATCGTTACCCCAGGGTGACCAGCATTGACCATAGGTATGGACATCAAGCGTGATTTGACACTCAGGAATATACTCCGGACTGGGATCGGGAGAATGTGTTTTTTCAAGGATTGGCGCTTCCCGAAGTGCAAGTTCTTCCGTTTGCTTTAAGGGTACCCACATATCATCCACAAAGATCCACTTTATGTCTTCTCGCGAAGCGAAATCGGGATCACGAGACAAGAGATCGTACGTTTGGGGGTGAACGTTTTTGCCTGACTCGATAGGGATCGTCTTACCATCTACCTCGATAGAGACAGACGGCGGCTGTTGGGCATTCGAGAGTGATTGAGCTGTACCTATACCGGTGCTCAACAGCAGCGCCAGCAACGCGAACACCGAGAACAACTTGAAATTTCTGTACATCGTTAACCTCCTTACGTTTAATTGAAGTTTACCCACAACTCTTATCCTAACATACGCTCGGAGGTTTGTCATCACCGGAGCGACCATTTTTTCCTGGTCGCTCCGACCAGATACACTCACTCGGCGCCCTCGCCCTCACCTCACTTGCTGAAAATACTGGCACTGCTGCATGCTGCTCCTCACCAGCGCACACTCGCCATCCAGGTAGTACAGTTCGGAAACGTTCAAAAGTGGCGGCTCTGTCCCGGTAAGTGAACCCTTCACCAGAACATCAGTTGTGGAGTCTATCTCCACAATACCGCCTGGGGCGCTATCTTGCGGCTCGCTACCAAAAAGCGTGGCTACCTCCTCCCAGGAGCCGCGCACGAAAACGGTAGCAGCGTCGGGGTATTCGGCCAGTGTCTCAGCACTGACGCGGTATAGATCGTTAAACGGCTGGTAGAACAGAAGCGCCTGCTCTTCCGAATCATGGGGCTCAATGACAATCGGGTAGAGGCGTGCCGTGCCGTTCAGGGTTTCGCCGCTATGGTAGCCTTTCACCGTGATCGACCGTCCAGGCTCGACCTCGAACCGGACCGGTAGGCCTGCCAAGTAGGCAATCGGGAATCCCTCGAAGCTGTAATGAGCCTCTATGTCAATCAAGTAACGCGCGCCGCCGGCGTCCACAATCGTGGCCTCGTTTGGTGGCGGCCCCATCTGCCACGTTTCGACAGTACCCGTAATGGTTTCCAGCTCGCCGGAAAAGTTTAGCTGTTCTGGATAGAACGTGGTTAGCGTCAGTCCCTTCAGCCAGCCGGTGGGCAGACTGGTTTCTCCTCCATTGCCACTAGCGAATTGAACAGTCTCAAACAACGTCCACAGAGTATCCATTTCTTCTTCGGAACGCGGCATTGTAGCGCTCTGGAAGAAAAAGAGGACGATCCGGCCCTCGTCCCGCACGTATAGCTTCATCGTGTACTCACCACCGGCCTCGACATAATGAAAGGCGGGGCGCCCGCGCACCAGTCCGTTTTCCTTGACGAAGCCAGCAGCCAGTGAATAGCCTGGTTGCGATTCATGTTGCACCCATTCAAGCCAATCGGAGCCGGCAAAATCATACGCTCGCACTTCGATAATAGAGCCGGTCTCCGGCGCGTGATAGCGACGTGGCCGTGATGAGGTAACCTCCCATGCTTGCGGCAGCTGAAAAAGAACACCGGGCGCCTCGGGCTCCTCATACCAGACCCATCCTGGATTTGGTGTCATGGCTATGTTTATAGCTGTCGCCGAGGGTATCAAGGCTGTCATCGTCGCCGCGGGTGAGGGGGTTTCGAGGATAGCTGTCGGCGGTTGTGCACTTGCTGTAGCGGGTATTTGGTTAACCGTGGGTTGCAAGCCCCCGGTGGTGCAGCTTGTCAAGATAAGAACCGCACAGAACAGCACTAATGAGCGAGCCTGCAAACTCGCGACAGACGCTCTTGTTAACCGGCTCATATTTTTACCTCCTTTCTACTCAAATTTCCTTCTTGCCTCTAACTCAGAATATGGGGCCTGCCAGATTCTTGAGCACTTTGAGGATGTAATGCGTCATCCTTCAGGCGAGGATGTCATATATCCATCCCTGAGTAGGAGTGGTATGTGGGATGCTTCTAGAACTAGGACAAGAGCTACACCAGAACATTTCGGTAATGGAAACATCGCCACTACCAGACCAGTAATTCGTATGGGCCACATGTCCAGGAATTCCGCTCCAGCAAGCAATGGCCATATCGCCGCCTATAGGTGGATAGCTAGATTGACGCCAGTAAGAGTGATCAGGAACCTTTCCCCACCAGGTCCCTGCATCTCCTGTAAATGGAACATATCCATGTTTGAAGTAGCACCACCAAGTGCAGTTGCCATCGTTGCAACAGGGGAAAGGATTGTACTGGCTATAATAACCACAACAAGTAGCTACCCTTAGCTCAGGCATTTGCTGAGAAGAGCGATTTGCATCATTTTTGACAATCAAAGGAAGTTCAACCGCTGTTGCAGTAGTCATCCCTGGCAACATGAACGTATCTAGCATATGCCAGTAGGAATCCAAATCTCTGGACTCGTTTGTCATCCAGTTCATGAGGCGGTAGACATGGTCACCATCGCTTAAGTAAGCGAGCATCAAGTCCCGTTGGTGCGCCTGTAAAAACACCGCGGCTTGTTGTCCGGCTATAGTGGCATTAGCTGCTATGGGCATCTGCTCCACCAGGCGAGTCTCTTTGTACCATGTAAGCCAATCGGAAAAGCTCTTTCCTTTCATCTGCCACACGTCCAGATATACCAAGGCGGGCCATGCTGAAATGACAAGCCGCTTAAGGATAGCTTCATCGTCAATGGGCGGGACAGGCTGTTTCTCTTTGCACTCCATTTGCCAACCAGACGGATATTCCAGACTGAAGCCAAAATCCTCATCTGTATATTTTTCCCATTCTTTTGTATCGGACCCCAAGAACAGGAAACGCCCCTTTTGAAAGGTAGGCAAGCTAAGTAGCGGAACAACAGCCATTAGGGCACGGCTTTGGCGCAAGAACTGTCGGCGCCCTCTATCGACCTCAGGTACTTCTTTAGTACTATGCATTAGCTGGATTACGCGCCAGGCACGCCGTAATCCTAAA
>CAZCAI010000194.1:0-7552 GCA_964496595.1 uncultured Anaerolineales bacterium
TGAGTTATGTTAAGTTTGAATAGAAATGGCCTCTATTTGATCAAAAATAAGGTGATATTTAAAATCTCTGTGCCTCTATGGTAAAAAAAACAGGCTATTTCAGGTGAGTCATTGAGTAAAGATTCAAAATTCTAAATTCGCAATTCACAATTCGAGGATATACTAACCCTATGCCAGAAGATAACTATCAATCCGCCCTACCCATAACCGAGCGCCTCGACGCGCTCACCGGCTCGGGCAAAGATCAGCCGGCCCGGGAGGAGATCGAGCGGCAGGTGCGCATCCAGTATCGCGGCTACCTGGTGCTGGCGACGGTGATCGCGCTCATCGTCGGCGGCGCGATTGGGCATTTCACGCCCCGCGAGGCCAACCCGCTGAACGCGGCGCAGCTCACGCCCCCGCCCTACTGGGGCCAGGTCTGCGTGACGCGCGAGGCGACAGACGGCGAGGGCGCGGAAGGCGTGACGGTCCCGCCCACAGCGACGCCCCACCCGCTGCGCGTCTACGTCAGCGGCGCGGTAGTCGCGCCAGAGGTGGTGACGATGCCGCCTGGCAGCCTGCTCGCCGACGCGCTGGAGGCCGTCGGCGGCCCGACGGACGCGGCGGATATGAAGGCGCTCAATCTGGCGGCGCCGCTCTCCGATCACCAGCACATCATCGTACCAGAACGCGCCAGCGCGACGCCGGAACCAGTCGCGCCCGATGCCGAACTCACCGTTGAGAGCGCTGCACCCCAGGACGAGCGCATTGACATCAACCAGGCGACGGCGGCGGAGTTAGAAATGCTGCCCCGCATCGGCCCGACGCTGGCCCAGCGCATCCTGGACTACCGCGCCGAGCACGGCCCCTTCCCCACCACCGAGGCGCTGATGGAGGTCTCCGGCATCGGCCCCAACACCTACGAGGAGATCGCGCCACTGATTACAGTGACGGCGGATGGAGGTTAGAGGTTGGAAAGATCCGCAGCTATCGCCCGCGAATGAATTGCGGGCTACAAGCGCAAGTCGGCTTGAAGCCGACTTCAGCTTTGAGACGGGTATTTTAATGCCCGGCTTAAATTGAACCATTACGATACTAATGGAGAAGATATATCGTATGCAAAACATCATCCAACACCTGTTTCCCAAAGAGGCCTCCCTCCAAATGAGGCTGACCCGCCTCGCGCTCCTGCTCTGCCTGATCGCCGGGTGGGGCGTGCTGCTGGGCGCGCACTTTACCGCGTGGGATACCTTGCGCCATGTGCCGTTCCCCGGCTTCACGGCGGAGCCGAGCGGGGTGCTGACGCCCTTCGGGCGCTCCTCGTGGGCGCGATTCAACTTCACGCCGCCGCTGGCCGAGCCGGAGCGCGTCATCGCCGTGGATGACATCCCCATCCAGAACAACCGCGAATTGCAGCGCGTGCTCCGCACCGCGTACCAGGTCGGCGGCGAGGCCTTCTTCACCTTCGATCAGCCCGATGGCAGCCAGCGCACCGTCCTCCTGCCGCTCACCGCGTGGCCCATGGCCGACTTCGCCAACATCTTCCTGGCGCCCTACACCACCGCGCTCGTGATCATGGGACTGGGCACGTGGGTGATGCTCTCCCAAAGCGACCGGCTCAGCATCGTCTTCGTGCTGGGATCCATCGCCTTCGCCCTGACGCTGGCCTTAGTCTTCGATCTGACCGTCAGCGGCATCTTCCCCCGCATCTGGATCGCGGCGATCACGCTGAGCGGCGTCTTCTTCGCCCAACTGGGACTGCGCTTCCCGCGCCCCGTGCGCCTCGTCCAGCAGCGCCCGTGGCTCGTCTGGCTCTTCTACGGCATCGGCGGCCTGCTCCTGCTGGCCGGCCAACTGACGCTCTACCACTGGCCCAGCTCGTGGGCCTTCATCCCCATGTGGCGCATCATCTACCTGGAAAACGGCCTGGGCATGCTCTTCTTCTTGGGGATGATGGTCCATCGCCTGCGCTGCCCAACCTCCACCACCGCGCGCCGCCAAAGTCGCATCATCCTGATGGGCGCGACGTTAGCCTTCGGCCCCATCATCTTCTGGCAACTCTCCAACGTCTTCGGCGCGCCCCGCCCCTTCACCGGCATCTACGCACCGTTCGCGCTCTTCTTCCCCCTGGCGCTGGCCTACGCCGTGCTCCGCTACCAACTGGCGGATGTGGACGCCGTCTTCGCGCGCGGCCTCACCTACGGCTTGATGGCCATCTTAGGCCTGGGACTCTATCTGCTGCTGGGCCGCCTGCTCGCCAACGCGCTCGCGCGCTTCGAGGCCTCGGCGGATCTGGTCTACATCGCGCTCTTCATCTTAGTGCTGATCGTGACCTTCGATCCGGTGCGCCGCTATCTCCAACACTGGGTGGATCGCCTCTTCCTGCGGACGCGGGTGGATTATCGCGCCGCGCTCCAGTCGTTCAGCCGCCAATTAACGGAGATGCTCGCCCTACCGCAGGTCTTACAGGCGCTGGGCCGGCAGATCGAAGACACACTGTACGCGCGAAGGGCCGCCATCTGGCTCTACGATGACGAAAGCGCCGCCTATCGGCCCCACAGCATGGGATTGGGCGCGCCGCCCCCGACGACCCGGGCCACGACCGATCCCGTGGCAGCGCGGATCGCGGCGGAGGACTCGGCCTTCTTCATCGAGCCGAACCGCTATCCCCAAGATGCAGCGCTGGCGGATATGAACGCCGACACGGGCGAGATTTGCGTGCCGCTGCGCCGCCGCGAGCGGCTGATCGGCTGGCTGCTGGTGAGCGGGCGACGCAGCGAGCGACCGTACACCCCGGACGATCTGGCCTTCCTCTCCGCGCTGGCCGATCAATCGGCGCTGGCCGTGGAAAACGCGCGGCTCTTTGCCCAAATGACCCGCCAATTAACCCAAATGGGAGAAGCGAACTCAAGATGATTGGATCCATTTTAATTTGGTATCTCACATTACAAGGATTCGCGCTGGCGGGCCTGCCGCTGGCCTTTGGATGGTTGCGCGCGCTGCCCTCGCGGGGCTACGCGGCCGCGAAAGCGCTGGGCGTGCTCCTGGTCGGCGTGCTCTTCTGGTGGGGCGGCATCCTGCACATCTGGGGCAACACCGCCGCCGCGACGTTGGTCGCGCTGGGGGCAATCTTCGCCCTGGGCCTCTGGTCGATGCGCGGGCAGTGGGCGGACGTGCAGCCCTGGTGGCGCGAGCATCGCCGCTTGGTGCTCGTCACCGAGGCGCTCTTCTTGATCGCGCTGATCCTGTGGAGCTTCGTGCGCGCCTCGCAACCACAGTTGCAGACGGCGGGCGGCGAAAAGTGGATGGAAATCGCCTTCCTCAACGCCGTCCTGCGCTCGCCCGCGATGCCGCCGCACGATCCGTGGCTCTCCGGCTACGCGATCTCCTACTACTACCTGGGCTATCACCTGCTGGGGATGATCACGCGCCTGGCCGCGCTCCCCGCGTCCATCGCGTTCAATCTGGGGAACGCGGGCTGGTTCGCGCTGGCGGCAGTGACCGCCTATGGCGTCGTCTACGATCTGTTGAATCGCCGTGACGCGCTCCGTCCCCTGCTCGGCCCCGTGATGTTGCTCCTCGCGGGCAACGGCGAGGGCTTTCTGGAGGTGCTCCACGCGCGCGGCCTGCTGCCCGGTGCCTTCTGGCGCTGGCTGGACATCGTCGATCTGAACGCCGCGCCGGAGCCGCCCTATACCTGGATTCCGACGCGCTTCTTCTGGTGGTGGCGCGCCTCGCGCGTGATCCGCGACGTCACGCCCTGGGGCGATCATCAAGAGGTCATCGACGAGTTCCCGGCCTTCAGCTTTATCTTGGGCGATATGCACCCGCATCTCCTGGCACTGCCCTTCGTCCTACTCGTGATCGCCCTGGCGTTCCATCTCTATAAACAGACCCTCGAACGCGACGAACGGCCTCGCGAGGGCCAACCGTGGTGGGCGCCCATCCCCAAGCTGAGCGGCTACGTCGTCGTGCTGGGGACGTTAGGCTTCCTCAATACGTGGGATTTCCCCCTGGGCTGGGCGCTGATGGGCGGCGCGCTCTTGCTCGGCCATCTTCAGCGCCAGCGCGAGGCTGAGGCTTCTTGGGATCTCGCTGCGCTCTTTGATCTGGCGTGGGATCTGAAAATCGAGGCGCTCTTTTTGGGCGTGGGCAGCTTGCTCTGCTACGCGCCCTTCTGGCTGGGTCTGCGCTCGCAGGCCGGCGGGATCTTGCCCAACCTCTTCAACGCCACGCGCCTGCCCCAATTCGCCGTGATGTTCACGCCGCTGCTGGCGCCCGTCATCGGCGTGATCGCAAACGCCGCGCGCCGGGCGCAGCTCCGCTGGGAGGCCATCGCCCAATGGGCCGCGCTGGCCCTCGCCGGGATCGTGGCGCTCAGCCTGCTGATCGGCGCCGTGACCGCCTATCCCTACCTCCTCATCATCCTGCGGGGGGAATCGGTGCAGGGCTACAACCTGCCGCCGGAGACGGCGTTGGCGGCGCTTTGGCAGCGGATCGCGAATCCGTGGACGGCGATCCTGCTGCTGGTCGGCGTCAGCGCCGGGGGATTGGCGATCCTGGGCTTCGGGCGCGACGCACGCGATTCAGACCAACCCGCGCGCTCCCCGCATCCGATAGCGGCGCCCTTCCCGCTGATGTTGGCGCTGTTGGGGCTGCTGCTCACGTTGGCGCCGGAGTTCGTCTTTCTCAAGGACATCTTCCACACCCGGATGAACACCATCTTCAAGTTCTATTTCCAGGCGTGGATCTTGTGGAGCGTGGCCGGCGCGTGGCAGGTCGCGCGCTGGCTCGAGCATCCGCGCGGGCGGAAGTGGGCCGCGTTGGCCGGCGTCCTCATCCTGATCGGGATGCTCTACACCGGGCTGGCGATCCCCAAGCGCGCGGAGGAGCACGGCGTCCCGTGGACGTTGGATGGCGCGGCGTGGCTGGCCGACGGCCATCCGGAGGATTACGCCGCGATCCAGTGGCTGAACGCGAACGTGGACGGGCGGCCCGTCATCGCGGAGACGCCGGGCGACGAGCGACGCGCCTACACCTACGAAGGGCGGATCGCGGCGCACACAGGCTTGCCCACCGTGCTGGGCTGGGCCGATCACGAGAGGCAGTGGCGCGGCGCCAGCGCGGAGCAGGATCGCCGCGCCCAGGCGCTGGAGGTACTCTTCACCACCGAAGATCCGGTAGAGGCGCGGGCCGTCATCGCGCAGTATGACATCGCCTACATCTACATCGGCCCGGTGGAGCGCGCGCGCTATCCCGACGCGGGCCTGACGAAATTCGCAGCGATGTTCCCCCGCGTCTACGAGAGCGCGGAGGTTGTGATTTATCAAACGGGGAGTAGCTTTATCATCTTCTAGAAAGCAACGTAAAGCGTATTTCGTATTGCGTATTTCGTACAAAGCGAGATGATTTTACGCAATACGGAGTACGCAATACGAGCAAGGAATACTGAGGTGTTTGTATGACAATAAAACAATCGCATTGGCCCTGGATCGTCTTGCTCCTCATCGCGGCGAGCGTGCGCCTGGTCGCGCTGGGGCAGGCGCCGTTCGGCCCGGATGAGGCCATCCAGGCGGTGGCGGCGCTCGATGTCCCGCGCGGGGGCGCGTGGCCCGCCGAGGTGGACAGCCCCCTGCTCCTGGTCAGCAACGGCCTGCTCTTCGCGCTCTTCGGCGCGTCGGAGAGCATGGCGCGCCTCCTGCCCGCGCTGGCGGGCCTCGCGCTGGTCGCGATCCCGTGGCTGTGGCGGCGCGAGGTCGGTGCGCTGGGCGCGTGGACGGCCGCCGCGCTGCTGACGCTCTCGCCGCTGGCGCTCTTCGCCTCGCGACAGGTGGAGAGCACCACGTTGGGCATCTTAGGCGCGAGCTTGCTGTTCACGGCCTTCCTCCTGGGCGAAGACGAGCGCCGCCCGTGGCAGCGCCCGCTCTTGATCGCGAGCGGCGTCGCGCTCGGCGTGATCGGCGGGCCGGCATTCTACGATACCCTGCTCCCCGCCCTGATCGCGTGGCTCATCTTTCACTGGATATCGGAGAGCGAACCCCAAGCGGCCTCGCCGATCATCTGGCGGAGATGGCCTCGGCCCGTGGGGCTGGGAGTGGCGATAGCGTGGTGGGTCGCCATCGGCGCGGGGTTCTACTGGGGGAATTGGGGCCGCCTGGGCCAAGGGATAGTCGCGTGGCTGAGCGCGTGGCGCAGCGGCGGGACGGGTCAACTCGGCGTCATGTTGCTGATGCTCTACGAGCCGCTGACGCTGCTGCTGGCCGGCGTCGGCCTGATCTTCGCGATCCGCCGGTTTGCACTGCGCCCGCTGATGTGGGCGCTGTGGAGCATGTTGGCGCTGCTCCTCACCTCGATGCGACCGGGCGTCCCGGCCACCGGCGTCCTCGCCGCGCTGATCCCGCTGACGCTGTTGGCCGGCTACGGCGCGCAGCGCGTGGCGTCGCCGGCGCTGCCACGCGACCAGCGGTTGATGTTCGCGTTACACGTGGCCGTCGGATCTGTGCTGTGGATGACGGGCGGGCTGATGTTGGCGCGGCACACCGTCGCCGGCGCGACCGTCCAGGGGTGGCCGCTGGTGCTCCTGGGCCTCGGGGCGATTGTAACGCTCCAGGGGATCTTGGCCGTGCTCTTCGGATTCAGTGTGCCGCCGCGCATCGCCGCGCGCGGGGCGCTTCTGGGCGTGTGCGCCGTGAGCCTTGTGCTCCAGGTCAGCTTCGCGTGGGGATTAGCGTTCGAGCGGCCCACCGACCCCGCCGAATTGGCGATCACCGCGAGCGGCTCGCCCGATTTGGCGAATCTGCGCGCGACAGCCACAGAGCTGATGTACCAGCGCGGGGAGCGTCGGGACTCGTTCGCCGTCGCCATCGTCGATGGGGACGCCGCGCTCACAGCGCTGGCGCGATGGCACTTCCGCGATTTCGAGCGGGTCGAGCTGACGCCCGCGTGGCCCGCGTCCCCGCCCGATCTGGTCATCACCCCGGCGGAGGGCGCGCCCGCGATGGAAGAAGCGCAGGCGTCCACAGGCGCGTGGCGCGGCGCGGCCTTCGTCGCCATCACCGGCGGCAAATATTTCTTGCCGGGATGCCAGCCCGCCTTCCCGCCCATCTGCCCGCAGACCGTCTCGTGGTACCTCTACCGGGATCTACCCGTCGTCCTCCCCTCGCAGGATGTGATTTTGTGGCAGCGGCCCTAGTACAGCGCGGCATAAATGGCTCCCCAGTTAAATTTGCTCCAAGGGGATCGTCAGATCCCCGTTCCGACGTAGAGTCGCGGATCTGACGATCCGCTCCGAGCGTAGCTAACTGGGGAGGAACTTCCGCCGAGGTGTACTAGTGGCAATCAATGCCCAAGTCCCCAAGCAGATCAGCTCGTCGATAGCGCCCGCGCGCTGCGGGATTTGGTGCGGAAGCTGAATCCGCATCCGTAAAGTGCAGATTTTTAGCGGAGGAAAGAAAAATGAACGAAGGGAATGGAAGCAAAACCGTCAATATCGTGCGCTGGATCGCGAGGGTCTCCGCGGGGTTGACCGCCGCGCTAATCTTGATCATCTTTATCGGCGAAGGCATCTCGGAGG